>CAYZXQ010000037.1:11756-24770 GCA_964482465.1 uncultured Nigerium sp. | reverse complement strand
GGGATGGACGACATGATCGCGGCCGCCCGGGCCTACCTCGCCGACTATCGACGGATCGCCCGCGACGCATGAGCAACGAGAAGCAGGGGCGCGAGGCTGCGGCGAAGTTCCGCCACGACCACCACCTCGGTGCCGCGCCCATTGACGACATGGTCGCCCTGCTGGATCTCCTCGATGTTGACGTCTTGTTCGTCGATGCGGGCAGCAACGAACACGGGCTCACGGCCCGCGACTCCACGACGGGGACCATGGTGATCGTGGTCAACGCCAATCTGTCCCCTGCGCGGCTTCGCTCCACGCTCGCGCACGAGATGGGGCACCTCCTCTTTCCCGACGACCTCAACTCCTCACCGCATCACGAGTACACAAGCGCCAGCGAGACCCGGGCCCACGCCTTCGCCCGCCACCTGCTGCTACCCCTCGACGCGGTCAAGGCCGCGAAGCGAGAGCTACCCCATCTCGACGCAGAGGGGCTCCTCAACTGGTGCGTCAAGCGCTACGCGGTGTCGCCGGCCATCGCGGCGATCCAGCTCAAGACGGCGCACCTCATCGACAGCGCGACCTGTGAGGCGTTCAAGCCGTTGGCGACCAAGGACCTCGCGTGGAAGTACGGCTGGCGTGATCTGGAGAAGCAAAGGGAGGCTGTTGTTCGCGAGGGACCCAGGCCACGACGACTCCAGGAACTGGCGACTCGCGCCTACCTGGCCGGTGCGATGCCTATCACCGAGTTGGCGGTCATCACCGGACACAACGTGGACGAGTTGCTGGCCGAGCTTCCGCCGCCACCGCCGGTCGCTCAGCCAACGAATGATCGGGACGCCCTCCGCGACGACGACCTCTCGGATCTGCCGTGAGGATTCTCCTCGACGCCTGCTCCTTCATCCACTTTCTCGCCGCAGGCGAGGAGAACATCCTCATCCAGCAAGCCAAGAAGTGGGATGCGCAACTCATGACCTGTGCAGCGGTCGCCGAGGAGATCGAACGCGTGACCCTCAAGCCCAAGTACGCCACCAGCGGCGCGGAAGGGCGGTGGCGCGCCTTGTCAGAGCGGGTGACGCGACTCTCGGACGCACCCGAGGAGACGCCGGGCCTCGGCGAGGCACTGAGCGATCTGGATGCTGCCGACTTCACGTCGTCGATCCCGCTGGCCGCACGACTCGCGGCGTCCCAAAACCTGGGGGAGTTCATCGCAGTGGCGCACTGCCTCGCGCTGGCGCGAGCGGGCCACGACGTCATCCTCATCATCGACGATGACTACGGGCGCCGCCTGGTCAACATGGCTCAGCAGATCCTGCTGCGCGAAGACATCCCGTACAAGCGCCTCCGCAAGTCCGGCACACGACAGATCGTCCAGGCATCTGAAGCAGCATGGCGCCGCCATCAGGCGTCGGTTGATGAGACGCTGCACGTCATGGAGAAGTACGGGGCGATCCCGGACTGGAGCTAGTCAACAGCAGGAGCGTCATGATCAACGAGGCCGAGTGGGAATCAGCGTTCCTCGACTGGCTGGGCGAGGTCGGGTGGCAGCCCACCACTGGGGCCGCCACGGAGCCAGAGCGGGCGACGGCGTCCGACCTCGTGCTGCGCGAGCGCTTCTTCACCGCACTCCTCCGACTGAACCCCGGCATCCCGGACGAGTCGCTCAAGCAGGCGATGGCCGACATGCTCACCCCGGCGTCCCAGGACGCCCAGGCCGAGAACGCGCGCTTCCACACCTTCCTGACCGACGGCTACCGGGGCCTGACGTACGTGGACGCCTCCGGCATCGAGCAGACCCCCACGCTGCGCCTGATCGGGCGCGACGGCGCGGACGACTTCCTGGCAGTCCAGCAGGTCCGCATCCGGCAGGGCCAGTTCAGTCGCCGCTTCGACGTGGTCGGCTACGTGAACGGCCTGCCGCTCGTCATCGTCGAGCTCAAGCAGGCGGGCTCGGCGTCCGCCACGGTCGAGAAGGCGCACGCGCAATTGGGAACCTACTTGCGGGAGTTCCCGCTCGCCTTCCGGACGATCGTCGCCACTGTCATCAGTGATGGCCTCGCCGCCCGCTACGGCACCCCGTTCACGCCACTGCACCACTACGCGCCCTGGAACGTCGATGAATCCGGACGCCTCAGCGACGACAACCAACTCGAACTGCTCGCGTTCGGTCTGCTGGCCCCGACGACGTTCCTCGACATCGCACGCAACTTCGTCGCGTTCGACTCCGGGGACGGCGGCTTCGCCAAGCGCATCGCCAAGCCGCATCAGTACTTCGCGGTCACCAAGGCGCTGCAGGCCACGCTGCGCGCGGTGCGGTCCGACGGCAAGGCCGGCGTGGTCTGGCACACCCAGGGCTCCGGCAAGTCGATGGAGATGGAGCTGTACGCCAACCTCGTCATGCGTCATCCCGACCTGCTCAACCCCACGATCGTCGTGATCACCGACCGCAACGACCTCGACGGGCAGCTCTTCGACACGTTCGACCGCTCCACGCTGCTGCCCGACGAACCGCTCCAGGTCACGACCCGTGCCCAACTCCGCCAGGAACTGTCGTCCCGGCGCTCAGGCGGCATCATCTTCACCACGCTGCAGAAGTTCGGACGCACCGACGACGAGCGCTTCGCCGGCTCCGAGCATCCCTTGCTCACCGACCGTCGCAACGTCGTCGTCATCGTCGACGAGGCACATCGCAGCCACTACGACGACCTCGACGGCTACGCGCGCCACCTCGCGGACGCCCTCCCGCACGCCACCCTCATCGCCTTCACCGGTACGCCGATCAAGACCCACGAGCGCGACACCCGCGCCGTCTTCGGCGACTACATCGATGTCTACGACCTGACCCGTGCGGTCGCCGACGGCGCGACCGTCCCCGTGCGGTTCGAGCCCCGACTCATCCCAGTCAAGCTCGCCGACGACGTCACCCCCGACGATCTGGACGCCGCCGCCGACGAAGCCACCGTCGGGCTCGACGACGCCCAGCGCGAGCGCGTCGAGCGATCCGTCGCCGTGATCAACGCCATCTACGGCGCCCCCCAACGGATCGAGGCGTTGGCGTCCGACATCGTCACCCACTGGGAGGATCGGCGGGCGCGCATGGCCGAGGCCGTCGCGCCGGCGTCCGGGGATGATCCCGCCGACCCGCACGGGAAGGCGCTCATCGTCGGCGGCACGCGCGAGATCTGCGCCAAGCTGTACGCCGCCATCGTCGCGCTGCGTCCAGACTGGCACTCGGATGCCATCGACCGCGGCACCATCAAGGTCGTCTACTCCGGCAGCGCCTCGGACGCCCCGCCCATCAGCGACCACGTCCGCCGCCAAAGCGAGAACGACGCCATCAAGGAGCGGCTGCGTCACATCGAGGACGAACTCGAACTCGTCGTTGTCAAGGACATGCTGCTCACCGGCTTCGACGCCCCGCCGCTGCACACGCTGTACCTCGACCGTCCGCTGCAGGGTGCGCTGCTGATGCAGACCCTCGCCCGCGTGAACCGCACGTTCCGCGGGAAGCAGGACGGCCTGCTGGTCGCCTACGCGCCCATCGCCCAGAACCTGACGGACGCCCTGGCCGAGTACACCGACCAGGACCGCGCCCACCACCCCGTCGGCCAGGACATCGCCGAAGCCGCCACACTCGCTCGCCAACTCGTGGCGAAGTTGGACGCCCTCGTCTCCGGCTACGACTGGCGGGCCGTGCTGACTGGGCCGAGCAAGCACGCCTCGATCGAGGCGGTGGCCGGGCTCGTGAACTACCTGCGCTCGCCCGCGACACCGGGCAACCAGGTCGCCGACGACGAGGTGCCGCTCCACCGCGAATTCCGGCGCTTCGCCGGGGAACTCCAGCGGGCGTGGGCGCTGGCTGGCGGGAGTGAGACTCTGGCCTCGCTTCGCAACACGATCGCGTTCTACGAGCAGACCCGGGTCTGGATGGCCAAGTACGACGCGATGGAACGGTCGTCGTCCGGTGAACCACTGCCCGACGACATCGCGCGCATCCTCCGCGGCGCGGTGGCCGAGGCGACCGAGGCAGGCGACGTCACCGACATCTACGCCGCCGCAGGGCTGCCCCAGCCCAGCCTGCAAGAGCTCTCGCCCGAAGTGCTCGCCCAGATGAGGGCGTCCGCCCACACCCACCTCGCCATCGAAGCGCTGCGGGACTTGCTCGTCTCAGGCGTCCAGGCGGCGACGGCGTCCAACGTTGTCAGGCGTGCCGCCTTCAGTGAGCGCATCCAGGGACTCATGGGGCGCTACACGAACTTGCAACTCACCTCCGCCGAAGTCATCGCCGCGCTCGGCAAACTCGCCGAGGAGATCATGGCCGAGGGACACCGGGGCGAGCAGTTCGATCCGCCGCTGACGCACGACGAGCTGGCGTTCTACGACGCGGTCAGCCAGAACGAATCGGCCGTCCTGGAGCAGGGCACCACCGTGCTCGCTGCGATCGCCCGCGAACTGGTGGACGTCATGCGCCGCGACACCCGGACCGACTGGACCCGACGCCAGGACGTGCAGGCCAAGCTGCGGGCGTCCGTCAAACGACTGCTGCGCAAGCACGGGTACCCGCCGGACAAGCAGGAAGCCGCGACCAAGCTCGTCCTGGAGCAGATGGAGGAACTGGCCCCCAAGTACGCCGGCGGTGAGGCGTAGCGACCATGGCCTTCCTTGTCTTCCTCGACACGAACGTCTTTGTTCGGCCAGTTGCTCTCGTGAAGCGACTACGCCGCGATCGACTGCCGCTCGCTGCGGATTGGATCGCGGGCTGTGCTCAGCGGATTCCTTCGCCGCCCCCGGACGTCGCCTCGTAGAGGTCCCTCTCCACGGCGATGTCCACCGTGGTGTCCAGCGCCTCGCGACGAGTGGCAGCGAGGGTCTGCTGGTAGGCGACCAGATCGCGCAGGATGATGCGCCGGTGGCGTCCGACCGTGTGGAACGGGATATCGCCTCGTTCGAGGAACTTGATCAGCGTGGGACGCGAGATGCCGAGGAGCTCGGCGGCCTGCATGGTCGTCAGCAGCTTGTCGAGCGGCGCGACCGCGATGGCGCGCCCCTGCGCCAGTGCGTCGGCGGCAACGCGGAGCACGTGGAACAGCTCCTCGGGCAAGTCGATGCGCGTGCCGTCCGGTCCGACGAGTTGCAGACGTGACTCCGGCGCGTCCAGGCCGCGTGCCTTCAGGGCTGCGACGAAGTCGACGACTTCGGCCGTCGCGGAGTCCTCGGGAATGAACGTCTCCGGTGACACAGCTACGGTGCTCATGACTCCAGCATGTCGAGGTATTCGCAATATTCGCAATGAGAGTGTCTCTGCGTGGGGAGCGGGTTCGCCGTGGGTTCGGACGCCGCGGACCGTCCTGGCCGGGATGGGCTACGGTCGCCGGGGCGTCCGTCACGAACCCGAGGGGAGGGGACATGCGACCACACGCGGGGGTAGGGCTCGTGGTGATGTTGGCGTCGTGTGCGGCGTTCGCCACGTCTGGGCCGTTCGCGAAATCCCTCATCACCGCCGGATGGACCCCCGGACTCGTCGTGTTGCTGCGCATCGGCGGCGCGGCGGTGCTCCTGCTCGGACCCGCGCTGTGGGCGGTACGCGGACGCTGGCGGACGGTCGTCCGCGAACTCCCACTCACGGCGCTGTACGGCATGCTCGCCGTCGGGGCGGCGCAGCTGGGCTACTTCGGCGCCATCGCCCGGCTGTCGGTGGGTGTGGCGCTCCTGGTCGAGTACCTCGGGATCGTCCTGGTGGTGCTGTGGGTGTGGTTCGTGACGCGGCGTCCGCCCGGCGCGCTCACCCTCGGCGGCGTCGTCCTTGCGCTGACCGGACTCGCGCTCGTCTTGGACATCGCCAGCCAGACTCGCCCGGACGCCGTGGGCATCGCCTGGGCGCTCCTGGCTGCGGTGGGGATGGCGGGGCACTACATCCTGGCCGCCCGCGAGACGGTCCTGCCGGCGATCACGTTCGCGGGCCTCGGGCTCGTCGCAGGCGCCGCGATGCTGGCGCTGCTCGGCGTGACGGGGGTGATCCCGATGGTGGCCGGCGGTCCGACGGTGGAACTGGCCGGCATGGCTGTCCCGGCGTGGGCGTCGCTCGCCGAACTCAGCGTGGTCGCCGCCGCGCTCGCCTACGTGCTGGGGGTGATCGCGGCACGGTTCCTCGGATCGACGGTGTCCTCGTTCGTCGGTCTCACCGAGGTGCTGTTCGCCGTGGCGTTCGCGTGGCTCTTCCTCGGCGAGCTGCCCGCCCCGATCCAACTGCTGGGCGGCGCGGTGCTGCTCGCGGGGGTGGCGTTGGTCCGGGCCGGCGAGGGGCGGCGTCCGCTCCATCACCAACCGGACGAGTTCGACGTCGAGCCCTCGCCCGTCGGCTAGCCGCGTCCCCCGCTCTGCCGCGCCCCCCTTTCCGTGCCCTCCGTTCTCGCGTGCCCCGTCGCGCTGTGGTGCTCTCCGCTCTGCCGTGCCCTTCGTTCTCACGTGCCCCGTCGCGCTGTTGTGCCCTCCGCTCTGCCGTGCCCTTCGTTCTTCACGTGCCCCGTGGCGCTGTGGTGTCCTTCGTTCTCGCGCGCCCTCCGCCTTCGCGTGCCCTCCGCTCTGCCGTGCCCTCCGCACTGCCGCGCCCTTCGTTCTCCCGCGCCCCTCGTTCTCCCGCGCCCCAGCCACCGGACGGCCGCGTCCGGACGCAGGCGGGGCGACGTGCATCCGGCCGCACCAGGGGACAGACTGACCGCCATGGGCATTCGCGACTGGCTGGGCGGACGGGCCCCGCGCCCCGACTCCGCGGACGCGGAGTACACCCGCATCCAGACCCTCAGAGGCGAGCACTATCTCTCCTTCTGCTGCGGGGAATTGCCTGCGGACGCCGGCATCCTCGCCGCCGCGCACGAACCCAACGGCTACTTCTGGGAGGGCGTCGCCACCTACCTCGCGCCCGAGGTCGTCGCGCGGCTCGACCTCGACTCCGAGGCCGGACTGTTCTCGGCGCAGGGCTCCCTCGACGACCTCCGCGAGCTACGCGCCGAGCTGGACCCGTTCGTCCGCGACGCCACCGCGATCCGGACCCTCATCGCCGAGGCCGAGGCGCAGGGCTACTCCTTCGACGACTGACCGTCCGGTTCCGGACGCCGTGGCCCGCCTTCCCGCCTCACGGCAGCGGCGTCACGGGGTGGGACTCGGCGACGTAGATCAGCGCGTCCCACGCGGCGTCCGGCCTGACCGTGACCTCGTCCAGGAACGGCAGCCACGCATTCCACGGCGCGAACGGCTCGCCCGCGCTCACCATCGGCAGCGAGCGTCCCAGCACCGCACGATTCGCGTCCGACGCCGCGTTCATCTCCAGGTAGCCCACCTGCGTCCCAGCGAACAGCCCCCGGATCGGCGAGTCGACGCTGACCTCGATGTTCGCCCCGTCGGAGCGGAACCGCGCGATGCGGGCGTCCGTCCCGATGGCCTTGTAGCCGGAGCCCCAGCGCCGGGCGGCGAGCTGTCCGAGCTTCGCGCCGGGCACGGCGCTGGCCTGTCCGGCCTTGTCGACGTGGCCGTTGTGCGCCCAGAGCAGGGTGTGGCGTCCGCCGGCGGCGGCGCGTTGGTCGAGGAGCCACGCGAGTTGGTCGGCCATGGTGCGGTCGCGCGCGTCGGCGGTTGCGGACGCCGCGAGCGTGCGGCCGGCGACCAGGGCGCGGGCGGCCTGGAGGGCGCGTAAGGCAGCGTCGTCGGTGGCGGAGGCGGCGTGGCGGGCGACGACGTCCGCGAGCTCCTGGGCGGACGCGGCGACGTCCCGGTTGATGCCCTGGTCGTAGCGGGATTCGTCGGTCAAGGGAGCCAGCTTCGCGGCCAGGGTGCTGGCGGCGTCCGCGTCATGGGCGGCGAGCCAGTCCAGCGCGACCGCCTTCTCGGCGCTGGGGCGGGCGACGTCGATGCCGTACAGGCGGATGCGTTCGGCGGCGGGACGTCCCTCGTTGCGGGCGCGGATCCACGCGAACAGCTCGACGGTCTCCTGGGTCTTGTAGATGCGGAACCCCAGTCGCCGGACGGCCTCCTCGGGCGTCCCCGGACCACCCTGCAGCCAGGCGTCGGCGAGGCTCACCGAGCCGGCGTCGTCCTCGAGCGCGATAGTCGTGAACCCGCGGTCGGCGACCTTGGCGAGGATCTGCTGGCGGGCGACGCGGAACTCGCGCGTGCCGTGGGTGGCCTCGCCCACCGCGAGCACGGTGGCTGTGGCCAGCGAGTCGGACACGGCGGCGTCCGCAAGCTCGGTCGCCTGCGGGGTGCCGGCGGGGGCGGTGGCGACGAGTCGGTAGCCGACGATCCCGGCCGCGAGGGCGACGACGACGGCGAGGGTGACGAGCAGGACGCGGCGGGCGCGGGACATGGGTACCTCCTGGGTGGGTCGAGGGTCAGGACAGGTCGCCGCGCAGCAGGCGCCACACGCCAAGGGCGGCGGGGGCGACGACCCAGACGGCCGCGGACGTGACCAGGCGGACGCCTGCGTGGTCGGGGTCGGTGACGAACGCGTAGGGGGCGTTGAGGTCGAGGTAGCCGAGCACGGTCCGGGCGGCGTCCGAGACCGCGCCGACCAGCAGGACGACCGTCGGCCAGACGAGCAGCAGGACGATGCTGGCGGGCGCGCTGCGGGTGAGGAACCCCCAGGCGAGCCCGGCGAGCGCGGTGAACGCGCCCGCGCCGGTGACGGCGAGGACGCGGGGGACGTCGACACTCCAGGGGAGGGCCGGAGCGCCGAGCGCGGGGGCGATGACCATCGCCCCCGCGGCGACGACGAATGCCAGCGCAGTCACGACGACCGCCATGCCAACGACGACGACGGTCTTGGCGAGCAGGATCCGTCCGCGGCGGGGCTCCAGGACGAACGTCGCGGACGCCGTCCCCGCCGAGAACTCGCTGGTGGCCAGCAGAATCGCCAAGATCATGAGGATCAACCCGCCGGGTCCGGCGGCCATGGACACCAGCTCGCCATAGGTCGTGGTGGGGATGGGTAGCAGCGCCCGGCCCCCGGCGAACACCGCCGCCAGGGCCGCTGCGGCGATCAGCAGCGCCACCCCCGAGCGGGTGTCGACCAGTTTGCGGGCTTCGACGAGGATCGCCCGGGCGAGCGTGGTGGGGCGGACGCCGGGGCGGGCGGCGGCGTCGGGACGGGCGAGGGCGTGGGTGGTCATGGAGAGCTCCTGTCGGGTGGCGAGTGGGGTGGCGGGTGGGTCGCCGAGTCGGGTGGGGCGGCGGGCCCGGGTCAGGCCGCGCGGTCGGCCCCGGCGGTAAGGGCGAAGTAGGTCTCTTCCAGGTCGGCAAGGTCGCCGACGGGGGTGTTGGCGAGGACGCGTCCGGCACCGACCATGACCACGCGATCCACCAGGCGATTCACCTCGTGGAGCTGGTGGCTGCTCAGCAGGATCGCGCCGCCGCGCCGTGCCCGCGCCCGCAGCAACTCGGACAGCCACCGTTGCCCCTGCGGGTCCAGGCCGTTGGCGGGTTCGTCCAGGACCAGCACTGCCGGGTCCCCGAGCAGCGCCTGCGCGAGGCCGAGCCGCTGGCGCATGCCGAGCGAGTACGTCCTCACCCGGCGACGGGCTTCGGCGCGGGTCAACCCGACCTCGGCCAGCACGGCGTCCGCGCGCGCCGCCGGCAGCCCCAGCGTCAGGCAGGCCAGCCGCAACGTCTCGCGTCCGGATCGTCCCGCGTGCAGCGACTCGACCCCCAGCAGCGTGCCCGCGGTCAAGCCCGGGTTGGACAGGTCGGCGTAGCGGACGCCCCCGAGGGTGGCGGTCCCCGCATCCGCATGCACCAGCCCCGTGAGGATGCGCAGCGTGGTCGACTTGCCAGCGCCGTTGGGTCCGAGGAACCCGACGATGCTGCCGGGCTCGACGCTCAGGCTGACGTCGTCGAGGGCGAGGGTGGTGCCGAAGCGCTTGGTGAGGTGGGCGATCTCGATCATGGGTCCACTCCACCGCAGCCGCCCGGCCGCCCGCATCGGGCGGGTGGCAGGTGGGCGGCGTCCGTTCGGTCACGGGTCGAAAGAGCCGATCGGACCCCAGCCCGCGTCCGATCGGGTGAGGTGCCAGACGCCGCGGCGTCCGTAGGCTGGCGGACGTGACTCCGACCGCTCCGCGCCTGCCCGCGACCGCCGACGAGCGTCCGGACGCCGGACCGTGGCCCTGGTTCGTGGCCGTCCTCGGGTGGCTCTACTACCAGACCCCGCTCGTGAAGGCCCTCCTCGACGGCAGCGACGCCGTGCCGCAGTTGGCCGTCCTGCTGGTTGGGGTGGGGCTGCTCGGCGTGCTGGCGCTGGGGTTGCGGCGGCGGACGCCGCTGGCGACGGTCCTGCTGCTGGCGGTCCTGTGGGCCTTCTCCCCGGCGGTGATCGGCGCCGCGGCGGCCGCGCAGGCGCACCTGGCGCGGCGGCGTCCGCTGCCGGTTGCGCTGGGAGCCGGGTCCGCGCTGCTCGCGGGCAAACTGGTCGACTCCGGCTGGGCGCTGAGCCGAGGCGCGGCGCTCGGTCCGGTGACGTTCGAGCTCTGGCTGGCCGTGGCGTTCGTCAGCGTGGCGACCCTGATCGGGCTGCTGGGCAGCAGCCGCAGCCAGGCGCGGCGCAACGCCGCCGACGCCGAGGCGGCTCGCCACGAGGCCGAACAGGCGCGGCTGGCCGAGGCGCGGCTCGCCGAGCGCGAGCGCATCGCGCGCGAGATGCACGACGTGGTCGCCCACCGGCTCTCGCTCATCGCGCTGCACGCGGGGGCGCTGGCCTACCGCACCACCCTCGACCTGGACGAGGCGCGCGAGGCGGCGCGGCTGGTCCAGCTCAACGCCCGGACCTCCTTGGACGAGTTGCGCGCCATGCTCGCCACCCTGCGCGGCACGCAGGCGGCCCCCGAGCCGCCGCAGCCCAGCCTCGACCAGCTCGCGGTGCTGCTCGCGGACGCCGAGGACGCCGGCCAGGACGTCAACCTCACCACGACCGGCGACCTCACATCCGTGCCGGCGCGAGTGTCGCGGCAGGCGTTCCGGATCGTCCAGGAGTGCCTGACGAACGCCCGCAAGCACGCACCCGGCGCGCCCGTGGCGCTGTCGGTCGCCCGGACCGACGACCGGCTCGTCCTGCGCGCCGCCAACCCGCTCGCCGACCTAGCCGGGGACACCGCCGGCGCCGGACTCGGCCTCATCGGCGTCGTCGAGCGCGTCGCCCTCGTGGGCGGGACCGTCGCCCACGGCGTCCGGGGTGGAGAATTCGTCGTGGACGCCGTCCTGCCGGTCGGCGTCGCCGAGCCGGAGGAGCGGCCATGATCGCGTTGGGTCTCGTCGACGACGACGCCATGGTGCGGACCGGCCTGCGCTTCATCCTCGGCGGCGAGCCCGACATGAGCGTCGCGTGGCAGGCTGCCGACGGCGCCGAGGCTCTCGCGCTGCTGGACGCCACCCCCGTGGACGTCCTGTTGCTCGACATTCGTATGCCGGGCATGGATGGGCTCGCGACCATCGAGGCGCTCCGTTCTCGGCCGCAGCGTCCGCGCATTCTCGTGCTGACGACGTTCAACACCGACGACTATGTCGTCCGGGCGCTCGGGATGGGCGCCGAGGGGTTCCTGCTCAAGGATGCCGACCCCGCCCGGCTCACGGACGCCATCCGCCGCGTCCACGCCGGCGAGCCGTCCCTGTCGCCGGAGGTCACCTCGACGCTGATCGCGGCGGCCACGTCGGCGTCCGTCTCCGCGGTTCCGGACGCCGCGGCACGCGACGCCCTCGCCACCCTCACCCCGCGCGAGCGGGAGGTGGCGGCGCTGATGGCGTCCGGGCTGACCAACGCCCAGATCGCCACGCGGCTCGGGGTGAGCCACGCGTCGGTGAAGGCGCACCTCGCGCACCTCTTCACCAAGCTCGGCGTGGACAACCGGGTGTCGGCCGCCATGATCGTCCGGGACGCGGGGGCCTGAGCGGGGGCGTCCGGCACCCCAGCGTCAGCGGCGGCGTCCGGAGCGCTTGGAGGAATCCTTGCGTGGCGGGGCCGAACCCGATGCTGCGGACGCGCGCGTCCGGGACGGTCCGGGCGTCGGGGACGATTCGAGGCCGATCCGGACGCCGAGGCGCGGGAGGATCACGCGATGGACGACCAGGACCAACGCCGTCGCCGCCAACGCCACGCCGAACACGACCAGGGAACTGACCAACCCGACCATGAGGGTGGGGTCCACGAGCATGACGACCGCGAGGGTGAGCATGAGCATGCCGCCGACGAGCTTGAGGATGCGGCCGTGCTTCTCTTCGAGCTTGCTGGCGCGCAGGGTGACGACGGCGGCGCCGAAGATGAGGAGCTCGTCCAGTTGGTAGATGACCATGTAGACCAGCAGCAGGCCGAGGAACGTCGAGAAGGCGACCCCTTGAGCGGTGAGCAGGTTGCTCCACAGGACCGGGAATCCGGCGGTGCAGGCGAGTTCGATCACGGAGACGCCAGCGGCCAGGGTGGCCGTGCCGACGATCAGCGCCGGGATGTTGTCGGTGCTGGCGAGGAGCCCGCGCATGCGCGCGTACAGGCCGGGTTTCTGCGCGTCGGGGATGCTGAGCGAGACGCCCTGCTTGAACCAGAAGTAGTCCTTGATGTTGACCAGGGCGAACACCGCAGCGACGGCCGCGACGACCACGCGCACCCAGGGGGCGATGGAGAGAGCGGTGAGGGCGGTGAAGATCCCGGCCATGAACAGGGCGTAGACCAAGCCGGTGACGAGGATGAACACCGCCCCGATCAGGAAGACGAGCCGCCGCGAGCCGGTGCGCAGCGTCAGCGCGAGCAGGATCGTCAGGACCCACAGCGAGCAGGGGTTGAAACCGTCCACGAGGGCGATGAGGACGGTGCTGACCAGGAGGGATTGTCCGGCGAGGTTGACCGGTCCGATGCCGGGGATGTCGAGGACGCCGGCGTCTTCGACCGGCGCCGCGGTGGCGGGGGCGGGGGGTGAGGGCGTCGCGGCCGGGGTCGACGGGGCGGCGGTGGGTGCGGCTGGTGTCGTCGCCGGGGGCGCGGTGCTGGACGGGAGCGGGGGCGCG
>CAYZXQ010000037.1:0-11656 GCA_964482465.1 uncultured Nigerium sp. | reverse complement strand
GGGTGCGGCTGGTGTCGTCGCCGGGGGCGCGGTGCTGGACGGGAGCGGGGGCGCGATCCCGGCGCCGGCGTCCGGACACCCGGAGGCGAGGCATTGGGTGATCGCAGCCTCCAGAGTGGCGGGCGTGGTGGTGGGAGTGAACCCGGCCCAGTGCCGGTCCCCGAGGAGGAACGTCGGGACACCCGCGGGCTCGAAGCCGTGCTTGGCGGCGATGTCGATGAAGAGCTGGCGGTTCGCGTCGCTGGTGAAGACCTCGTAGTCGCGGATCACGAGTTCGGGGTGTTTGGCCTTCAACTCGGCGAGCGCCGGCTTGGCGGCGGCGCAGTGCGGGCAGCCGTCGCCCCAGAAGAAGTACAGAATCGCGCGCGGGGCTTCCGGCGTCGGCGCAGCGTCCGCGCGGGGGGCAAGCGGCGCGACGAGCAGTGCGAGCGCGACGAGGAGAGCGGCCACCCACGCGGTGGAATGTCGGCGTGACAAGGTCGAGCGCATGGGCGGTCCTCCCGTTCAGGCCAGGGCGGCGACGGTGGCCGCGATGCGACGGGCCCGGGTCTCGGGCCGCTTGGCGTCGGTGACGGCGGCGACGTGCTCCTTGCGGTGGGTGTAGGCCAGCCGGTCGAAGGCGTCGCGTCGTCCGGCGGCGGCGAGAGCGGCAGCCAGGTCGTCCGGGATCGTCACCTCGCGGGGAGCCACGTCCAGGTCGATCCGGACGTCCACCTCGGAGCCGGCGGCGACGGCCATGCGTTCGCGGACCTCGCGGCGCAGCCCGATGAGGTTGCGACCACCCATGACGGCGAGCCGGAGCCGTTCGGAGGTGCCTCCGATGGTCACCACCACGGCCGCGCGCTTGCCCCCGCCGAGCCGTTCCACCTCGGCGTCGGTGAGTTCGATGGCCGCGGCGGGGCCCGCGGCGACGAGAACGGTCCGCAACGTCAGTCCCATGACCCGACCGTACCCGCCTGAACGGGGGTGTCCGGGCCGTGAAGGCCACAATCCGCTTCTGATGGGCGAATCAGCCGCTTCAGAGGACGTTTCGGCCAACGAGAAGCGGGTAAAGGCCTTCGTGGGGCCGTGACCGGGGGGTCAGGCGGCCCCGAGACCCCGCAACAGGACGCGCACGCGGGCCCGCAGCAGTGCCCGGCGGTCGGCGGCCGGACGACCGACGATTCCCCGCATGACTTCGGTGACCAGCGCGGCGAACACCCAACGGGCGGCCTCCGGCAGGTCGAGACCGTCGGGCAGTTCGTCCACGTGCGGGGCGAGGAGCGACGCGATGGTGTCCACGATGCCGTCGGTGAGCGCCAGGGACTCGCGGCGGTGGGGGCCGTCCACGCCGAACAACACCTCGCGCAGGAACGGACCGGCATTCTCGGGCTGGTCGTCGGCGAGATCGACCAGCGGGCCCATGATGTCGAGGATCGCGTCCTCCAGGCTGGCGGCCTTCGCGGCAGCGGCGCGCCCGACCGCCAGCAGCGGCAGCAACTGTTCGTTGAGGACCATCAGCAGTAGTTCGGGCTTGGTTCCGGCGTAGCGGAAGACCGTGCCGTCGGCGACATCGGCGGCGACCGCCACCTGTTGGGTGGTGGTGTGCGCGTAGCCGTGCTCGGCGAACAAGGTGGCGGCGGCCCGCGCGATGCGGTCGCGCTTGTCCGCCTTGTTGCGCTCGCGGCGCCCGAACTGGATCGTGGTCACGTCCCCACCTTAGCTCAGATTGTGAGGACACTCAAAAATGAGTACACTCATCAAACATGAGTGAATTGCCCCGCCACGTGGTCGACACCGCGCCTCCCCTCGACGTGGAAGCCGGTGTCGCGGCCGTCATGGCCCGCGGCCTGCGCGTGGCCACGACGCGGGGCGTCGTCATCCCCGCCCTTGAGATCGACCTGGTCCCGGGCTCCGTCGGCGCGGTCGTCGGCGGGAGCCGGACCGGCAAGTCGACGCTGCTCCTCGCCCTGACCGGACGGCTCCGGCACGTCTCGGGCATGCTGCTGGTCGAGGGCCACGATGGGATCCATCACCCGGGCCAGGTTCGCCGCCTCACGGCGGTGGCGCGGCTCGACACGCTCATCGCGCCCGAGAGCTCCTTGAGCCTGGAGGACTGCCTCACCGAACGCACCCTCCTGGACGCCGGTTCGCCGCGCGCCCGCCTCGCCAACTACCTCCACGCCGCGCACCTCGTGGGCCTGGACGCCCCGCTCGACACCCTCTACGGCAAGCTGGCGCCGGCCGACCAGACCCGCGCGGCCCTCGCGCTCGCCTGTGTCCGCCCGTCGGCGCTGGTGGTCATCGACGACCTCGACCGCGGCGCCACCTTGGACGAGCAGAAGGCCCTGTGGGCCGGCGTCCAGGCGCTCGCGGCCGACGGCACCACGGTGGTGGCCTCCACCACCGAGCGGCTGGCGCTGCCCGTCGGCTGCACCCTCATCGACCTCGACCGGAACTGACATGCTCGACTCCGCACGCAATCCCCTCGCCCTCGCTCGCTACGAACTCAAGCGGTTCCGCGGCCCGCTGCCGCGCCTCGCGATGGTGTTCATCCTGATGATTCCGCTGCTCTACGGCTGCATCTACCTCGCGGGCAACTGGGATCCCTACGGTCGCCTCAACCAGGTGCCGGTCGCGGTCGTCAACCAGGACGTCCCGGCCAGCATCGACGGCAAGCAGGTCACCGCGGGCGCCGACTTCGTCGCCAGCCTGCATCGCGCGGGCACCTTCGACTTCCGCGACACCGACGAGGCCGAGGCCGCCGATGGCCTCGAACACGGTCGCTACTACCTCGTCATCACCGTGCCGTCCGGCTTCTCGACCGACCTCGTCAGCGGGCAGGGCGACAACCCCCAGCGCGCCCAGATCATGCTGCACCGCAACGACGCCAACGGCTTCGTCATCGGCACCATCACCAACAGCGCCCAGAACTCCATCGCGCGGGCCATCGACGAGACGGCCGTCCGCAGCTACTTCGACGCCGTGTTCGCCAACCTCGCCAAGATCCGCGAGGGCATGACCCAGGCCGCGGACGGCGCCTCCCGCCTCGACTCCGGGCTCGCCCAGGCCCACGACGGCAGCACCCAGCTCCGCGACGGTTTGGCGCAGGCGGCGACGGGGGCGGACTCCGCGGCGTCCGGAGCCTCGCAGCTGTCCACCGGAACGTCCCAGGCTGCCTCCGGCGCCGGCCAACTCGCCACCGGACTCGACACGCTGTCCTCGGGCTCGAAGACCCTCGCCGAGGGCGCCGGGAAGGTCGCCAACGGCACGCAACAGCTCGCCGACAAGGTCGATCCCGTGCTGACGCTCGCCCAGCAGAAGCTCCCCGCCGCGCAGGATCGCATCAAGACGGCGGCCCAGCTCGCCGCGGACCTGTCGGCGAAGTTCGCCTCGGCGAGCGGCAATGTCTCCGCCACGACGGCGGGGCTCAGCTCGGCCGCGGACGCCCTCCTCGCGGCCCATCCGGAACTCGCCTCGGACCCGGCGTTCGTCACGTTCCAGAAGCAGCTCGCCACCCTCACGACCCAGACCGGGACTGTCTCCCAGGACGCCAAGTCCGTGGCCGACGACGTCGCCGCCGCGAACACCGCGCTCCAGTCGGTCGGCGACCTCGCCGCCGCCGCGGGGGACGCCAAGGCCAAGGTCGACGCCCTCAACTCCGGTGCCCACCAGGTCGCCAAGGGGGCCAGCGACCTGCACGCCGGGGCCGCCAAGGCGGCGGACGCCTCGCACACCCTGGCGTCCGGGCTCACCCGGCTCGACGCGGGCGCCAAGCAACTTGCGTCCGGCACGGGGACCCTCGCCTCCGGCGTCCACCGCCTCTCCGATGGCTCGGTGACCCTCGCCGACGGACTCGGCACCGCGGCGTCCGGAGCCCACGAACTCGCAGCCAAGCTCGCCGAGGGCGCGCAGCGGCTGCCGGTTCTGACCGCCGACCAGCAGGAGCGCGCCGCCCAGGTGCTCTCCGCGCCGGTGGACGTGACGATGACCGTCGACAACCCCGCGCACGTCTACGGCCGCGGACTGGCGCCGATGTTCTTCTCCATCGCGCTGTGGGTGCTGGGCATCTCGGCGTTCTTCCTGGTCAGGCCTATCACCGGCCGCGTGATCGCGGGCCGTGCGGGTGACCTGCGGATCGCCATCACCGCGTGGCTCCCGCTGGGGTTCATCTCGGTGGTCGCCGGCTGGCTGATGCTCGCCGCCGCCTGGATCGGGCTGGGCCTCGATCCGGTGCACCCGGTGCTCATGATCGTCCTCGTGGCGCTGGTCGCCCTAGCGTTCAGCTCGGTCGCCCACCTCCTGCGGACCTCGCTCGGCCTCGTCGCCACCGCCGCCATGCTGGTGGTGCTGATCATCCAGCTCACGTCCGCGGGGGGCACCTATCCGCCTGAGCTGTTGCCGCCGTTCTTCGCGGCCATCGGCGCGATCATGCCGATGACCTACACCATCGACGCCTTCCGCATCTGCATCTCCGGCGGGCTGATGAGCAAGCTCATCCGGGACATGGTGCTCATGGTCGTCCTGTTCGCCTCGTGCCTGGGACTGCTCGTCGTGGTCGTCCGCAACAAGCGCCAGTTCCGCCTGAGCGACCTGCATCCGCCGCTGGGGTGAGGGTCCGGACGCCGCGGGTGCCGCTCGGTGCGGGGTGCCGGACGCCGCGGGCTCGGCCCCGTCACTGTGGGCAACCGGGACGGATATCGACCGGTTGCTCACAGTGAGCGCGGGGTGGCGTGGTCCACGACCGGGCGGAGGGAACTCCGGTTGCGCTCAGGCGTCCAACAGCCCGCGGATGTCGTCGGCAGACAGCGGCGCGGCGAGGTCGGACGCCGACTCGACGACCTGGTCGAAGAGGTCGCGCTTGCGTTGTTGAAGGGCCACGACCTTCTCTTCGATGGTGTCCGCGGCGACAAGGCGGTAGACGTTGACGGGCTTGTCCTGGCCGATGCGGTGGGTGCGGTCGATGGCCTGGGTCTCGGCGGCCGGGTTCCACCACGGGTCGAGGATGAACACGAAGTCGGCCTCGGTCAGCGTCAGCCCGAACCCGCCGGCCTTGAGGCTGATGAGAAACACCGGTGCGTCCCCCGTGCGGAACGAGTCGATGCGCGCCGTGCGGTCGCGGGTGCGGCCGTCGAGGTACTCGTATGCGATGCCCTCGGCCTCCAGCCGCCGCTTCACCAGCGCCAGGAATCCGGTGAACTGGCTGAACACCAGCGCCCGATGTCCCTCGGACGTGGCCTCGCTCAGCAGATCCAACAGCGTGTCGATCTTGGCCGACTGCGCCGGATACTCGGCGTCCACCAGCACCGGCGACAGGCTGAGTTGGCGCAGCAGCGTGAGCGACCGCAGGATCGTCACCCGGTTGCGGTTCAGGTCGCCCACGAGCCCCAGCACCTTCTGGCGCTCTCGGGCGAGGTGGCGGTCGTAGAGCTTGCGGTGCCCGGACGTGAGCTCGACGGGCACGACCTGCTCCTGCTTGGGCGGGAGTTCGGACGCCACGGCGGCTTTCGTCCGGCGTAGGATCAGCGGCCGGATCCGGCGGTGCAGCCGTCCCAGCGCCTCGGAGTCGCCGCTCTCGATGGGTTTGCGGAACACCTCGGTGAACTTCTTGGGATCGGCGAACAGCCCGGGCGCGGTGATCGACAGCAGTGACCACAGATCCATGAGGTTGTTCTCCAGCGGCGTGCCCGTGAGCGCCACCTTCACCCGCGCCCGAAGCCGCCGGACGGCTTGGTATGCCTTCGAGGCGTGGTTCTTCACGAACTGCGCCTCGTCCAGCAGGACCGCCGACCACTCCAGCGCGCGGTAGTCGTCCGCCTCCAGCCGCAACAGCGTGTACGAGGTGAGGACGAGCTGGGCCGAGCCCACGGCGTCCGCCAACGCCACCCCCCGCCGCTTTTCGGTCTCGGTGATCGCCACCACCGCCAGGTCGGGCGCGAACCGGGCGGCCTCGGACGCCCACGTGCCCAGGACCGACGTCGGGGCGACCACGAGGATCGGCCGCTCCAGCTCGCCGGCCTCGTGCATCGACTGGGCGAGGGCGAGCGCCTGGAGCGTCTTGCCGAGGCCCATCTCGTCGGCGAGGATGCCGCCGAGCCGGGTGCGCCACAGGAACGACAGCCACGAGTAGCCGGTCTGCTGGTAGGGCCGCAGCTCGGCGCGCAGGCCGGCTGGGGGGACGGCGTCCGGAAGCTCGTCCAGGTCGAGCAGCGCTCCGACGGCCGCCTGCCAGGCCGCGGACTGCTCGGCGACGACACCGAGCTGGACGAGTTCCTCCCACAGACCCGCGTGCTCGGGGCGGAGCTGGAACGTTTCGCCTTCGTGGTCGACCAGCGCCCGCGCCTCGGCGATGAGGGCGCGCAGTTGGTCGAGTTCGGGACGGTCGAGGGCGAACCACGTGCCCGAGTCGAGCAGCAGATGGTCGTCGCCCACCGCGAGCGCGGTGAACAGCGGCTGGAACGGCACCTGCTCGTCGCCGATGGTCACCTCGACGCCGAGGTCGAACCAGTCGCCCACGTCGCTGTCGGTGAGCCGCAGCCGGACCGTCGGCGCCTCGTCGGCCTCGCGGAACGCCGGCGGCTCGGTGTTGAGGGTCACCGTCACGCCGTCGAGGGCGCGCAACCGTGGCAGTGCGTCGGTGACGAAGTCGATGAGGGGGCGTCCGGTGAGGAACGCCGGACGCAGTTCCACGGCCCCCGCGGGCGTCGCGCCGCGCCAGGGACCCTCGGGCACGGACGCCGCCAGCGCGGCCTCGGCGTCGGGGTTGCGCAGGGGCGGATCGGACGCGTCCGGGACCAACCCGAGGTCGTGCGAGCGGTCGCCGACGGTGTAGCGGTACGTCCAGTGCAGCGACGCCGACCGGGCCGCGAACTCGACGCGGCACAGCAGCACGGGCGGATCGGCGTGCGGCAACTCGACACCAGGGGCAACCTCGACCGTCAGCCGGTGTGCCAGTTGGGGCAGGAACCCGGCCGCGAACAGCCCGATGTCGGCCTCGGGGATCGGGATGCCGCCGGCCACGGCGAACAGCCGCTGCTCGGCCTCGTCGATCGGACGGGTGAGGCGTCCGAGGAGATACCGGTCGTCCAGCAGCAGGGCCAGCCCGTGGGGTGGGCGTCCGAGCAGCGCCTCGCGGGGCACCTGGGTGACGGCACCCTCGATCCGGACGCCTGTGCGCACCAGCAGCCCGCTCGGCGATGGCTCGACGGACACCACCGGCTCGTAGGGATCGCTCGCCAGGACCACCGGCGGCAACGCGCGGCGTCCGGGCCCCTCGCCAGACAGCAGCGGGACGCCCATCTCGCCGGCGCGGGCGAGCAGTCGCCAAGCGTCGGGGTGGAGCTCGCCGAGGGGGAGGGCGTCGGCGCGGTGTCCGTAGCCGTACTCGTTGCGGCGGCGGGTCTCGAGCAGGGCGAGCATCAACTCGCGATGGGCGGGGTCGAGGGAGTGGCCCTGGTAGCGGACGTCGTCCCACGTCGCGCCGGTCTTGACCCACGTGTCGCGGGCGCCGCGCCGCAGCGGCCGCAGACTGACCCCGTAGCCCGCATCGTTGACCTGCAGCGCGAGGGGGACGCCGCCGCGTCCGGCCGGGGTGCGCTGGAGGAGCGGGCTGAGCGCCTGCTGCCACGCAGGGGTAGCGGTGCGGCGCTTGACGGCGCGCATGTGCAGGATCAGCGCCACCGCGTGCTTGCAGTCGCGGCGCATGGGGCACGTGCAGGTGGCCACCAGCGACGACGGCCCGGCCTGCGCGACGACGGTGGTCTGATAGCTCCGCCAGCCGCTGCCGCGCACCTGGGCCATCACCAGCGCGCCCGACCGGCCGATGTGACCCACGCGCGACTGCCGGGCGTACTGCTCGCCGCGCTCGACAGTGTCCGCGCCGAACCGTCGGTACAGCTCGGCGTCGGACAGGGTCAGGACCCAGTCGGGATAGGTGGTCATCGCACCCGCGATGCTATCGGGGCTGTCCGACATTTTCCGTCGTGGTCCGGGGGCGCGGACGCCGCCCGTCCCGTCCGGCGGGGGGGCTGGTGTCCGAGGGGGGCTGGTGTCCGAGGGGGCTGGTGTCCGAGGGGGGCTGGTGTCCGAGGGGGGCTGGAGTCCGAGGGGTTTGGCGGCCGTGTTAGCGTGGCGATCCGTGGACGAGAGGCGGGGTGCGGTGGGCCGACGGGCGATGAGCGTGCTGGCAGCTGCGGCGGCGCTCGCGGTGGCCGGGTGCGCGATCACCCCCAGCGGCGCGCAGGAACCGACGCCGACGGCGTCCGCGACCGCCACGCCGGTGCGTCCGACGGCCTCGGCCACCCCCGGACCCACCCTGCTGGGCCTCGTCACCGACTACGGCACGTGCGACCCGCAGGAGCAGGTCGTCGCGACGATGGTCCGCGGCTGGCCGGTCTCGGCGATCCTGACCGCGGGCGACAACACCCAGAATCGCGGCGATTGCGTGCCGTTCGAGCAGTCGGTCTGGACGTTCTATGACCGCGGCCCGGACGGCACCGGCAAGCCGACGTTCTGGCCCGCGTTGGGCAATCACGACTACGAGGACGCCGGCGCAGGGCTGGACGCCTACCGCAAGGCCTTTCCCTACCTGAGCGCGGACGCCGACCCGCAGCAGCGCTGGTACAGCGAGGATCTGGGGCATGTCCGGGTGTTCATGGTGGACTCGGAAGTGGCCGGTCCGGACGTCGAGGCGCAGCGGCAGTGGCTCAAGACGTCGCTGCGCGCGTCGCGAGCGCGCGACCCGCACGTGTGGAATCTCGTGATCGTCCATCGGCCGCCGTTCACGTCGGGTACCCACGCCGCCCACGTGGCGATGCGGCCGCAGCCCGAGAGCAACTGGAACTATCAGGCCTGGGGCGCTGACCTGGTCGTCTCCGGGCATCAGCACATCTACGAGGATGTCGTGGTCGGCGGCTTCCATTACCTGACGGCGGGGATCGGCGCCTCCGATCCCGAGCGGTCCTGCCCCACCGAGCGCGTTCCGGACAGCCGCGTCTGCCGATCGGGGCCTGGTGCCGTCCGGATCCTCGCGACGAGCGCGTCCCTGACCGTCGAGTATCACCAGCCCACCGTCCCGGGCGAGTCGCGCCTGACGGACACCTTCACCCTCAAGCACTAGCCCGGACGGCGTCCGGACGGTGAGGCTCAGGCGTCCACGAGTGCCGCGAGTCGCGCGGTGAGCGCGGTGCCCGCCACCGGCTCCAGGATGGCGAGGTCGCCGACCGCCCTTGCCAGCCACGCCCCCGCGGGGGCGAGCAGGGCCAGCAGCGCCTCGCCGTCGGCGATGCCGTCCGCCCGCCGTACGACCGAGACCGCCCAAACTCGCCAGGTGCGTGAATCGAGGGCGGACGCCAGCGGTCCAGCTCCAAGTACGGGTAGCTCGGCGCGAAGATGCTCGGCCGCCCGGACCCGCACCACGGCGTCCGGAGCCACCAAGCGCTCGATCGCGTCGCGGGAGACCGTGAGGGTGGGGTCGGTGGGTTCACTCGCGAGCCGATGAGGAACGGCCCCGGCCGCTAGTTCGCCCGCGACCGACTCGGTTGGCAGGGCCCGCGCCCGGACGGTTGCCCCGTCCCCCTCCGCGAGGACGGACGTCGCGGGCGTTAGCCACGCCTGGGATACGGCGAGGGTCCGTGGATCGGCCCGTGTTGAGACGACAACCTCGTCCGCGGCGAGCATGACGGGCGCGGCGGTGTCCAAGCCCTCGACGGGCGCCCGGTCGTCCACGGCGACATCGGACGCCGGTGCGATGGTGGTGCCCGCTGCGAGGAAAGCGCCGAGCGGGAAATCCGCGGCGGCGGCTACCTCGACGGGGGTTGCGGCGTCCGTGCGGCGCCACAAGCTGAGGGTGAGATACAACACGTCCACCAGGGCTGGTGTGCCCACGCTCACGGGGCGGAGACCGTCGGTGACCAGGTGATCCGGACGAGCGAAGCGGGTGCCGATCCGGGTGCACGCCCACCATGGCCCGGGGCCGTCACCCAGACGCGCGGGCAGGAGTTGGACGTTGCGCGATACCGCGTTGAGGTCGTCGCGGACGACTACGAGCTCGGATTTCCTCTGCTCGAGACGCTCGGCGAATGCCAGCAAGGAACGGTGCTGAGCACGGGCGGCTGCCTCTTCTGCGCGAAGCCGGTCGAGAGTGGCAATGCCCTGGCTGCGGCGCGGGTCGGGGGCGTCGCCGGGGCGTGGTCGAGTGAGGTCCAGGCCGAACTCGAGGCCCCCGCGCACCCGGGCGGCCTGTGCGACTAACTCGCCGAGCTGCTCAGCGGTCGCGCGCACGACGGCGGGATCGCCGGGCAGGGATGCTGCAACTAGGTCGCCGAGTTCCATGCTGACCTCCGGGGTGTCGGTGGGGTCAGCCTAGCGGGAGGTCCGAGCCTGGCTCAGGGGAGTGCTCCCCGTGCCAAGGCCGGACGCTGCGGGCTAGGCTCGACGCACCCCAGGAGGTGAGCATGACGCAGATGCAGGGTATGGACATCGCCGGCATCCGAGCTTTCGCGCGCCAACTGGCGGTGAACGGTGAGCGCCTCCCGCAACTCGCGCGTGAACTCGACGGTCTCCTGGCCCGGTCGACCTGGCGGGGTGCGGACGCCGACGACTTCCGCGCCCACTGGGCTGGGGCCGGCCGCGTCCGGCTCGATGATGTCGGCCGCACGCTACGCGACCTGTCCGCCGTGCTCGAGCGACAGGCGGATGAGCAAGAGCGAGCGTCTGCGGGGCTGGGGGCGACGGCACCCGAGCTCACGTGGCTAGGTTTCGGGGGGATTCTGGGCGACGCGGGTCGGGCGCTTCGGGAGCTGTGGGAACGCTTCGCCGATGGCTGGAGCCAGGTGGCACAGGGGGCGGCTGACCTGTGGAACCAGCTCAAGGGTTTCGGCGAGGACGCGTGGGCGTGGCTGACGTGGTTGAACGGTCCGGACGGCCCCTCGTTCGCCGACATCACGGCGTTGGTCCCCGGGCTGCAAGGTGCCTTGGGTGACGCGATGGACTGGTTCATGACCCAACCCGGGCTGGCGTGGCTTTCCGGCTTGGTGGGTGCAGGTCTTGGGTTCGAGTACGTCAAGGAGGGCGACTTCTACACGACCAATGAGCACTCGCTCCAGAGCTACCTGGGTTTCCACGACATGTACGACTCCATCCACAAGCTGGGCGGCATGGACCTGCACGACAAGGTGATCGAGGTGACCGGCTCGGACGGCAAGGAGTATCGCCTGGAACTCTGGAAGGGCAGCTACGGGTCGGGGTCGGCGTTCGGCGGCGAGATCGGGCTCTACGTCCGCGATCCTCATCAAGGGGGGCTACAAGGGCTTCTGAGGCTCATCCCCGGGTTTTACCCCACAGCGCAGGGGGGAGACCAGATCCGGATGGTCCAGGAGATCTACAACAAGACCTCTGGTGAGTCCTACTTCACCAACGACAATCGGGGGTCGCGAGATGGCGATCATTTCTGGAACCTCGCGATTCGCACGGAGCCCGGCGTCGGCAAGGACATGCTGGGGCAGCGCGGCTCCCTGTACTTCAAGGATCCCGTGTTGGCACAGAGGATGGCTGCCGCGATGCGCGCCGAAGGGCTAGCTGCCAGTGTCGGTTCGGATGGAATGACTGTCTCGTATACCTGGGAGGAACGATGACGCGACCGCTAGCTCGGCTCGTGGGTGTGATGATCGGTGTTCTG
>CAYZXQ010000036.1:0-24852 GCA_964482465.1 uncultured Nigerium sp. | reverse complement strand
CTCATCTCGCCCGACCCGTCCTCGCCAAGAACAGCATTAACCAGCGGTTCCCTAGGCTCCGGACGCCGCGGTCCCGATTTGGGCCGTGCCCGGGGCGCGCCTATCCTCATGGACGCGTCGGGCCGCGGTAGCCCCGGGCTCCAACTTCAGCCGCTGCGAGCGGCCACGCGCCGAGAGGCGCTCCCGGCCCGACGCCCACCTCTCCCCCGCCCTCCTCCCCGCCCATTTCATTCAGACGCCGAAATGTTCACAAGTCGAACGCTTTGTGCTTGGATGTGGCCATGGCCCCCACCTGGGATTCCAAGGCCGCGGACGAGCCCGGTCCCGGCTCACAGTCCTCGCTGAGGCATGCGAATCAGGGACGGATCCTCGATGCGCTCCAGACGCACGGGGCCGTGACCCAGGCCGAACTGGCCCGCCGCACCTCGCTGGCTCCCTCGACCGTCTCCGGCATCGTGCGCGACCTCGTGGACGCCGGCGTCGTGCACGTCGACGCCGACCACGGCGGCCGCCGCGGCCGGAGGGTCGCCCTGTCGGACTCTGGGCGGGTGCTCGTCGCCATCGACATCGGGCACGCGCACGTCCGCGTCGGGCTCGGAACCCCGTCGCGACAACTCCTGACGTCGCGCTGGGAGCCGCTGGAGGCGGGCCACACGCACACGGCTGTCCTCGCCCGGTCGGACGCTCTGCTGTCCGAGCTGCTGGCCCAACGCGGCCTCGCCCGGTCGGCGATCCTCGCCGGCGGCCTCACGATCCCCGCCCCGCTCGGGCTCGACGGCCGCGTCATGGGCTCCCGCGCCATCTTGCCGGGCTGGGCGGATGTGGATCCGCGCAGCGAGGCGGAGGCGCTCTTCGGGTTCCGCATCATGGTGGACAACGATGCGAACGCCGGCGCACTGGCGGAGCAGCGGTGGGGGGCGGCGTCCGGACTCCCGAACGTCGTCTATCTCAAGCTGGGCCACGGCGTGGGCGCGGGGTTGGTGCTCGGCGGCGAGATCTTCCGCGGCGCCACGGGCGTGAGCGGCGAGATCGGGCACACCATCGTGGACGAGAATGGGGCCTTCTGCCGCTGTGGCAACCGGGGTTGCCTCGAGACGACCCTCAACGCCAGCTACCTGCTGTCGCTCATCCAGCCGACCCACCCGACGATCACGAGCATCGCAGACCTCGTCGCGTCCGCCTTGGACGACGATCCCGCCTGCGCACGCCTCATTGGGGACGCCGGGCGCACGGCCGGAGTGGCAGCGGCCAACCTCTGCAACATCATCAATCCGGACGCGCTCGTGATCGGCGGCAGCCTCGCGGCGGCCGGCGACCTGCTGATCGATCCCCTGCGGGAATCCCTCCAACGCTATGGACTCCCGAACGCCGTCACCAACCTGCGGGTGGCCCCGGCCATCTTCGGAGCCGACACCCACCTGATCGGCGCCATCGGGCTGGCCATGACCTCCGCCATCGCCCCTCCGCAGCGCAAGTTCACCGTCGAAGGCTGAACCAGCAAAGATCGTTAGCTGTCAGTTACCTTCATTCCTTGACGACAAAACGTGCCGGGTGAGAGGCTCTGCGAGACACCCGTAAGCCGAAGGAGTCCGGGGACCAATGGAGCAGTACATCCTCGACATGCGAGGGATCACCAAGGAGTTTCCCGGCGTCAAGGCACTGGATGGCGTGAGCCTGAAGGTGCGCGCCGGCGAGATTCACGCCATCTGTGGCGAGAACGGAGCGGGCAAGTCCACGCTCATGAAGGTGCTCTCGGGGCTGTATCCCCACGGCACCTACGGCGGCGAGATCTACTTCGACGGCCGACTGTGCGAGTACAAGAGCATCAAGCAGTCCGAGAACGACGGCATCGTCATCATCCACCAGGAGTTGGCGCTCGTCCCCACGCTGTCGATCACGGAGAACATGTTCCTCGGCAACGAGCAGGCCAAGCGCGGCGTCATCGACTGGACGCGCGCCCGCCAGCGCACCGCCGAGCTCATGGAGCACGTGGGCCTGGACGCCGACCCCGACGACCTGATCCGCAACATCGGCGTCGGCAAGCAGCAGCTCGTCGAGATCGCGAAGGCTCTCGCCAAAGACGTGAAGCTGCTGATCCTGGACGAGCCCACGGCCGCCCTCAACGAGAACGACTCCGCCCACCTGCTCGGCCTCATGGACGGCCTGCGGCAGAAGGGCATCACCTGCATCATGATCAGCCACAAGCTGAACGAGGTCTCCGCCGTCGCCAACGGCATCACCATCATCCGCGACGGCCGCAGCATCGAGACCATCGAGGTGCCGCCGGGCGAGCACGTGGACGAGGACCGCATCATCCGCGGCATGGTGGGTCGCGAGCTCAGCTCCCGCTACCCCGACCACACCCCGAACCACGGCGAGGTCCTGTTCGAGGTGCGCGACTGGACCGTGCGCCACCCGGTGGTGTCTGAGCGTCTGGTCTGCAAGGGCTCCTCCTTCCACATCCGCCGCGGCGAGATCGTCGGGTTCGCCGGCCTCATGGGCGCGGGCCGGACCGAACTCGCGCGCTCGCTGTTCGGGCGGTCGTACGGCATCTACGAACGCGGGCAGATCTTCCTGCACGGCAAGGAGATCGCTCCGAAGAACGTCACCGAGGCCATCGAGTCGGGCATGGCCTACGTCACCGAAGACCGCAAGGCGCTCGGCCTCAACCTGCTGGACGACATCAAGATCACGGTCACGTCCGCAGAGTTGAAGAAGATCGCGACCGCGATCGGGGTCTACGACCGCAGCGCCGAGTTCCACGCGGCCGAGAAGTACCGCAAGGACCTCCGCATCAAGACCCCCAACGTCAACACCGGCGTGAACACGCTGTCGGGCGGCAACCAGCAAAAGGTCGTCGTCGGCAAGTGGCTGTTCACCGATCCTGAACTGCTGATCCTCGACGAGCCGACCCGCGGCATCGACGTCGGCGCCAAGTACGAGATTTACCAGATCATCAACGAGCTGGCGGATGCCGGCAAGGCCGTGATGGTCATCTCCTCCGAGCTTCCCGAACTGCTGGGCATCTGCGACCGGATCTACACCCTCTGCGAAGGGGCGATCACGGGCGTCCAGAAGGGCAAGGAGGCCACGCAGGAGAGCCTCATGCGCAACATGACCACCACCACCCAGACGACCAAGCTGGCCTCGTAGAAAGAAAAGACCGCACCGATGAACGCATTGAAGAAGCTGTTCGGCGGAGACCTCCGCCAGTTCGGCATGCTGATCACGCTGGTCGTCATGATCGCGTTCTTCCAGATCGCCACGGGCGGGCTCGTCCTGACGCCGACGAACATGATGAACCTGCTCAACGGCAACTCCTACATCCTGATCTTGTCGATCGGCATGGTGCTCGTCATCATCGCCGGCCACATCGACTTGTCGGTCGGATCCGTGGCGGCCGTGGTCGGCATCATCGTGGCCATCGCCACCCATGACTTCAACGTCCCGTGGTGGGCAGCCGTCCTGCTGGGCCTGCTCATCGGCGTCCTTATCGGCGCGTGGGACGGCTGGTGGATGGCGTACGTGGGCATCCCGGGCTTCATCGTCACCCTGGCGGGCATGATGCTCTTCCGCGGCCTGAACCAGGCCATCGGCCACTCGCTCACGGTCCCGGTGCCCGAGGAGATCCAGTACCTCGGCGGCGGCTACCTGCCCGAGATCGGCCCGAGCCTCCCCTTCAACAACCTCACCGTCCTCCTCGGCGTCGTCGCCATCGCGGCGCTCGCGTGGGGCCAGCTCCGCTCCCGCGCCCAGCTCGCCAAGATCAACGCCGCCACCCCGCCGATGTGGGTCACCATCGTCCGCATCGTCGCCATCGGCGTCGTGCTGGCCTACCTGACCATGCTGTACGCCACCGGACGCCCGGGCACCTCGTTCCCCGTCGCCGGCCTGATCCTCGTCGTGCTCGTGATCATCTACACGTTCGTGAGCCAGCGCACCATCATCGGACGCCACGTGTACGCCATCGGCGGCAACCGCAACGCGGCCGAGCTGTCCGGCGTCAAGAGCAAGAAGGTCTACTTCCTGGTCATGCTCAACATGTCCGTGCTGTCCGCGCTGGCCGGCATCATGTTCGTCGGGCGTTCCACCGCCTCGGGCCCGTTCGACGGTGTCGGCTGGGAGCTGGACGCCATCGCGGCCGTCTTCATCGGTGGTGCCGCGGTCTCCGGCGGCGTCGGCACCGTGGTCGGCTCCATGATCGGTGGCTTCGTTATGGCCGTCCTCAACAACGGTCTCCAGCTGATGGGCATCGGCGCCGACGCGACGCAGATGATCAAGGGCATGGTCCTGCTGCTCGCGGTGGCCGTGGACGTGCTCAACAAGAAGCAGGGGCGCCCCTCCATCCTGGGGTACCTCATGCCCAAGAAGGCGGCTCCGGCCGTCACCGGCGGCCCGCTGCCCCAGGCGCCCGCCGGACCCATCGAGGACCAGGCGTCGGTCGACCCGAACCCTGCTGCCTGACCCCCCATCTCCCCGGCCGACGGCCGACGGTAGAAACACCAACAGCATCATCTCGATGCACGAAGTGAAGGAGTACTGCATGAAGAAGCTCGCAACGGCCGTCATCGCCTTGACGGCCGCGAGTGCGCTCGCCCTGAGCGGTTGCGGCGGCGGCCGCGCCGCCGACCCGGCGGCGTCCGCCGGTTCCTCCGCCCAAGCGGGGGCTGCCGGTTTCGCCAAGGATTCCCTGATCGGCGTCTCGCTGCCCCAGAAGACCTCGGAGAACTGGGTCCTCGCCGAGCAGCTGTTCAACGACGGACTGAAGGGCGCCGGCTTCAAGGCTGACGTGCAGTTCGCCAACAACGGTCCCGCCGAGCAGCAGAACCAGATCCAGGCCATGGTCGCCAAGGGCGCCAAGGTCATCATCATCGGCGCCGTCGACGGCTCCCAGCTCGGCACCCAGGCCAAGGCCGCCAAGGACGCCGGCGCGACCGTCATCGCGTACGACCGCCTGCTCACCAACACGCCGGCCATCGACTACTACGTCGCGTTCGACAACTTCAAGGTGGGCGTCCTCCAGGGCGAAGCGCTGCTCAAGGGCCTCAAGGAGCTCAAGGGTGCCGGCCCCTACAACATCGAGCTGATCGCGGGCTCGCCCGACGACTCCAACGCCAAGGTGTTCTTCAACGGCGCCATGAGCATCCTGCAGCCGAAGATCGACGACGGCACCCTCAAGGTCGTCTCCGGTCAGAAGACCTTCGAGCAGGTCGTCACCCAGGGCTGGAAGGCCGAGAACGCGCAGAAGCGCATGGACACGATCCTGTCGGCCAACTACTCCGGCGCGACCGTGCTCCACGGCATCCTGTCCCCGAACGACACCCTGGCCCGCGCTGCGCTGACCTCCGTCAAGGCGGCCGGCAAGGAGCAGCCGGTCGTGACCGGTCAGGACTCCGAGGTCGAGTCGATCAAGCTCATCCAGGCCGGTGGCCAGTACTCGACGATCTACAAGGACACCCGCAAGCTGGTGGCCCAGGCGATCAAGATGGTCCAGTCGCTGCAGGCCGGCCAGAAGGCCGAAGTCAACGACGAGAAGCAGTACAACAACGGCGTCAAGGTCGTCCCGTCGTACCTGCTGGCCCCGGTCATCGTGACCAAGGCCAACGTCGTCGAGACCTACAAGGATGACCCCATCCTCGGCAAGGTCGTCGCCTGACGAATCGCGTCAACACGGTTGGTGCCGGGCCCCGCGGGGCCCGGCACCGCCGCGTTCGGGGCGCGCCGCGGCGGGCGCGGGCGTCCGGTGCGCGACAATGGTCGGCGTGCCGACCTACCGTGACGAGGCGGTCGTCCTGCGGACCCACAAGCTGGGCGAGGCCGACCGGATCGTCACCGTGCTGTCCCGCTCGCACGGGAAGATCCGGGCGGTCGCCCGCGGCGTCCGCCGCACGTCGAGCAAGTTCGGCGCCCGCCTGGAGCCGTTCACGCACGTCGACCTCCAGTTCGCGACCGGCAGGACCCTCGACGTCGTCACCGAGGCCGTGACGCGGCACGCCTACTCCGAGCCGCTGGGCAGCGACTACGCGCGCTACACCGCGGGGCAGGTGATGCTCGAGACCGCGGACCGGCTGGTATCCGAAGAGGGGCAACCCGCCGTGCGGCAGTACCGCCTGCTCGTCGGCGCGCTCCACGCGCTCGTGCATGGGACGGCGTCCGGACCCCGCCCCGCCACGATGGTGATGGACGCCTACCTGCTGCGCGCCCTCGCGACCGCCGGGTTCGCGCCCAGCCTCGCCGACTGCGCCGCGTGCGGGGCTCCCGGACCCCACCGGTTCTTCTCCCCCGAGTCGGGCGGCATGGTGTGTCCGCCCTGCCGGCCGCCGCGTTCGTCCCTGCCGCCGGACGGCACGATTTCCCTGCTGGCCGCGCTCATGGGCGGCGACTGGGAGGCCACGGCCGATGTCCCGCCGCACGTGCAGCGGGCGGCGTCCGGGCTGGTGGCGGCGTTCGTGTCGTGGCACCTGGAGCGCGGGCTGCGGACCCTGCCCTTCGTCGAGCGCTAGCCTGTCGGTGTGACTTCCCCGCTGGGACGCCGTGCGTTGCTCCTGTCCGCAGTGACGCTTCCCCTCGCCGGCTGCGCCGCCGAGCCTCCGCACCCGCCCGCAACGCCGGACGCGTCCGACGCGCCGAGCGCCACACCCCCGCCGAGCGCCACGCCCACGCCGACGCCGAGCGCCCCGGTCGGCCCCCACGAGCCGACCCGCGACGAGATCGTCGCCCGCTTCGGGGCCCAGCAGCCCGCCTACTGGTCCAGCGGCGAGTTCTCCCCGCTGCCGGGGCTCGTCCGCACCACGGGCAACGACCGGTGCGTACTCACCTTCGACGCCTGCGGCGGCCCCGCAGGCAGCGGGATCGACACCGAACTCCTCGCCCTGCTGCGCGATCAGCGCATCCCGGCCGTGCTGTTTCTGAACCAGCGGTGGCTCGAGGCCAACCCCGCCGAATTCGCGCGGATCGCCGCCGAGCCCGACCTGTTCGACATCGGCAACCACGGCACCCGCCACTGTCCCCTGTCCGTCTCGGGCCACGGCGCCTACAAGGAGCTCGGCACGCGGGACGCCGGCGAGGTCTACGACGAGGTCATGGGCAACCACCGCTTCCTCACCGCCCACCTCGGGAAGCCGCCGCGCTTCTTCCGCACGGGCACCGCCTGGTACGACGAGGTGGCCATCCAGATCGTGCGCGCCTGCGGCGAACTGCCGATCGGCTTCTCTGTGAACGGCGACGCCGGCACGACCTACACCGCCGACCAGGTCGCTCGCGAGACGGGGCGGGCCCGCGCCGGATCCATCGTCATCGCCCACATGAACCAGCCCGCCCGCGCCACCTTCGAGGGCATGAGGGTGGCGCTCCCGGCGCTGCGGGCCCGCGGCGTCCGGTTCGCCAAGCTTTCCGAGTGCCCGGTGAGCTGAGCGCCCGCCTGCGGACCGCTCGGCCCGCTACGCTCGCACCCGTGAGCCCGCGCACGCCGATCGCCCCGACGCCCCACCCGAGTGGCGCACGTCCCCCGCAGTTGCCGGCCAAGGCGATCCCGCGCCACGTTGCCATCGTCATGGACGGCAACGGGCGCTGGGCCAAGGAGCGCGGGCTGGCACGCACCGAGGGCCACGCGCGCGGCGAGGCGTCGCTGCTGGACGTGATTCACGGCGCGATCGAGATCGGCGTCAAGTACCTCTCGGCGTACGCGTTCTCGACGGAGAACTGGAAGCGCTCCCCCGACGAGGTCCGCTGGCTGATGGGCTTCAACCGGGACGTCATCCACCGGCGCCGCGACGAACTCAACGACCTCGGCGTCCGGATCCGCTGGGCCGGCCGCTACCCCAAGCTGTGGAAGAGCGTCATCGACGAGCTCGAGGTCGCCGAGCGGATGAGCAGCCGCAACGACGTGCTGACCCTGCAATTCTGCGTCAACTACGGCGGACGCGCCGAGATCGTGGACGCTGTCCGCGAGATCGCGCGGCTGGCCAAGGCCGGTCGCCTCGATCCCGACCGGATCACCGAGAAGTCGTTCCGGGGCTACCTCGACGAGCCGGAGATCCCCGACGTCGACCTCTTCGTGCGCAGTTCCGGCGAGCAGCGGACGTCCAACTTCCTGCTGTGGCAGTCCGCCTACGCCGAGTTGGTGTTTCTCGACCGCCTGTGGCCGGACTTCGACCGCCGCGACCTCTGGCGGGCCATCGAGCTGTATGCCCACCGCGACCGCCGGTTCGGGGGCGCGCTGCCCAACGAGGTGCGTCCCTCCTGAGGGTGTCGCTCAGGGCGCGTCGGGGGCGTGCAGGCCGAGCCGTCTCGCCGCCCGGACCACCATGACGCTGCCCACGAGGCCGAGCACCAAGAACACCGCCGCCACGACCAGGGCGCCCGCGATGGCCTGGGAGAAGCCCGTGACGAGGGCGTCCGCGATCGCCGGCGTCAGCGCGCCGTACTCGCCCCCGCTGCCCAACCCGCGCAGCGGCTGGATGTTGGCGCCCACGGTCACCACGGTGGCCTCGGCCAACTCCGCCACGCCGGTCGGGTCGAGCCCGGGCACCTCGGCCAGCCGCGCGGGCAGGAGCATCGCCAGCCCGGCGGCCAATTGGGTGCCCGCGAGCGCCGTGCCCAAGGCGGCGCCGACCTGCCGGACGGTGCTCTGGGTGGCGGACGCCGACCCGGACAGCTCGGTCGGGACCCCCACCAAGACGGTGGAGGTCAGTTGCGCGGACGCCAACCCCAGCCCGACGCCGTAGCAGACCATGGCCAGGGCCACCCGCCACGGCGGCGCCCCCTGCACCACGGCCGCCGCCGTCAGCGCCACGCCGACCAACTCCAGCCCGAGACCCACGACGACCACCCCCGGCGGCGTGAGGCGCGCCGCCAGGTGCCGCGCGGCGGCGCCCGACACGAAGGCTCCCAGGGCCATCGCCGCCATGACCAGGCCGGCGCCGAGGGCGTCCAGGCCCTGCACGTTGATGAGGAACAGCGGGATCGCGAAGACCAGGGCGAACTCTCCGGCGGCCACCGTGGCCGCGGTCAGGTTGCCCCACGAGAAGGACGCCAACCGGAACAGCGACAAGTCGAGCAGGGCCGAACGGCCGATCCGGGCCCGGTGGCCCTCCCACGCGACGAACCCCACCAGCGCCCACGCGCCCACCCCCAGCGCCACGGGCGCAACGGAGATCGGCGCTGTCGCGGGCCACGTCAGCGGCCCCGCCTCCAGGTCGGCCAGCGGCGTCCACCACCCGTACTGGCTGGCCTCGATGAGGCCGAAGACGAGCAAGCCGAAGCCGGCCGCGCTTGTGGCCAGGCCGACCACATCCCAGCCGGGCTCGACGACGCGCCCGCGCGTCTCGGGCACCCACAGCGCCGTGCCGACCAGGACGAGGACGCCGAGGGGCAGGTTGACGAAGAAGATCCACCGCCAGTCCGCGAAGGTGACCAGGACGCCGCCCAGCAGCGGTCCGACCGCCGCCATGCCGGACACGACCGCTCCCCACACGCCGAACGCGGCGGCGCGGTCCCTGCCGCGGAAGGTGGCGTTGACCGTCGACAGCGTCGACGGCAGGATCATCGCGCCTCCCACGCCCTGCAGCGCCCGCGACGCGATGAGCCCCGGGGCGTCGGACGCCAGCGCCGCGGTCGCGCTGCCCAGCATGAACACCGCGATCCCCGCCGCGAAGAGGACGCGTCGGCCCAGGCGGTCTCCGAGGCGCCCGAACGTGAGCAAAAACGCCGCGAACACGACGGCGTACAGGCTGTTGACCCACTGGGCGTCGGTGAGGTCGAGCCCGAGGTCATCGATGATCGCAGGCAGGGCGACGCCCACGATCGTGCCGTCCAGGACGATGAGCGACAGGCCCGCCGCCAGCACGGCGAGCGCCCGCCACCGGTGCTCCTGGGCGGCGGTCATCGCTCGATCCCCGACACCTGTCAGTCGGTGCCGGCGTCCATCGAGCCGCGCGCCTGAGCCTCTTCCAGCTCGGGGTCGGCCCCCTCCATCTTGTCGGTGAGGTAGCGCCCGGCCAGGCCCGACTCCAGCTCGCCCACCAGGTGCGCCACCGCGCCGCCGACCAGACCCAGCGCCGCGTACTGCTCCAGGCGCGTGCGGCTGTCGGCGATGTCCAGGTTGCGCATGGTGAGCTGCCCGATGCGGTCGACGGGGCCGAAGGCGGCGTCCTCGACCCGCTCCATCGACAGCTTCTCCGGGTGGTAGGACAGCGAGGGACCTTGCGTGTCGAGGATGGTGTAGTCCCAGCCGCGCCGCAGCCGGACCGTCACCGTGCCGGTGACGGCCGAGCCGACCCACTGCTGGATCGACGTCCGGATCATCAGCGCCTGCGGGTCGAGCCAGCGCCCCTCGTACAGCAGGCGACCCAGCTTGCGGCCCTCGTTGTGGTAGCTGGCGACCGTGTCCTCGTTGTGGATCGCGTTGACCAGGCGCTCGTAGCAGATGTGCAGCAGTGCCATGCCGGGCGCCTCGTAGATGCCGCGGCTCTTGGCCTCGATGATCCGGTTCTCGATCTGGTCGGTCATCCCGATGCCGTGGCGTCCGCCGATCTCGTTGGCCTTCCACACCAGCTCGACCGGACCCAGGCGCACGCCGTCGATCGCGACCGGCACTCCCTGCTCGAAGGAGACCGACACCTCCTCAGGGTCGATGTCGACGTCGCAGCGCCAGTGGGCCACGCCCATGATCGGCACGACGATGTCCATCGACTCGTCCAGGTTCTCCAGCGTCTTCGCCTCGTGCGTGGCACCCCAGATGTTGGCGTCGGTGGAGTAGGCCTTCTCGACCGGGTCGCGGTAGGGCAGGTCACGCTCGGACAGCCACACGCTCATCTCGTGCCGCCCGCCGAGCTCGTTGACGAAGTCGGCGTCCAGCCACGGCTTGTAGATGCGCAGCTCGGGGTTGGCCATCAGGCCGTAGCGGTAGAACCGCTCGATGTCGTTGCCCTTGTAGGTGGAGCCGTCGCCCCACACGTTCACGCCGTCGGCGTACATGGCGTTGACCAGCATGGTTCCGGTCACGGCACGCCCCAAGGGGGTCGTGTTGAAGTACGGCAGGCCTGCGTTGCGGATATGGAAGGCCCCGCACGCCAGCGCGACCAGGCCCTCGTTGACCAACTCCGGCTTGCAGTCCACCAGGCGCGACGCCTCGGCGCCGTAGGCCGCGGCGCGTCCGGGCACCGACTCGATGTCGGGCTCGTCGTACTGTCCGATGTCCGCGGTGTAGGTGTACGGGATCGCCCCCTTCTCACGCATCCAGGCGACCGCCACCGACGTGTCGAGCCCGCCGGAGAACGCCAGCCCGACCTTCTCGCCGACGGGGAGCTGCATGAGGACCTTGGCCATGGGCGCGATCCTAGCGGCCGGACGCCGACGCCCCCGCCCGGGCCGTCGGTCCGAGACGGCACCGGACCGCTAGCGTTCTTCCATGCAGCCCGAACGCGCGAGCACCGGCATCGCCGGCCTGGACGCGGCCATCGACGGCCTCCGCATCGGCGACAACGTGGTGTGGCGGGTGGACGACCTGGCCGACTTCCGCGGCGTCCTCGACCCCTTCTTGGCGCGCTGCCGCACCGACCGGCGGCAGCTCGTCTACCTCCGCTTCGGCACGCACGCGCCGCTGCTGGACGCCGTCGACGGCGTCGACGTGCACGAACTCGATCCGCGCGAGGGCTTCGAGGCCTTCGCGGTGGCCGTCCACGAGCTGATCGCCGCGCACGGCCGGCGCGCCTTCTACGTCTTCGACTGCCTCACCGAGCTGCTGGACGCGTGGCACTCCGACCTGATGGTCGCCAACTTCTTCCGCGTCACCTGCCCGTGGCTGTTCGAGCTCGACACCATCGCCTGGTTCGCGCTGCTGCGCGAGGAGCACACCGCCGCCACGGTGGCCGCGATCCGCGCCACCACGCAGGTGCTGCTCGACCTGCGCGTGTCCGGCGGCGCCACGTACGTCCACCCGCTCAAGGTGGACGGCCGCTCCTCCCCCACCATGTTCTTCCCGCATCGCCTCGACGGCGACACCGCACACCCGGTGACATCCTCGGACGCCTCCGCCCGGCTGGTATCGCCCTTCGGCCGGCTCACCACCCGCCCCGACCGCTGGCAGCGCGACGTGGACGCCGCGTTCGCCGCCCTCGACGCGGACGCCGCGGCGCAGGCGTCCGCGGCCGAACTCCTCCGCACCATCCTCGTGGGGCGGTCCGGACGCATCGTCGACCTCGCCAGGACCCACCTGCACCTGCCCGACCTGTTGGTGGCGGCGTCCCGCCTCGTCGGGACCGGCCGCATCGGCGGCAAGGCGGTCGGCATGCTCCTGGCCCGCGCGATCCTCGCCCACGACCCCGCCGACCGGTTCTCCGACCACGTCGAGCCCCACGACTCCTTCCACATCGGCGCGGACGTGTTCTACACGTTCCTCGTCACCAACGGCTGGTGGGATCGGCGGCTCGCCCAGCGCAGCGCGGCCGGCTTCCTGTCGGCGGGAGCCGAGCTGCACGCGCTCATCCCCGGCGGGACGTTCCCGGCCGAGATCGTCGAACAGTTCCGTCTCATGCTGGAGTGGTTCGGTCAGGCGCCCATCATCGTCCGGTCGAGCTCGCTGCTCGAGGACGACTTCGGCAACGCCTTCGCCGGCAAGTACGACAGCTTCTTCCTCGCGAACCAGGGCGATCCGGACGCGCGGCTGGCCGCGCTCACAGACGCCGTCCGCGCCATCTATGCCTCGGCCATGAGCCCCGACGCCCTGCGCTACCGGCAGCACCGCGGGCTCGCGGACGCCGACGAGCAGATGGCGATCCTCGTCCAGAGGGTCTCCGGCGACCACCACGGCGATTTGTTCTTCCCGCACGCCGCCGGCGTCGGGACATCGCAGAACCTGTACGCGTTCGACCCCGCTGTGGATCCGGACGCCGGCATGCTCCGCCTCGTCGTCGGGCTGGGCACCCGCGCGGTCGACCGCACGGGCACCGACCACGCCCGGATCGTCGCCCTGGACGATCCCCTGCGCGGTCGGCTCGCGGACGCCGACGAGCTGTCGGCCTCGTCCCAGCGACGCGTCGACGTCCTCGACCTGGCCGCGAACGCCCTCGGGACCGTCCCGCTGAGCAACCTCACGGCGTCCGACGTCGGCGCCGACTGGTCGCTGTTCATGAGTCCGGACGCCGCGGCGCTGCGCCGGCTGCGCGAACTCGGCCGCCGCACCTCCACCACCCCGACGGTGACGGACTTCCGCGGGTTGTTGTCGCGCACCGACTTCCCCCGGGTCGCGCGCGACGCGCTCACCGCGCTGGAACGCGCGTACGACTACCCCGTCGACGTCGAGTTCACCGTGAACGTCGCCGACGGGCACCCCCGGCTCGGCATCGTCCAGTGCCGCCCGCTCCAGACGCGGGGGCCGGGCGCCGCGGTGGCGGTCCCCGACGTCGCGGACGACGATCTGCTGTTCGCGTGCCGCGACACCTTCATGGGCGGCAACGTGCGGATCCCGCTGGAGTACGTGGTGACCGTGCGTCCGGACGCCTACCTCAGGCTCGGTCAGTCCGATCGGTACGCGGTGGCGCGCCAGATCGGCGTCCTCAACCGGGCGCTGGCCGGGCACCCGTTCCTGCTGCTGGGCCCGGGCCGCTGGGGCACCACGACCGAGAGCCTCGGCGTGCCGGTGCGGTTCGCCGACATCTCCAACGCCGCGGCGCTCGTGGAGACCACCTATGCGGAGGGCAACTTCATCCCGGAGCTGAGCTTCGGAAGCCACTTCTTCGCCGATCTGGTCGAGACGGGCATCTTCTACTGCGCGCTGTTCGACCATCGTCCCGGCGTCGTCTACCGCCGCGACGAGGCCCTGAAACGGACCAACGTGCTGCCGGAGATGGATCCGGACAGCACGTTGGGGCATGTCGTCCACGTGGCCAGGTTCTACGACCTGACCCTGTATTCCGACGTGCCGACCGGGCGCGCGCTGTGCGCGCTCGGTCGGCCGCGGTGAGCGATCAGATGACGCCGAGCGCCATCATGGTGTCGGCGACGCGGACGAAGCCGGAGATGTTGGCGCCCAACACGTAGTCGCCCGGCTTGCCGTACTCCTCGGCCGTCTCCGCGCAGCGGTCGTGGATGCCGACCATGATCTCCTTGAGGCGCTGCTCGGTGTGCTCGAAGCTCCAGGAGTCGCGGGACGCGTTCTGCTGCATCTCCAGGGCGGAGGTGGCCACGCCGCCGGCGTTGGCGGCCTTGCCGGGGGCGAAGCGGATGCCCGCGGACCGGAACGCCTTGATGGCATCGGGGGTCGAGGGCATGTTGGCGCCCTCGGCGACCAGCGTGCACCCGTTGCGGATGAGCGCCGCCGCACCCGCGGCGTCCAGCTCGTTCTGGGTCGCGCACGGCAGCGCGATATCGCAGGGGACGTCCCAGATGGAGCCGTCGGCCACGAAGCGGGCCGAGGGGTTAGCGTCCGCGTACTCGCCGATCCGGCCGCGACGGACCTCCTTCAGCTCTTGGATCTGCGCCAGGTCGATACCCGACTCGTCGACGATGTAGCCGGAGGAGTCGGACATCGCGACGACGGTCGCGCCGAGCATCTGCGCCTTCTCCAGGGCGTAGATGGCCACGTTGCCGGAGCCGGACACCACGACGCGCTTGCCGTCGAAGGTCTCACCCGACAGCTTGAGCATCTCGTCGGCGAAGAACACGGTGCCGTAGCCGGTCGCCTCGGTGCGGGCGCGCGAGCCGCCCCACGTGAGGCCCTTGCCGGTGAGCACGCCGGACTCGTAACGGCCGGTCATCTTCTTGTACTGGCCGAACATGTAGCCGATCTCACGGGTGCCGACGCCGATGTCGCCCGCCGGGACATCGATGTCGTGACCGATGTGGCCGCTGAGCTCGGTCATGAACGACTGGCAGAAGCGCATGATCTCGTTGTCCGACTTGCCCTTGGGATCGAAGTCCGAGCCGCCCTTGCCGCCGCCGATGGGCATGCCGGTGAGGGCGTTCTTGAAGATCTGCTCGAAGCCGAGGAACTTGATGATGCCGAGGTAGACGCTCGGGTGGAAGCGCAGGCCGCCCTTGTACGGGCCGAGCGCGGCGTTGAACTGGACGCGGAAGCCACGGTTGGTCTGCACCTGGCCCCGGTCGTCCTGCCAGTTGACCTTGAAGATGATCTGGCGGTTGGGCTCGCAGATGCGCGGGATGATCCCGAACTCCACGTACTCGGGCCGCTTCGCCATGACGGGCGACAGGGACTCCAGCACCTCACGCACCGCCTGGTGGAACTCGGCCTCGCCGGGGTTCCTCCTCACGACGATGTCGAACTCGTGCTGAAGTTGCGGGCTCAGTTCAGCCATGACTTGTTCCTCTCGGGGTTGATGTCCGGGGGTCAGCATAGGGACGCCGTCGGAGCCCGATTCGGTATCTCATGTCGTTGGTGCACACCGTGAGACGGACGCCGACGCGCCGGGCCCCCGTCGCCGGATGACGACGGGGGCCCGGTGATGGCGTGGCCGGAGGCTCAGCCGCGCACCACCCGGTTGAGCGCGGAAACGACCGCCTTCATGGACGCCGTGGTGATGCTCGTGTGGCGTCCGACGCCCCACAGGACGGCCGTGTCGTCGCCGTCGCCGACCTCGCACTCGACGTAGGCCACCGCCAACGCGTCGCCGCCGGAGCTCAACGCGTGCTCGGTGTAGTCGAGGACCCGCACCGGGAAGCCGCCCATGGCGAGGGCGTCCACGAACGCCGACAGTGGGCCGTTGCCCTCGCCGGTGAAGGTCTTCGCCTTGCCCGCCACGCGCAGATCGACGTCCACGGTGTAGGTGCCGTCGTCGGCCGTCGAGCGGTACTTGACGAGGTCGAGCGGCTCGCCGCCGGCCAGGTACTCGTGCTCGAAGATCGTCCACATCTGCTCCGGCGAGACCTCGCCGCCCTCGGCGTCGGTGTGCGCCTGGACGACCCGGCTGAACTCCATCTGGAGCCGGCGCGGCAGGTCCATGTGGTGCTCGTTCTTCATGATGTAGGCCATGCCGCCCTTGCCGGACTGGCTGTTGACCCGGATGACCGCCTCGTACGAGCGGCCCACGTCGTGCGGATCGACCGGCAGGTAGGGCGCCTGCCACTCGATGGTGTGGACCGTCTCGCCGTCGGCTTTGGCCTGCCGCTCCAGCGACTCCAGGCCCTTCTTGATGGCGTCCTGGTGGGACCCGGAGAACGCGGTGAACACCAGGTCGCCCGCGTACGGCTGGCGCGCCGGGACGGGCATGCCGGTGCAGTACTCGACGACGCGGCGAATCTCGTCCATGTCGGACAGGTCCAGCTCGGGGTCGATGCCCTGGGTGAACAGGTTCATCGCGACGGTGATGAGGTCGACGTTGCCGGTCCGCTCGCCGTGCCCGAACAGGCAGCCCTCGACGCGGTCGGCACCAGCCATCAGCGCCAGCTCGGTCGCGGCGACGGCGGTCCCGCGGTCGTTGTGGGCATGCAGCGACACGGCCACGTGCTCGCGGTCGCGGATATTGCGGCAGAAGTACTCGATCTGGTCGGCGTACGTGTTCGGCGTGCTCATCTCGACCGTGGCGGGCAGGTTGAGGATGATCTCGCGACCCTCGCCGGGCTGCCACACGTCCATGACGGCGTGGCAGACCTCGATGGCGAAGTCGGTCGGGGTCTGGGTGAAGATCTCCGGGCTGTACTGGTAGCCGAACGCCACATCGCCGAGGTACTGCTCGGCGTACTTCATGACCAACTCGGTGCCGCGGCGGGCCATCGCGATGCACTGGGCCTCGTCCACGCCGAACACCACCCGCCGGAACAGTTCGGCGGTTGCGTTGTACATGTGGATGTTGGCGTTCTTCGCCCCGGCCAGCGCCTCGGCGGTGCGCGAGATGAGATCCTCGCGGGCCTGGGTCAGGACCGAGATGTGGACGTCGTCGGGGATCCGGTCCTCCTCGATCAGCTTGCGGACCAGGTCGAAGTCGGTCTGGGACGCCGACGGGAAGCCGACCTCGATCTCCTTGAAGCCCAGCTTGACCAGCAGGTCGAACAGCTTGAGCTTGCGGGCGGGGGTCATCGGGTCGATGAGCGCCTGATTGCCGTCGCGCAGGTCGGTGGACAGCCAGCGCGGCGCGTGCGTCAGCTTCCGGTCCGGCCAGGTGCGGTCGGGCAGGGTGATGGGCTGGAAGGCGGTGTAGCGGTGGAACGGCATCGGGCTGGGCTGCTGGTGCGGCCGGCTTTGCTGGCGCGTGCCGAAGGTGGAGATCGTGGTCATGGTGGTTCCTCGTCGATGAGTGTGGGTGACGTGTCAGGCGCGCGAAGAACTCCGCAACGAGGAAGCCTGACGAACGGTCTAGGCCTCGCTGCGGCGACCAAGAAGCAGGTGCGCCCATGCCATGGCGGAGATGATACACAACGAGCCCCGGATCGCCACCGCGCGTCCACCGCGCGGGCCGGACGCCGGCGTCCGCATCATGCGCCCCAGGGAAACGCCGACCGATCATGGTCTGGCTGCGGCGGCCCGGATCGAGCGATCCGTCCTCGCCAAGATCAGCATTAGTCAGCGGTTCCCCAGGTGTCGGACGCCCCCTCGTCCGGTCCGGCGGCGTCGTCGAGGTAGGGGTTGCCGGGGGCGCCGGGGAGCCGGGCGCGGGCGTCCGCGCGCGACAAGCCGGTCGACTGCAGCAGATCCACCGCCAGCGCCCGCGCCGTGACGGCCAGCGACGCCGAGCGCCAGTCGGTCCCGAGCGCCTCGGGGTCGAGTTCCGCGGCCACCGCGGACGCCAGCTCGCGGGCCCGCTCGGGACGGTGCCAGCCCCCCACGGAGCCCGCCAGGGCGTGCGCCGAGCGCCCCAGGTCGGCGACCAGCGGCCCGAGCCGCGCCACCGCGCCCACCTCGGACACGATGCCGATCCCGTGCCGGACGAGGGCGTCCAGGGTGTCCATCGTCCGCTCGGTCAGGCGGTGGAGCCGGGCCAGCTCGTCCACGACCGGGCGGTCGGCGCGCAGGGCGGGGTTGAGACGCACGACATCGGTCGCCGTGGCGAGCGTGCGCGCCCAGTCGAGGTGGATCTGGCGGGTGCCGCGGAGCTGGGCCGAGGCGTCCCGCAGCACCTGGACGTCCCCCGACCTGAGCCCGTGGGCGGCCATCTCGAAGGCGACGGCCAGCTCGGCCAGCGTCGCCCGCGCGTAGCGGCGCGGACGCTCGGTGACCCGGCGGGGCAGCAGGACGGCCACCACGAACGCGACCAGGGCCCCCACGACGGCGTCCGACCACCGCCCCGCGGCGGCGGCCCCCTGTCCGAGCGATGCCATGCCGAGGATGACCACCCCGTTGACGCCCGACTGCATGGTGAACAGGTCGCCACGGTCCAGCAAGCGGGCGAACAGGGCGGCGACGACCAGCACCAGCGCGATCTGCCACCACCCCGGCGTCAGGACGAGCGCGAACACCTCGCCGATCAGCACCCCCAGGACGGCCCCGGCGCCCAACTCGGCGACCTTCCGGGGCACGCGATCCTTGGTGAAGCCCAGGCAGATCCACGTCGCCACGGGCGCGAACACCGGGGCCGGATGATCCAGCAGGGAGAACGCGATCTGCCAGGCCAGCGCCCCGCCGAGCGCCGCCTGCACCACGGGCACCACCGAGCCGCGCACGCGCCGCCAGCCCTGCCGGACCCGCGAGCCGGCCAGCACCAGCCACCGGCGCAGATCGAGGCGCTCGGAGGCCCAGTCCGCCGCCGATGCCCAGCGGCCCGCGCCGCCCGGCATCAGAACCCCAGACGGTTCAGGTGCTTGGCGTCGCGCTGCCAGTCCTGCATGACCTTGACGTGGAGCGCCAGGTGGGACGGCATGCCGAGCAGCTCGTTGATCTGCAGGCGCGCGGCGCGGCCGACCTCCTTGAGGCGCTCGCCGCGGTGGCCGATGATGATGCCCTTCTGCGAGTCGCGCTCGACGACCAAGGAGGCGTAGATGTCCATGAGCGGCTTGTGCTCCGGACGCCCCTCGCGCAGCCGCATCTCGTCGATGACGACGGCGATGGAGTGGGGCAACTCGTCCTCGACGCCCTCCAGCGCCGCCTCGCGGATCAATTCGGCGATGCGGGTCTCGGTGGGCTCGTCGGTGACCTCGCCGTCGGGATACAGCGCCGGGCCCTCGGGCAGCAGCTTGACGATCTCGTCCACGACGACGTCGACCTGGTCGTCGGTCAACGCGGACACCGGGACGATCGACTCCCAGCGCACCCCCAGGCTCTCCTGGAGCGACTGAATCTTGACCAGGTGCTGGGCCAGCCGCGGCCGGCTGACGAGGTCGCTCTTGGTCGCCAGCGCGATGAGCTTGGGCCGCTGCGGCAGCTCGGCGATCTGCCGGACGAGGAACTCGTCGCCGGGGCCGATGCGCTGGTTGGACGGCAGGCACACGCCGATGACATCGACCTCGGACCAGGTCTCGTGGACCAGATCGTTGAGCCGCTCCCCCAGCAGCGTCCGCGGCCGGTGCAGGCCGGGGGTGTCCACCAGGACGAGTTGAGCGTCCGGGCGCGTCAGGACGCCCCGGATGACGTGCCGCGTCGTCTGCGGCTTGCTGGAGGTGATAGCGATCTTCTCGCCCACGATGGCGTTCGTCAGCGTCGACTTGCCCGCGTTGGGGCGTCCGACGAAGCACGCGAACCCCGAGGAGAATCCGGTCATGCGTCCTGCCTTCCCTCGTACGCCGACTCGGCGAACTCCACGGCGGCGTCCACGCCCGAGTCGGTGGTGACGTCCGCGCGGCTCACGAGGACGGTTCGGACCGAGTTGCGGCGTCCGGACGCCCGCTCCGCGACGAGCTCCAGCCCGCGCCATTCCACGACCGATCCGGGGATCGGCACCTTGTTCAGTTCTTTGGCCATGAGCCCCAAGACGGTGTCGACGTCCTCGTCGGCCTCCATGTCGAACAGTTCGCCCAGTTCGTCCACGCCCAGCCGGCTCGACACCCGGTAGCGCCCCTCGCCCACCTGCTCGACCGGCGCGATCTCGGAGTCGAACTCGTCGACGATCTCGCCGACGATCTCCTCCAGGATGTCCTCGATGGTCGCCAGGCCTGCCGTGCCGCCGAACTCGTCCACGACGATGACGACGTGGCTGTGGGTGAGCTGCATCTCGCGCAGCAGTTCGTCCACGGGCTTGCTGTCGGGGCAGAACGTCGGCGTCCGCATCAGCGACTCGACGGTCTCGGACGCCTGCGCGTGCGGGTTGTCGTAGGCCCGGCGCATGACGTCCTTGAGGTAGAGGATGCCGCGGACATCGTCCACGTCGGTCCCGACGACGGGGATGCGGCTGAACCCCGAGCGCAGGGCGAGCGACAGCCCTTGCCGGAGCGTCTTGCCCTCCTCGATCCACACCATCTCGGTGCGCGGGACCATCACCTCCTTGACGATGGTGTCCCCCAGTTCGAAGACCGAGTGGATCATCTTGCGCTCGCCGTCCTCGATGAGGTCGGACGCCCCCGCGATGTCCACCAGTTCGCGCAGCTCAGCCTCGGAGGTGAAGGGCCCGTCGGTGAACCCGCGGCCCGGCGTCAGGACATTGCCCAGCACGATGAGCACCTGCGGGATCGGCCCCAGGACTGTCGTCAGGGCCGACAACGGCCCCGCGAACGCCACGGCGACCCGGTCGGCGTGCTGCCGGCCGAGCGTGCGGGGCGCCACCCCGAGCAGGACGAACGACACCGCGGTCATGATGAGCGTGGTGTAGACGATCCGCTCCCACGCGTGCGGGAAGTGCGCGAATGTCACCTCGGCCACCAAGACGATGGCCGCCACCTCCAGCAGGATGCGGACGAACAGCGAGGTGTTCAGGTAGGGCGCCGGATCCTGCATGATCTGCAGCAGCTTGGTCGCGCGGCGCTGGCCGTCCTTGACGAGGCGCTCCGCGCGCGACTTGGAGAAGGACTGCAGCGCCGCCTCACCCGCGGTGAGCAACCCCGCGAGCAGGATGCAGCACAACGCGATGGCCAGGGCCATCCATTCGTTCTGGGTCAGGGCAGGTCACGACTCCTCGTAGCAGGTGCGCGACAGTCTAGCGGTGGGCGTCCCATGCGGCCGCGAGCCGGTCGTTCAGCCCGAACATGACGACCTGCTCGTCGGGCTCGGCGTGGTCGTAGCCCAGCAGGTGCAGCAGGCCGTGGATGAGCAGGTAGTCGGCCTCGGACTCCGGCGTCCGGCCGTTCTCGGCGGCCTGCGCGGCGGTGATCGTCGGGCACAGCACGATGTCGCCGAGCAGGCCCAGCGGGGGCTCCTCGTCGGGCGTCGGCGGGCGGAGTTCGTCCATGGGGAAACTCAGGACGTCCGTGGGGCCGGGCAGCCCCATGAACCGCACGTGGTAGTCGGTCATGGTGGTCTCGTCGACGAGCAGGATCGACACCTCGGCCTGCGGGTGGATCCGCAGCGCGTCCAGGACATAGCGCGCGCACCGGACGAGCCGCTGTTCGTCGACGGCGACGCCGGACTCGTTGTTCAAGTCGATCATCTCTCGTTCCTCTCCCGCGGACGCCGCGGCTCCGGCTGGACCGCCTCGTAGCGGTCGTAGGCGGCGACGATGCGCCCGACCAGGCGGTGGCGCACCACGTCGTGGTTGGTCAGCGTGCAGAAAGCGATGTCCTCGACACCGTCGAGGATGCCTTGCACCTCGCGCAGGCCCGACTTCATGCCGCCCGGCAGGTCGACCTGGGTGATGTCGCCGGTCACCACGATCTTGCTGTTGAAGCCGAGCCGGGTGAGGAACATCTTCATCTGCTCCATCGACGTGTTCTGGGCCTCGTCGAGGATGATGAACGCGTCGTTGAGGGTCCGGCCGCGCATGTAGGCCAGCGGCGCCACCTCGATGGTGCCGGCGGTGAGCAGCCGCGGCACCGACTCGGGGTCCACCATGTCGTGCAGCGCGTCGTACAAGGGCCGCAGGTAGGGATCGATCTTGTCGTTGAGCGTGCCGGGCAGGAAACCCAGCCGCTCGCCCGCTTCGATGGCCGGCCGGGTCAGGATGATCCGGTTGACCTGCTTGGCCTGGAGCGCCTGGACCGCCTTCGCCATCGCCAGGTACGTCTTGCCGGTGCCCGCCGGGCCGATGCCGAACACGACGGTGTGGGCGTCGATGGCGTCCACATAACGCTTCTGGTTGAGCGTCTTGGGCCGGATCGTCCGGCCGCGCGTGGAGAGGATGTCCTGGGTCAGGACCGCCGACGGCTGCACATCGGCCGTGCCCGTCATCCGCACGACCCGCTCGACGGCGTCCGTGGTCAGACCCTGGCCGGTCCGGACGATCGTCACCAGCTCGGTGAGCACCTCGGCGGCGCGCGTCACAGCGTCCGGAGACCCGGCGAACGTCACCTCGTTGCCGCGGACATGCACATCGGCGGCCAGCTCCCGCTCCAGGACGAGCAGGAATTCGTCGCCGGGGCCGAGGATGTTGACCATCGGGATCGAGGCCGGGACGAGGAACCGCCGGACGGCCTGCAGGGACTGGCTGGTCAGGGTGATCTTCCTTCCGTGCGCCCCGACGATCGGACGCGCACCGGTCAGTCTAGGCGGTCGGTGCGACGGGGCGGGGCTCGGCGGCGAAGGCGTCCGTGGCCCGCACGAGGGCGTCCGCGATGGCGGGTTCGGAAGCCGAGTGACCGGCGTGGACGAGCCGGAAATCGGCCTGTGGCCAGGCCCGATGCAGATCCCAGGCGGTGATGGGCGGGCAGGCGATGTCGTAGGCGCCCTGCACGATGACGGCCGGGACGTGGCGGATCGCGTCCACGCCCGCGATCAGTTCGCCCTCGGCGAGCCAGCCGCCGTGAACGAAGTAGTGGTTCTCGATGCGCGCGAACGCCAGCGCAAAGGCCGGGTCGGACATCTCCGCGATGGCCTCGGCGTCGAGGTGGAGATGGGTCGTCGCCGCCTCCCAGGTCGTCCAGGCGACGCCCGCCGGGCCGTGCACCGCCGGGTCGGGGTCGAACAGCAGGTCGTGGTAGGCGGCGATGGCGTCGCCGGCGAACCCCGGACCCAACGGCGCCAGGAACCGCTCGCCCCACTCGGGGGCGAGGCTGCGGGCGCCGCCGTTGTAGTACCAGTCCAGCTCGCTGCGGCGGAGCGTGAAGATGCCGCGCAGGATCAGCTCGGTGACGGCCTCCGGATGCCGCTGGGCGTACGCGAGCGCCAGCGCGCTCCCCCACGACCCGCCGAAGACCTGCCAGGCATCGATCCCCCGGTCGATGCGTAGCGCTTCGAGGTCGGCCACGAGGTGGGCGGTGGTGTTGGTGGTGAGGTCGGCGTCCGCAGTGGAGGCGTGCGGGGTGCTGCGGCCGCAGTTGCGCTGGTCGAGCAGGACGATCCGGTAGCGGGCCGGGTCGAAGAATCGACGCGAGGCGGGCATGCACCCGCCTCCGGGACCCCCATGGACGAACACGACCGGCTTGCCGTCGGGGTTGCCGCACTCCTCCCAGTACAGGAGGTGTCCGTCGCCGACGTCGAGCCGCCCGGTGAGGTAGGGCTCGACCGGCGGGTAGAGCCCCCTGAGCTCACTCCTCGTCGTCGTCATCGTCCTCGATGATGTGCATGGCGGCCTCTTCGGCGGACGCCGCGCCGCCGTCGATGCCCACCGCCATGGCGATGCTCTCGCCGTCGCGACCCACGATGTCGACGAGGCGTCCGGCGCGCTTGGAGCCCACCTCGCGGGCCTCGCCGTCGGGGTTCCACGGCGAGTCGTCCGGGCCGGTGTACTCGGGCACCTCCTGGGCCACGCGCATGTCGATCGTCTCGCCCTGGGCCATCTCGGCGGCGGTGTTGCCGAAGCCCTGCGCGGGCGACCAGTTGTCCGGTGCGACATAGCCCTCGTCCAGGACGTCCGCCACGCCGCGGTCGATCAAGGTGTCGTCGGGCTGGAGCTGCTCGATGCGGTCGTCATCCAGATCCGGCAGTTCGATGTCGTCCCTCATGCCCCGATCCTGCCATGCCCACGCGTCCCGCGCAGGAGCGGCACGACGTTTCGGGCACACGGTCCGGCTACGCTGAGCGCCCGTGACGAAGCCCACGCCCCCCGCCGCACCCACCGTGCGTTTCGCCAGCGGCGGCCGGGGCAACTACGACCTCGTCCTCGCGACCTTCGTCGGACTGCTGCTCATCTCCAACGTCGGGGCGACCAAGCTCATCGAGGTCGGACCCTCGGTGGATGTCGCGGGCTACCCCCTGCTGCCCCTGGTCACCGACGGCGGCGCGTTCCTGTTCCCGCTGACCTACGTCCTGGGCGACGTGCTCGCCGAGGTGTACGGCCTGGCCAAGGCCCGACGCGCGATCGTGACGGGCTTCGTCCTGGCGGCGCTCATGTCGCTGGTGTTCCTGGCCGTGGACGCCGCCCCGCCGGCCGCGGTGTGGCCCCACCAGGAGGCGTGGACCGCCGTGCTGGGATTCGTCCCCCGGATCGTGATCGCCAGCCTGCTGGGCTTCCTGGCCGGGCAGTTCCTGAACGCGGTCGTGCTGGTCCGCCTCAAACGGCGGACCAACGAGCGGCGCCTGTGGGTGCGCCTGGTCACCTCGACGGTGGTGGGCGAGTTCGCGGACACCCTCGTGTTCTGCCTCATCGCCTTCGGCCCCGCCGGCGCCGTCCTCGGCGGGGGGTCGATCCCCTTGCCCCAGTTGGTCAACTACACGCTGGTCGGCTGGGTCTACAAGGTGGGCGTCGAGGTGGTCTTCCTCCCCGTCACGTACCGGGTGATCGCCGCGGTCAAGCGCCGCGAACCCGACTACACCTGAGGCGGACGCGGCGGCGTCGCCACCCCGACGACCACCGAGTGCGCCGCCCGGTCGTGGAACGTCCGGCGCTACTACACCTGAGGCGGACGCGGCGGCGTCGCCACCCCGACGACCACCGAGTGCGC
>CAYZXQ010000035.1:0-25186 GCA_964482465.1 uncultured Nigerium sp. | reverse complement strand
CATGATGGATCAGCGTTTCCCTAGAACCGCCGCCCGCGGCGCCTCGTGGGTGGGGCGTCCGCGTCAGGGCCGGACGCCGGCGTCCGCCAGCGCCGCCTCCAGGGTGGCCACCAGCGGCGGACGTCCGGCGAGCGTCAGGGCGTGCGTCGGGTGGTCGAGGCCGAAGCCCTTGACCACCATGCCCGCCTCCTCGGCGATCACCCAGGCCGCGGCGATGTCCCAGGCGTTGAGGAGCTCCTCGTAGTAGACGTCCACGCGTCCGGCCGCCAGGTGGCACAGATCGAGCGCGGCCGATCCCAGCCGCCGGAGATCCCGCACGCGCGGCAGTAGCGCGGCGACCACGCGGGCCTGCCGTGCCCGGTCGGCGGCGCCGTACCCGAACCCGGTCGCCAGCAGTGCCCCCGGGAGCTCCACCGCCGGACGCCCGCGCAACGGTCGCGGCTCGGAGGAGCCGTCCCGGAGGAGCCAGGCCCCGCCGCCCCGCCGCGCGAGGAACAACTCGTCCAGGACCGGGTTGTAGACGGCCCCCGCCACCGGACGGAACGCGCCGTCGACGCGGGGGTTGCCGACCACGGCCGCCACCGAGACCGCGTAGGCCGGCAGTTCGTAGAGGTAGTTGACGGTTCCGTCGATGGGATCCACAGCCCAGGTGATCCCGCTGGTGCCCGCGGCATCCAACCCCTCTTCGCCGAACGTCCCGTCGTTGGGACGCAGCCGCCGCAGGAGGTCGCGCGCGAGTTCTTCCGACGCCTTGTCCATCTGCGTCACCACGTCGGTCGCGCTGGATTTGGTGGCGATGTCGAGATGCCGCGGCCGTTCGTCCACGATGAGCCGTCCGCAGGCGAGGGCCACCTCGCGCGCGACGGCGAGCAGGTCGTCGAGGAGGGTGGGGTCCAGATCCGCGGTGGAGTCGATCATTCGGTCAGTCTGCCGCAGCGGTCAGGCCCGGCGCAGTCCGACGCTCCGGGCCCGTGCGTTGCTCGCGTACGCCATGAGCGCGGCCCCCACCCAGATCGCGAGCACCCCCGCCGTCGAGACCGGCCGCGCCGGGTGCACCGCCATCCCGGCCTGCCAGACCAGGAGCGTCCCGACGAACAGCACGGCGTACGCCGCGACGGCGACGCGGGCATCCTGACGTTCGCCCAGCGGCGGGATCAGAGCGAGGTCGAGGCGTCCGATGCCCGGCGCGACGACGGCGACCAGCATCAGCGAGAGCACCACGACGCTCGCCTGGGACAGCGCCACGGACGCCGCCGCGGGCCACGCCCACGCCACGCCCAGCAGCAGCCCGCCCGCCACGAAGATCACGGGGATGTGCCACAGGTACACCGTCACCGTCAGGGCATTCACCACGCCCAGCACCCCCTCGACGCGCGGCGACACTCGCGCCAGCACGCCCGACCGCTCGACCAGCCCCAGCACGCCGCACTGCGCCAGCGCCAGCGCGACCATGGCCGTCGTCGGCGGTTGGACGTTCGCGAACGGCAGATCGGCGAAGCCCACCGAGGTGGGCGGATACCCCAGCCCGAACACGAGCCCGGCGATCAGCCCGACCCCCGCGGCGACGGACGCCCAGGCCCGCCACGCCGGACCGTCGCGCCACCAGCCGCGGTGATAGGCGATCCCGAACTGGTGGACCACCGGCCACACCAGCACCATGTTGAGGTTGCGGACGCCCACGTCCCCGGACGCGAACGACCACGCGTCCACCGCCAGCGCCGCGGCCACCGGCGCCACGAGCACCCAGGCGCCGAACCGGTCGTGCAGCGCGACAGCCCAGGGCGCGAGCGCGACGATGAACAGGTAGACCGTGATGAACCACAGCAACTGCGCGATCTGCCGGCTGAGCTCGGACGCCGCGTCCAACCACCCCGCCCAGGCGGCGGCCGACGCGATCAGCGCGCACACGGTCACGAACGACACGACCGGGCCGACGAGGCGGCGTCCGCGGTTGGCGAGGAACGAGCCGTAGGCCGTGCCCTCACGCCGCATCCGGTCCACCAGCAGCCCGTGCGCGAAGCCGCCCGCGACGAAGAACAGCGGGATCACCATGAGCACCCACGTGAACGGATAGAACGTCGCCGGCGCCGCCCACGGGACCACCACGGGACGCCCGTCCACGAGCTGGATCTGGTACAGGAGCCCGTGGAACGCCACCACGACGACGATGGACGCCGCGCGCGCCGCGTCGATCACATGGTTGCGGGCTGGACGAGACATCGCCGACAGACTAGCCCCGGCTACTGTCGCGGGTGTGGAGGCCGCGTTCGGTGGATTCGCGACGATCTGGTCGATCGTCGCCGTCGGCTGGGTGCTGGCCCATCTTGGGCTCGTCACCGAGCAGCGGCAGCGGTTCATGAACACGCTGGCGTTCCTCGTCGCCGGACCCGCGCTGATGTTCACCCTGCTGCGTGGCTCGTCGTTGGAGCACCTGTTCTCCCGGACGCTCGTGGTCTCGGCCACCGCCATCGCCGTGACCGGCGTCGCCTACCTCGTCCTCAATCGGGCGTGGTTCCGGACGCCGCGGGGTCCGCGGCTGATCGGCTTCCTGGCGTCGTGCTACACCAACGCGGGCAATATCGGGCTGCCGCTGGCGGCGATGCTGCTCGGCGACATGGCCTGGATGCCGCCGATCATCCTGCTGCAGGTGGCCCTCATCCAGCCGACGGCGCTGGCGCTGCTCGACGCCGAACGCCTCAAGGCCTCCGGACGGACCTTCCGGCCGGGTCGCTACCTCGTCATCCCGATCAAGAACCCCCTGACGGTCGGGATCGTCCTCGGGCTCGTGGCGAACCTCGCCCACCTGCAGGTGCCGCAGTTCCTGGACGTCCCCCTCGTGATGGTCGGCAACATGATGGTCCCGCTGATGATTCTGGCGTTCGGGGCCTCGTTGCGCCTCAACCCCCTGCCCGGTCGCGGACCGCACCGCACCGAGACGTGGGCGATCGTCGCGCTGAAGGTCGTCGTCCACCCGCTCATCGCGTTCGTGCTCGCCCGCTTCGCGCTGCACCTGCCGCCGCACGAAACGTACGCGGTGACGGTCATCGCCGGGCTGCCGACGGCCCAGAACATCTTCACCATCGCCAACCGCTATGCCACGGCCGAGTTGCTCGCGCGCGACGCGGTCTTCTGGACGACGCTGCTCACCGTCCCGAGCATTCTCGCCATCACCGCACTGATCGGCGCCTAACGGCTAGGTTGGCCCTCGTGACCGACGAGACCGCGAGCGAAACGTTCTCCCACTTCGACCTCGACGCCAGCACCGAGCAGGCCTGGACGGGCTTCGCCGAGCGACTGGCGGAGGTGCTGTCGGTGATGGACGCCGGCGCGACGCTCCGGATCGGGGCGCTCGCCACCGAGGCCGGCGGGGTCGCCCCGTATGTCCGCTTCGCCTGTGGCGAGGGCGGGCGGTTGGTGGCGGACGCCGCCAGCAACGCCGAGCTGGGGGAGGAGTTCCGGCTCGGGGCCGAGGCGCTCGCGGCGTTCGAGACGCTCGGCTGGGAGTCGCCGAGCAGCGATGGACCCGACGCTCACGCGGGGTTTCGTCGGATCGGGACCCAGGAGGACGCCCGCGAGCTGGCCGACGCGGCGGTCGGCGTCCTCAGCCAGGTCTACGGCGTGCCGCACCCGGCGTTCCTCGCACCCGATCAGCTCGCGGACATCCTCACCCCGCCGCCGGTCCTGGAGCTGCCCGTACCGCGGCAGGCGTTCGACCCGGACGACCTCGTGGCGTTCCTGCCGCGCAGCCGCGCCGAACTGGACGAGGCCATCCGGCGGGAGCTCACCGAGGTCCTCGGCCACGAGCCGATCCGCGACTCCGACGGCGACTTCGCGATCCGGGTGGGCTCGACCATGGTGTTCGTCCGCGCGACCACGGACGCCGCCGAGGTGCTCGTCTTCTCGCCGCTGGTGCACGACGTGGACGGGCGCTCGCGCGCGATGGAGGTGCTCAGCGACCTCAACACCGACGCCCGGTACGTCCGGTTCATGATGATCCGCGACCGCGTGTTCGTGAGCCTGTCCGTGTTCGCCCAGCCGTTTGTCCCGGCCCACCTGCACCAGGGGCTCCGCATCCTGTCGGTCATCGGCGACAACCTCGACGACGAACTGGCCGCCAAACTTCGCGGACGCACCACCTTCACCGACGAGGCATAGGCCCCGCCGCGCGCCCGTCCGCCGGGGCCCGGGCGCGGCGTCCGCCGGCTCGCGGGACTCGCCCGAAACATGCGCCCGCTAGTGAGGCGCAGGGACCGTCCCGACCGATAGGGTGCCGGTGTGGTGCAGCGCGGCCATCTCCTGACGATCGAACCCGACGAGTGTCGTCGCCTGCTCGGCGACGCCACGGTGGGGCGTGTCTGCTGGCAGTCCGCGCGGGGTCTTGAGGTGTTGCCCGTGAACTACGGGCTGGCCGAAGGGGCCCTCGTCTTCCGGGCCGCGGTTGCCTCGCCGCTGGCCGAGCTCGTCGAACCCACCGAGGTGGCGTTCGAAGTCGACGACATCGACCCCGTGACCGCCAACGGCTGGTCGGTCCTCGTCCGGGGCACCACCGTGCAGTTCAGCGGCGATGCGGCCGCCGTCGTCCCGCGCCCGTGGGCGCCGGGCGAACGGGTCGTGGGCATCGCGATCATCCCCACCTACTTCTCCGGTCGATCCGTCAGCGCGGATCAACCCTGACGCCTCCGGGAGGCCACCGATGTCCTCTGACTTCAGCCACGCGCCGACGATCGTGGTCGGCTTCGACGGCTCCGACGACGGCATCGCCGCGTTGGAATTCGCCTGCGAGGACGCCCGTCAGCGCGGCGCCGTCGTCAACGCGATCCACGCGGTGGACGACAGCATGCTCAACAGCGCGTGGGGGATCGTCTTCGACATCGACGCCTATCGCCGCACCGGGGAGGGCCTGATCGATCAGGCGCGCGAGATCGCGGCTTCCCACGGCGTCCACGGCACGCAGTTCCTCGGCGAGGTGATCGTTGGGCAGCCGGTGACGGTCCTGATGCACGCGAGCGAGAACGCGTCGGTCCTGGTGGTCGGACGCCGCGCCGAGCCGGGCGCGGACGCCATGTTCGTGGGCTCCACGGGCGTCGGGCTCGCCGGACAGACGTCGGCGCCGCTGGTCGTCATCTCCGAGCTGGCGCGGCGGCGCGAGCGGACCGGGCTCCTGTCGGTGGCCATCGACAGCTCCCAGGCCGGATCGCCCGCGCTTGCGTGGGGCTTCCGGCGCGCCGCCCGGTTGGGCGAGCGGCTGCAGGTCGTGTCGGTGGTTACGCGGCCTCGCGGCCGGTTCTTCCTCCACCATGGCACGACCGACGAGCAGATGGACGCCGCGGCGACCGAAGCCGCGCGGCGCCTGGAGGCGATCCTGCAGCCCTTCCGGGCCGAGGAGCCGAGCGTCGAGGCGAAGGTGAGCGTCCGCAAGGCGGAGTCGATGGTCGAGGAGCTCATCCGCGTGAGCGGCGAGTCGGACATGCTGATCGTCGGTGTCCACACGGGCTTCCCGAGCTACTCCATCGGCGGGACCGTGCGCGGCCTCATGGCCCACTCGTCCTGCCCGCTGGGCCTCATCCGGCACACGTGACGCCAGGGCCGGACGCCAGCGTCCGACACCGCTCCTGGGGAAACGCCGATCCGTCATGTTCGGGCTGCGGCGGCCCGGATCGCCCGACCCGTCCTCGCCAAGAACAGCATTAATCAGCGGTTCCCTAGACTGGCGGGCATGTCCCGCTATCCGTTCACCCGCCGCGACGACCTCGTCGAGACCCTGCACGGGGTCGACGTCGCCGACCCGTACCGCTGGCTCGAGGACGCCGACGCGCCCGAGGTGGCGCGGTGGGTGGCGGCGCAGCGCGACCACGCCGAGGCGGCGCTGGCGGAGCTGCCCGAACGGGCGTGGTTCGCCGAGGTCCTGCGGCGGGTCGTCGGACGCCCGCGCGCCGGCATCCCGCTGGAACGCGGCGGCCGCTGGCTGCTCGGCCGCAACGACGGCACCCAAGCCCAAGACGTGTGGTGGGTCGCCGACAGCCTCGCCGAGCTTCGCGATGGCGGGCGCATCGTCCTCGACCCCAACGCGTGGTCGGCCGACGGGACCGACTCGCTGAGCACATTCGGGGTGTCCCGGGACGGCCGCTACCTCGCCTACGCGGTGAGCCGCGGCGGCTCGGACTGGCAGCACATCCGCATCAAGGACCTCACCACGGGGGTCGACCTGGACGCTCCCGAGCTGGTGGCCAAGTTCTCCACGCCCGAGTGGCTGCCCGACCACCGGTCGTTGCTGTACGCGACCTACGACGAGGCGTCCGACGCTCGCGGCACCGCCACGGCCGGCCTGGGCGCCGGACGGCTCATGCTGCACCGGCTGGGCGAAGACACCGACGAGGTCGTGCTGCAGTTCGCCGACGACCCCCACCTCATGGGCTTCGGCGAGGTCACCCACGACGGGCGCTGGCTGCTGGTCACCATCGTCCGTGGTACCGAACGCAAGACGCGGCTGTGGGCCTACCCGCTGACGACGGCGTCCGGACGCACCACCATCGGCGCGCCCATCAAGGTGATCGACGACGCCACCGCCGAGTTCGAGCCCATCCGGGTCGCCGGATCGCAGCTGCTGCTGCTCACCGACCTCGACGCCCCTCGCGGGCGGGTGGTCCGCGTCGACCTCGACTGGGCCGCGCACGGCGACGTCGAGTTCGCCGAGGTGATCCCCGAGGGCGTCCACCCGCTGCTCAGCGTCGTCGCCGCGGGGGACACGCTGCTCGTCGCGCGGCTGGACGACGCCACCCCGACGGTGGCGGTCCACGACATCGAGGGCACATGGCTGGTCGACCTCGATCTGCCCGCCGGGGCGCTCGTCGGCCTCGACGCCAGCCCCGCCCGGAGGTGGGCGTCCCTCGGCATCTCGACGCTGGACGCCCCGACGTCGGCCTTCGGTGTGGACGTCTCCCGGGCGGTCGCGGACGCCGTCGCTCCCGTCGAGCGCCTGGAGCTCGCCGGCGTCTCCGAGCGCATCGCGCCCGAGTTCACCGTGACGCGGCGCCGCGCCTCGAGCGCGGACGGCACGCAGGTGCCCTACTTCCTGGTCGAGCCGGCCAACGCGGACGCCGCGGGTCCCCGCCCGACGCTGCTGTACGGCTACGGCGGGTTCAAGATCCCGGTGCTGGCGGACTACCGTCCGGGCTGGTCGGCGTGGCTGGCGGCCGGAGGCGTCCTGGCGCTGGCGAACCTGCGCGGCGGTGGCGAGTACGGGTCGGCGTGGTACGACGCGGGGCGCGGCGTCCACAAACAGCACGTGTTCGACGACGCCGTCGCGGTCGCCGAGCACCTCGTGGAGACCGGCACGACGACGCCCGGGCAACTCGCCGTCCACGGCCGCTCCAACGGCGGCCTGCTCGTCGGGGCGCTGATGACGCAACGTCCGGAGCTGTTCGCCGCGGCCCTGCCGACGGTCGGCGTCCTCGACCTGCTGCGGTTCCACCGCTTCACCATCGGCGCGGCCTGGATCTCCGACTACGGCGATCCCGACGTCGCCGAGGACTTCGCGGTGGCGCACGCCTACTCGCCGTTGCATCGCGTCGCCGACGGGGTGGCCTATCCGCCCACGCTGGTATGCACGGCCGACCACGACGATCGGGTGGTTCCGCTGCACTCGTTTAAGTTCGCCGCGGCGCTGCAACACGCCCAGAGTGGCGACGCCCGGGCCGAGACCGAGCGGCCCGTCCTGCTCCGCATCGAGTCGGCAGCCGGGCACGGTGCGGGCAAGTCGCAGGCGATGCTGGCCTCCGAATGGGCCGACGTGCTCGCCTTCGCCGCGCACCACACGGGGCTGCGGCCGCCGGACTGACCCCGCCCGGTAGGCTGGGTCGGCCATGCCCGAGCCCTACCGCCTCACCTTCGACGCCGCCTTGCCCATCGCGGCCGCGGTCGAGGAGATTCGCGACGCCCTGAGCCGCCACCAGGTGCTCGTCGTCGCGGGGGAGACCGGCTCGGGCAAGACCACCCAACTGCCCAAGATCTGCCTGCTCGCCGGACGCACGCGCATCGGGCACACCCAGCCCCGCCGCTTGGCCGCCCGCACCGTCGCCGAGCGCATCGCCGAGGAGTTGGGCGTCGCGTTGGGGGATGTCGTCGGCTACCAGGTGCGCTTCACGCGGCAGGCGTCGCGGCGGACCGCCGTCAAGGTGATGACCGACGGCATCTTGCTCGCCGAGATCGGGCGCGACCGCGACCTGCGCGCCTACGACACGATCATCATCGACGAGGCCCACGAGCGCAGCCTCAACATCGACTTCCTGCTGGGGTACCTCAAGCAGTTGCTGCCGCGGCGTCCGGACCTCAAGGTGGTCATCACCTCGGCCACCATCGACACCGCGCGCTTCAGCGAGCACTTCGGCGGCGCACCGATCGTCGAGGTCTCCGGACGGACCTACCCCGTCGAGGTCGTCTACTCCCCGCTGGTCGATCCGGCGGCGGGCGTCGAACGCGACCTCATCGACGGCGTGTGCGAGGCCGTCACCCAGCTCCACGCCCTCGGCGAGGGCGACACGCTGGTGTTCCTGTCGGGCGAACGCGAGATCCGGGACGCCGCGGACGCCCTGCGCGCCGTCCCCGAGCTCAACGATCCCCGGCGTCCGGTCGAGGTGCTGCCGCTGTACGCGCGACTGTCGGCCGAGGAGCAGCACCGGGTGTTCCGGCCGCACGGCGGCACCCGGGTGGTGCTGGCCACGAACGTCGCCGAGACCTCGCTCACCGTGCCGGGGATTCGTTCGGTGGTCGACACCGGCCTGGCCCGCATCAGCCGGTATTCCGCGCGCACCAAGGTGCAACGCCTGCCCATCGAGCCGGTGAGCCAGGCGTCGGCGAACCAGCGGGCGGGACGCTGCGGCCGGCTGGGTCCGGGCATCTGCATCCGGTTGTACTCCGAGGAGGACTTCGCGGGCCGTCCGGAGTTCACCGAACCCGAAATCCTGCGGACCAACCTCGCCAGTGTCATCCTCCAGATGCTCGACGCGCGGCTGGGCCCCCTCGAGGAGTTCCCGTTCGTCGAGGCCCCGGACCGCACCCAGGTGACCGACGGCGTCCGCCTGCTGCGCGAACTCGGCGCCATCGAGGACCGGCGTCCGGCCGCGGGGGCGACGCCGAAGGCGAGGGCCACCGACGCCCGCTACCGGCTCACCGCCACCGGACGGTTGCTGGCGCGGCTGCCCGTGGATCCTCGGCTGGGTCGAATGCTGGTGGAGGCCGGACGCCGCGGCGTCCTGGCCGATGTCCTGCCGCTGGTCGCCGGGCTGGCCATCCCGGACGTCCGCGAGCGCCCGACCGACCACCAGGCCGAGGCCGACGCCCTCCACCGCCGGTTCTGGTCCCCGGACCCCGGCGACGACCGCGACCCGAGCGACCTCGCCGCCCTGCACCGGCTGTGGGAGTACCTGCTCCGGCAACGCAAGGCCCTCTCCGGCAACGCGTTCCGCAGGATGTGCCGCGACGAGTACCTCAACTTCCTCCGGATCCGCGAGTGGCAGGATCTCACCACGCAGCTCCGCGAGATCGTCCGCGAACTCGACCTTCCCGCCGCCCGCCGCCCCCACGGCGCGCCGGTCGACGACGACGCGATCCACACCGCGGTGCTGTCGGGGTTGCTCTCCCACGTCGGCCTCAAGGATGTCCGCAGCGTCACCCCGCCCAAGGGCGGACCGCGCCGTCGGCGTCCGGTCGCCGAATACCTGGGCGCGCGCGGGACCCGCTTCGCGATCCAGCCCGGCTCGGCCGCGGCCAAGGCCGAACCCCCGCTCGTGATGGCCGTAGAACTGGTCGAGACCACCCGGCTGTGGGCCCGGACCGTCGCACCCGTCACGGCCGACGCCATCGAGGCGGTCGGTGCCCACCTGCTGACCCGGCAGTACTCCGAGCCGCACTGGTCGGCGTCGGCGGGCCAGTGCGTCGCCTACGAGAAGGTCAGCCTCTACGGGGTGCCGATCGTGGCCGAGCGGCCGGTGGCCTACCAGCGCATCGACCCGGTGGTCGCCCGCGAGGTGTTGATCCAGTCGGCGCTGGTCGAGGGCCAGTGGCGCACCCGGCATCACTTCTTCGCCCGCAACGAGCGGGTCCGCCGCGAGGCCGAGGACCTCGAGGAGCGCGCCCGACGCCGCGACCTCGTCGCCGACGACCGGACCATCTACGCGTTCTACGACGCCCGCGTTCCCGCGGACGTGACTTCCGTGGCGCACTTCGACCGGTGGTGGCGCGACCGCCGCCGCACCGACGAGCATTTCCTCGACCTCAGCCTGGACGACCTCGTCGCGGACGCCGACGTGGACGCCGACGCGTTCCCCGACGCCTGGACCGTCGGAGGCGCCGAACTTCCCGTCAACTACGCCTTCGACCCCGGCTCGCACACCGACGGCGTCACCGTCGACGTGGACGTCACCGTCCTCAACCAGGTCGACGACGCGCCGCTCACCTGGCAGGTCCCGGGCCTGCGCGCCGAACTGGCCACCGCGCTCATCCGGCACCTGCCCAAGGCCGTCCGCACCCGCTTCATCCCCGCCCCCGACTGGGCGGTCCGCGCGCTGAGCTGGCTGGAGGATCATCCCGAGCTGGCCGGCCGGCGGTTCCCGGACGCCCTCGCCGCGGCCCTGTCCGCCCTCGGCGGCACCCCCGTCGCGCCGGACGCCTTCGCCACGGACGCCCTCCCGCCGCATCTGCGCGTCCGCTATGTCATCACCGACGGGCGCCGCGAGCTGGGCGCGGGCGAGGACTTCGCCGCGCTCCGCAAGCAGTTCGCGCCGCGGCTGGCGCAGCGTCTCAACCAGGCCTCGACGCTGACCCATCCGGGCGCGACCGACTGGGACTTCGGCGTCCTGCCCCGCACGACCGAGATCGCCCGCGACCCCACCCCCCTGGTCGGCTATCCGGCGCTGGTCGACATCGGCGACGCGGTGGCGGTCAAGGTCGCCAACACCGCCGAGCGGGCGCGCCGTTGGCAGGCCCGCGGCGTCCGGCGCCTCGTCGTGCTCGTCAGCCCCGATCCCACCAAGTGGGTGTTCGGCCATCTCGGCAACGCCGGCAAGCTCGCGCTCGCACACTCGCCGTACGACGGGTTGCCCGCCCTGCTCGCGGACGCCCGCCTCAAGGCGACCGGCGACCTGATCGAGCGGCTGGGGACCGACCCCGACGCCATCCGCGACGAGGCGGCGTTCCGCCGGCTCGTGGACGCCGTGCGTCCGGACGCCGCCGACCGCATGCGGGCTGTCGTGGACCTGACGGCCCGCATCCTCACCCGCCACCAGACGATCCTGCGGGCCCTCGCCGCGGGCGGGCCGGCCGCGTCCGTCGGCGACGTCCGAGCCCAGCTCGACAACCTCGTCTTCCCGGGGTTCCTGGCGGCCACCCCCGAGCCGCACTTCTCGGCGCTCGAGCGCTACCTGCACGCCGTCGAGGTGCGGATCCGGGCGTGGGGGACCCATCCCGCCCGCGAGGCCGCCAACCTGGCCGTGATCGACGAGCTGGAGGACGCCTACGCGGCGGCCATCGCCCGCCACGATGTCGGCGAACTGCCGCCCGCGGCGTCCGCGACCGGCTGGCTGCTGGAGGAGCTGCGCGTCGGCCTGTTCGCCCAGTCGGTGGGCACGGCCCAGTCGGTATCGGCGAAGCGGGTGCGGACGGCCATCGCCGCGTTGTCCTGAGGAGGGTCGCCGCGGGCTAGAGTGGGGAAGGTGATGAATCCGCTCGACCTCCTGCTGAGCTTCGAGCCGGACCGTTGGCGAGAATTACGCGAACACCGCCCCGTCCTGATCCACCTGGTCGAGGGCTACATGGATGCCGGCGGCGTCGGCCGCGGGCTCTCCCAGCACCTCATGGACACCTGCGCCCCCGAACGCGTGGTCGCGTTCGACCACGACCAGGTGCACGACTACCGTTCGCGGCGTCCGCAGTTGACCTTCGACACCGACCGTTGGGTGGCACTGACCGACTTCGAGCTGGCGCTATACCGGATGACGGACGCCCACGGACGAGTCTTCCTGCTGCTGCGCGGCCCCGAGCCGGACACCCAGTGGAACCGCGTTGCGGCCGCCGTGTTGGATCTTGCCCGGCACATGGGCGTGGAGCGGTTCGTCACGGTTCAGGGCATTCCGATGGGGGTGCCGCACACGCGGCCGGTGCTGGTGACCACGAGCACGACCGATCCGGACGCCGCGCCGGACAACCCCGTGTGGATCGACCACATCGAGATTCCGGGGGGTTTCTCGGCGGTCCTGGAGTTCCGGGCGGGTCAGGCGGGGTTCCTCGGCGAGGGTTTCGTCGCGCACGTTCCGCACTATCTGGCCCAGGGCACCTACGCGCCGGGCATCCTCGCCGTGCTGGAGCGCGTGGTGGCGGCCACGGGGCTGGAACTGGCGATCGGCGATCTGGCGGCCCAGTCGTTGGCGACCCAGAAGGCGCTCGGCGAGGAGGTGGCCTCGGACGGCGAGCTGGCGCCGCTGGTGCACGCGCTGGAGACCCAGTACGACGACCTGCAGGCGTCCGGACGCCCGTCGGTCCCGACCGCCGAGGAGATCGGACAGGTCGTCGAACAATTCCTCGCCGACCAGAACCCGCCTGACCGCAAGGAGGAATGATGCCCCGCACCGTTGAGGAGCTCACCGCACTGTTCGCGCTGGAGCGGCTCGAAGTCGATCTCTTCCGCGGGCCGCAGCCCGAGACCCAGCGGCAGCGGGCGTTCGGCGGGCAGGTCATGGGGCAGGCGCTGGAGGCGGCCTACGCGACCGTCCCGGCCGGCCGCGACTGCCATTCGCTCATCGGCTACTTCCTGCGTCCGGGGCTGACGACCTCGCCCATCATCTACACGGTGGACTCCCCGCGCGACGGGTCGTCGTTCTCCGCCCGCCACGTCGAGGCCCGCCAGAACGGGCGCACGCTGTTCGTGATGACGGCGTCGTTCAAGGTGCCCGAGGACGGCCTGGAACACCAGTGGCCGCCCACCGCGGGCGTCCCGGAGCCGGACGACTGTCCACCGCTGTCCGAGGTGCTCGGCGGCCGCTCGGCGATCCACGCCGCCGACTGGGCCGAGGAGTGGGGCGCCCTGGACGTCCGCTACGCCGGCGACGGTCGCAAGGGGGCGGGGGAGTCCCGGGCAGCCATGCAGGTGTGGGTCCGGACCGAGGACGCTCTGCCCGACGAGCCCCGCCTGCACCAGGAGGTGCTCGCCTACGCCAGCGACCTGACACTGCTGGGCGTCTCGACCGTCGGCCATCCGGTGGAGTTCCTGAGCGCCGAGATGCAGATCGCGACGATCGACCACGCCATGTGGTTCCATCGCCCGATCCGCGCCGACCGGTGGATCCTCTACGACCAGTTCTCCCCGGCGGCGGCCAACGGCTTGGGCTACTCCCGCGGTCGGTTGTATTCCGACGGCCTGCTGGGTGCCTCGACGGCCCAGGAGGGCCTGATCCGCATCACCGATCCCGGACGCCCGCGCTCCGGCCTGGTGTAGGGCACCGCGGAAGCCTGGGCGGCGGCGTGACGAACTACAAGCCCAGGACAGGCTATGGGCTCTTGAGGAGATCAAGCACCGCGGAAGCCTGTGCGGCGGCGTGACGAACTACCCGCGGGAGTGGCGGGTGGTCGGACGTCATCAGGGCCGGGCTTCCCCCCTCGATCCGCAGGATTCCCGTGCCTCCGCATAGGTGCGGGCTGCCGGGCAACGGCCAATGAGATCCGGGACGCCCTGGCCGCGGCCGGCCGGCACGCTGCCGCGCTCGTCGACGAGGGATTCGACCGCGCGTCGAGTGCGCCGGCTGGGAGTACGTCACGGGGACGCACGCGGGCCCCGGAGGTGGATCCGGGGCCCGCGAGCGGCTGGGGTGCCGGTGCTCAGGCGGCGAGGGTGGAGTGCCGCAGCTTGGCGATGGCCTGGCGTTCGATCTGGCGGACGCGCTCGGCCGTGATGCCCCAGACGTTGGCGATGTCGGCCAGCTTGGCGGGGCGGCCGTCCAGGAGGCCGTAGCGGCGCCGGACGACGTCGGCGGAGCGCTCGTCCAGACCGCCCAGCAGGTGGTCGAGCCGGGCGCGGTCCTCGGCGTCCAGGACGACCTCGTCGGGACCCGGCGCGGTGTCGCGTGCCAGCAGGTCGCCCAGCGCGGTGTCGCCGTCCTCCTCGACGGGGGCGTCCAGGCTCACGTGCTCGCGGGCCAGGCGCAGGAGATCGGTGACCACCTGGAGGGTCAGACCCAGCTCGTCGGCGATCTCGACGACCTCGGGCTCGCGGCCCAGCTTGCGCTCGAGATTGCGGCGGGCGGCCGACACCTGGTTGATCTGCTCGGCGACATGCACCGGCAGCCGGACGATGCGGCCCTGCTGCGCGATGCCGCGCGAGATGGACTGGCGCACCCACCAGGTGGCGTAGGTCGAGAACTTGAAGCCCTTGCTGTAGTCGAACTTCTCGACCGCGCGGATCAGGCCCGTGTTGCCCTCCTGCACCAGGTCGAGCAGCGGCATCTGGGAGCGGCCGTACTTCCGCGCCACCGAGACCACCAGTCGCAGGTTCGCCATCACGAAGCGCTGCATGGCGCGCTCGCCGGAGGCGACGACCGCCCGGAGCTCGTCCTCGGTCGCCTTGGCTCGCTTCCGCGGCCGCTCGCCGGCGCGGACGGTGCCGTCCAGGAGGGCCTGGGCGTACAGGCCGGCCTCGATGGCGCGGGCGAGGTACACCTCTTCCTCGGCGGTGAGCAGGGGGGTCTTGGCGATGCCGTCGAGGTACAGGCCGACGGAATCCTTGCCGTCGATTCCGTCCGTCGCGCGTGCCCGGGAGGCAGTCGAGATCATGGAGTGGTCCTTTCGCTCGTCACGAGTACAACGCGAAACAAGGCCGATTTGTTCGCGTGACCCCCTGAAAGGAACCCGGGGCCGCCCCTGAGGGCGCAATTAAGACCGTGGTCGTAGATCGTCCTCCGACGCCGGTACGGCCGAGAACGGCGCGCCCGTCAGCGCTCGACGATCCGCACCGTCACCATACGGTGGGTGACTTTCGGCGGCACTCCGTTCGCGGCGGGATCGCCGCCGTCGGCCTCGATGGCGCGGACCACGTCCATCCCAGAGGTGACCCGACCGAAGAGGGCGTACTTTGCGGGTAGGCGGGTGCCCTCGGCGCCGGTAATCACGAAGAACTGGCTGCCGTTGGTGTTCGGGCCGGCGTTCGCCATCGCCACCGATCCGAGCTGGTAAGCGCCCGCCGCGGGCAGTTCGTCGGCGAACTTGTAGCCCGGTCCGCCGCGTCCGGTGCCCTGCGGGTCTCCGGTCTGGGCCATGAACCCGGCGATCACGCGGTGGAACACGATGCCGTCGTAGTAGCGGTGCCGGGCGAGGAACACGAAGTTGTTGACCGTGGTGGGGGCCTGCTTGGCGTCGAGGGTGATCTCGAAGGAGCCGATGTCCGTGGTCACCGCGGCGATGTAGGTCTTCGCGACATCGATGCACATCGGCGGAGGTGCGGAGAAGGTGGTCGTGCGGACGTCGGCACCGGCCGCGGGCGGGCAGGAGGGCGCGGACGCCGGCGTCGACGGCGCGGCGGTCTGGGTGACCGATGGGGCGGCGGTGCACCCCGCGAGGACCAGGGCAGCCAGGACGGGAGCGGCGAGCAGGCGAAGACGCATGGGCCTCAGTGTGACAGACCGAGGCGCGCCCGCGGCGTCCGACCCCCGGTGTGGCCGCGGAGTCCGACGCCGGGGACCGGCCGGGTGAGGGAAACGCCGATCGATCGTGTTCTGGCTGCGGCGGCCCGGATCGAGGGATCCGAACCCCCTCGATCTGGGCCCGCATGTCACGCCGTCGCGGGCGCGAGCTGATCGATGAGCCAGGCCAGCTCGTAGGCGCGATTCCGCCAGGCGCGGTACCGGCCCGACACGCCGCCGTGGCCGGCGATCATCTCGGTCTTGAGCAGGATCGGACGCTCCGGCGGGTTGGTGACGACGTCGCGGAGGCAGGCGACCCACTTGGCGGGCTCGGTCACCTCGACGCGGGTGTCGTTCAGGCTCGTCGTCACGAGGATCGCCGGGTACGCCCCCGGACGCACGTTCTCGCAGGGGGAGTAGCCCTTCATGTAGGCGTAGACCTCGGGGTCGTGGAGCGGGTCGCCCCACTCCTCCCACTCCATGACGGTGAGCGGCAGGTCCGGGTCGAGGATCGTGGTGAGGGCGTCCACGAACGGCACCGCCGCGTGGGCCGCACGGAACAGCTCCGGCGCGAGGTTGAGCGCCGCACCCACCAGCAGGCCGCCGGCCGAGCCGCCCTCGATTCCGAGCCGGTCGGGCGAGGTGTACCCGGCCGCCACGAGGTGCTCGGCGGACGCGACGAAGTCGGTGAAGGTGTTCCGCTTGTGCAGCAACTTGCCGTCGTCGTACCACGGCCGCCCCAGTTCGCCGCCCCCGCGCACATGCGCGATGGCGTACACGAACCCTCGGTCCAGCAGCGAGAGCCGGCTCATCGCGAAGAACGGGTTGATGGAGGTCTCGTAGCTGCCGTAGCCGTACAGCAGGCAGGGGGCGCTCCCGTCGAGCGGGACATCCCGGCGGCGCACGACCGACATGGCGATGCGGACGCCGTCGGCTGCGGTCGCCCAGACGCGCTCCTGGATGTAGGCGGAGCGGTCGTACGCGCCGCGGGTGGGGTGGTCGAGGACCGGGGTTTCCTTGAGCACCCGGTGCTCGCCGGTGTCGAAGCGGTACTCGAGGACCGAGGGCGGCGTCACGAGGGACTCGTACCCGAGGCGGATACGGTCGGTGTCGGCGTCCGGGTCGGACTCGGCGTCCACGCCGTAGAGCGGCTCGTCGAAGGCGATGTCGGTGAGGGCGCCCAGGGCGCCGTCCGGCGTCCGCGGCAGCAGGGCGATCCCGGGCAGGCCCGCCGTGCGGTGGGTGACGACGATGGCGCGGGTGTAGGCGGACACGCCGGTGAGGCGCCGGTCGGGGCGTTCGGGCAGGACGGGCGTCCAGGCGCGGTGGTCGGTGGCGTCGAGCGGGGCGCGGCTCAACATGAACTGGGGTGCGCCGTCGTTGTGGAGGATCCACAGGGCGTCGCGGGCGACCTCGACGGTGTAGTCGATGCCCTCGCGCCGTGGCGCCACGCAGCGGGGGGCGGCCGTCGGGTCGGCGGCGGGGACGAGGTGGCACTCGGTGGTGGTCTTGCTGCCCAGCTCGATGAGCGCCCAGCGGTAGTCGCGGGAGCCGTCGACGCCGAGCCAGAAACGCTCGTCGTCCTCCTGGAAGACCAGCGCGTCGTCGGGGTCGCCAAGTCGGTGGCGCCACACCTGGAAGGGTCGCCAGGCCTCGTCCACGCGCACGTAGTAGAGCCAGTCGTCCCCGAGCCACGTCCCACCCGCCCCGACGCCGGGGATCGGGCCGTCGACGAGCGCGCCGGTGGAGACGTCTCGGACGAACAGGTCGTAGCGCTCGTCCCCGGAGGTGTCGATGGAGTAGGCCAACAGGCGCCCGTTCGGCGACATCTCCGACCAGCCCATGGCCAGGAAGTCGTGTCCGGCGGCCAGGTCATTGACGTCGAGCAGGATCGTTTCGTCCGGCCGGGTGTCGGCGACATCGGGGATTTCGTCGCGCGAGGTCGCCTCGACGCGGCAGTGGGTGGGGTAGTCGAGGCCTTCGGTGGTCCGGGTGTAGTACCAGAAGCGTGAGCCGTCGGTGTGGGTGACGTGCAGCGGCACCGACAGGTCGGTCTGACGCGTCCGCGCGAGCAGGTCGCCGTAGAGCTCCTCGCGCAGGTCGGCCAGGTGCTCGGTCGCGGCGGCCGCGTAGGCGTTCTCGGCCTCCAGATAGGCGGTCAGCTCCGGGTCGGTCTTGTCGGCCATCCAGTGGTAAGGGTCGAGGACGTCGTCCCCGTGGTGGCTTCGTACGTAGGGGCGTCGGGGGGCGTCGGGGGGCATCGGCAGGCTGACGGCGTGAGGCACGCGGGCCAGCTTAGTACGGGCAACCACCGCCGGGTCCGGGGCCGCACTTGGGATGCCGGGCCATCCGTGCCACAATGTGCCGGGCGCCAGCCGTTGACAACAGCCGGTCGTCGTGCGCCCAAAATGCGTTCTTCGAGGAGAGGTTCCCCTGTGACCCCACGCGTGTCAGCCCGTTCCGCCGCTCCCGCCGAGGCCGAGGCTGCCAAGCCCACCCGCACACGCGCGAAGGCCGCCGCCGCTCCCGCCGAGACGGAGCCCGCGAAGCCGACCCGCACGCGCGCCAAGGCCGCCGCCGCTCCCGCCGAGACGGAGCCCGCGAAGCCGACCCGCACACGCGCCAAGGCCGCCGCCGCTCCCGCCGAACCTCCGGCTGCCGCGGCTCCGAAGTCGACGCGCGCCCCCCGCGCGCGGAAGGCGGCCGCACCCGAGCCGGTCGCCGAGCCGGTGGCGGAGGAGGCCGTCGAGGAACTCGACGAGGCGGAAGTGGACGTTCCGGAGGACCTCCTTGAGGAGGAACTCGACGACGAGGTCGAGCTGGACGAGGAGGTCACGGTCGAAGAAGTCCTGACGACTCCGGGCAAGGTCGAGAACGTGAAGTTCGAGCGCGAGGGCGACGCGGTCGTGCTGACCGTCGGCGGCAAGAAGCGCAGCCTGGACGAGGTGGACGAGGGCCAGTTCAACGAGGGCGAGGCCGCCAAGGACGAGAAGGAACTGTCCGAGGACGAGGGCTTCGTCGTCAGCGACGCCGACGACACCGACGAGCCCGAGCAGCAGGTCATGGCCGCCGGCGCGACCGCCGACCCGGTCAAGGACTACCTCAAGCAGATCGGCAAGGTGGCGCTGCTGAACGCCGAGCAGGAGGTACAGCTCGCCAAGCGCATCGAGGCCGGCTTGTTCGCCGACGAGTCGCTGACCGAGGGTGCGGTGGCGGACGCCGACACCGACGACTACGAGTGGATCGCCGAAGACGGACGCCGCGCCAAGAACCACCTGCTGGAGGCGAACCTGCGCCTCGTGGTGAGCCTGGCCAAGCGCTACACCGGGCGCGGGATGCTCTTCCTCGACCTGATCCAGGAGGGCAACCTGGGCCTGATCCGTGCGGTGGAGAAGTTCGACTACACCAAGGGCTACAAGTTCTCCACCTACGCGACCTGGTGGATCAAGCAGGCCATCACCCGCGCGATGGCCGACCAGGCCCGTACCATCCGCATCCCGGTGCACATGGTCGAGGTCATCAACAAGCTGGCGCGCGTCCAGCGGCAGATGCTGCAGGATCTCGGCCGCGAACCCACCCCAGAAGAGCTCGCCAAGGAGCTCGACATGACCCCTGAGAAGGTCGTCGAGGTGCAGAAGTACGGCCGCGAGCCGATCTCGCTGCACACCCCGCTGGGCGAGGACGGCGACTCGGAATTCGGCGACCTGATCGAGGACTCCGAGGCGGTCGTCCCGGCCGAGGCCGTGAACTTCACGTTGCTGCAGGAGCAGCTGCACGACGTGCTGGACACGCTCAGCGAGCGCGAGGCGGGCGTGGTGAGCATGCGCTTCGGGCTCACCGACGGCCAGCCCAAGACCCTCGACGAGATCGGCAAGGTCTATGGCGTGACCCGCGAGCGGATCCGCCAGATCGAGTCCAAGACGATGAGCAAGCTGCGGCACCCGTCGCGCTCGCAGGTGCTCCGGGATTACCTGGACTGACGGCGTCCGCGGGCGGCGGCCGGGGCAACCTGGCCGCCGTTCGTGCGTGAGGAGTGAGATGGGTTTCCGGATTCGACAGGCGCACGCGGGCGACCTGGAGGCGGCCGCGCGCGTCCGTGCCCAGGCGTGGCGCGAGAGCCTGACGGGGCGCGTCCCCGACGACGTGCTCGACAACGCCGACGCGTGGGCCTCCGATGTCGCGCGGGCCTGGGGCGAGGAGATGCTCGAGCGGGGAACCACGTGGTGGCTGGGCGTCGCCGACGACGGAGCCCTCGTCGGGGTGGCGCACGCGGACGCCGCGTCCGAGCCGGACGCCCCCGCCTCCCTGATCCTGCAGACGCTCTACCTGCTGGACCGCGCCAAGGGCAGCGGGCTGGCAGACGCCCTCCTGCACCGTGCCATCGGCGACGAGGCGCCCGCCTACCTGTGGGTCATCGCCGACAACCCGCGCGCGGTCGCCTTCTACCGGCGCCATGGGTTCGAACCCGACGGATGCGTCGTCCCCATCGAACCGGGGTGGCCGGGCGGAATGCAGATGCGGATGGTGCGGCGTCCGGCCCCCGAGGCCGACTGAGCGCGCCTCAGAGGTGGGCGAGCACGTCGCCCAGGTCGTCCACGACCGGAGCCCCCAGCCCCTCGAGGTGGGCGCGGGCGTGGTGGCCGCCGCTGAACAACACGCTGCGGCACCCGAGGGCGTCCGCGATCTCGTGGTCGTGTTCGGAGTCGCCGACGAACACCACCCGACGCGGGTCGGCCCCGGACGCCGCCAGCCAGCGCTCCGCGACGTGCGCCTTCGAGGCGGCGTAGATGTCCTCGATACCGTGCGCCTCGGCGACCCACCGGTCCAGCGCGAAGGGCGCGAGTTGGCGGGTGAGATTGTCCTGGTGTGAGGCGCTCACCACGACCTGGGTCACGCCGCGGGCGGTGACCGACGCCAGCGCCTCGGTGGCGCCCGCGTGCAGGCCGCAGTCGGCGGACGCTGCGGCGTAGAGCTCCATGTAGCGGTGGGCCGCGGCGTCGAAGTTGCCGGCCGGGGACGTGTCGAACCCGATGGCCGCGTAGTAGTCGCGGATCGGGAACCGAAACACGCCCTGGTACGCGGCGACCGATCCCAGCGGGGTCAGGCCGAACTCACCCAGCACGCGGTCGATGACGTCGACGCAGCAGTGGAGATCGTCGAACAGGGTGCCGTTCCAGTCCCAGACGACGTGCGTGGTGGTCACAGCGCGTCAGGCTATCGCGCAGCGCCCTCCGCGGGGTCGAGGGCCGTGGCGGCGGGGGCCACGCCGATGCGCTGGCGGGGGAGCCGCGTGTACCGGGCGTGCAGGTTCATCATCTCGATCGCCTGCTCGGGGCCGAAGGTCACGCCCCAGGGACGCATGTCCTCGGTGGTGTGGGCGTCCGATACCAAGGTGACGTCGTAGCCGCGGTGGACGGCGCCGTAGAAGGTGCTGCGGATGCAGGCGTCCGACTGGGCGCCGCACAACACGACGCGAGCGGCGCCCCGCTCGGCGAGCCGATCCGTCAGGTCGGTGTCGGCGAACGAGTCGCCGTAGCGTTTCTCGACGACCGGCTCGCTGGCGGCGGGCACCAGCTCGGGGACGATCTGCCAGGCGTCGGCACCCGGCAGCAGATCCTCGGAGGAGTGCCGCACCCAGACCACCGGCACGGACGCCGCCCGCGCGCGTGCGACGAGGTCGGCGATGGTGGCGATCACCCGGGGTGCGTCGTGGGATTCCGCCATCACGCCCACCTGGACGTCGACCACGAGCAGGACGGTCCGGTCGCGTTCTTCGGTGCGCATGGGGCGGACTGTAGCGGCTGGCGCCGACGCCGGACGGTCAGCCCAGCGCCGCCGAGAAGGCGGCGGCGGTGCGGGCCCCGAACAACACGAAGCGCACCAGCTCGACCCCGGGGGCCGGGTGGGTGCGCACGGTGTCGACGGCGATACGCGCCACGGCGTCCGGAGCCCAGCCGTACGCACCGGCGCTGATAGCGGGAAAGGCGAGCGAGTTCGCGCCCAGCTCGGCGGCGACGTCGAGGCTGCGGGCGAAGCACGACGCCAACAGCACCGGATCGGTTTGGCCGCGGTGGGCGTTGGGTCCGACGGTGTGGATGACCCAGCGGCAGGGCAGGTCGAAGGCGTCCGTGGCCACGGCCTCGCCGACGGGCAGGCCGCTGGGGTAGGAGCGCCGACGCACCTGGCGGCAGGCCTCCAGCAGCCGTGGTCCGGCGGCGGCGTGGATCGCGCCGTCCACCCCGCCACCGCCGTACAGGGTCGCGTTGGCGGCGTTCACGATGGCGTCGGTGCGCTGGGCGGTGATGTCCCCGGTGAGGGCCTCGACGAGCATGTCCCCATCATGCCCCGGACGCGGCGAGGCCCGGCACCCCCCCAGTGCCGGGCCTCGCGAGGCGTACGGATTCAGACCAGACGCGCGGTCTCGTCGTGGATCCGCAAAGCCACCTGCTTGAGCTTGTCGGAGTGCTCGCGCCCGTGGTGGGCGCAGAAGAGCAACTCGCCGCCCGAGGGCAGGGTGACGCGCAGGTAGGCCTGGGCGCCGCACCGATCGCATCGGTCGGCGGACGTGAGGGCCTCCATCACGGTGGTGCTCATTGGGCCTTCCCCTTTCGTCGGTCGGGATCGTGCTGCCGTGGGTGAAACCGACACCCCCCGCGGTTTGTTCCCGATGTCTCGAGCCTAGCCGCCGGCCCCAAGCGGTGGGCTGGTAGGTGGCTGTGGGTTGGCTGTGAGCCCGGCTCGTCCGCTCGAAGCGGACGGTGACGCGGGCGTCAATGTCCGGAACTGTCGGCGGCCCCGGGTAGCCTGCTCCGGTGACCACGACGCCGACGAGACAGAGCAAGCCGAAGGCCGAGAACCGCGACTACGAGGCGCGGCACCTTCTGGTGCTCGAAGGGCTCGAGGCGGTGCGCAAGCGCCCCGCGATGTACATCGGGTCCACCGACACCCGCGGCCTCATGCACTGCATGTGGGAGATCATCGACAACGCCGTGGACGAGGCGCTGGCGGGCTTCGGGCGGCACATCGAGGTCACGCTGCACGCCGATGGCTCCGTCGCGGTCGCCGACCAGGCGCGCGGCATGCCGGTGGACATCGAACCTCGCACGGGCCTCACCGGCGTCGAGGTGATCTTCACCAAGCTGCACGCGGGCGGCAAGTTCGGCGGCGGCTCCTACAACGCTACCGGCGGCCTGCACGGTGTGGGGGCCTCCGTCGTCAACGCGCTCAGCTCGCGGCTCGACGTCGAGGTGGATCGCAACGGCGCGACGTGGGCGATGAGCTTCCGCCGCGGCGTCCCCGGCGTCTTCGACGGGCCGGGACCCACGGCGTCCTTCACCCCCGACAACTCCCTACGCAAGACGGGCCGCGTCGCCAAGGGCACGACGGGCACGCGCATCCGCTACTGGCCGGATCGCCAGATCTTCCTCAAGGACGCCAAGCTGTCGCGGACGTCCCTGGTCCAGCGGGCCCGGCAGACGGCGTTCCTCGTCCCGGGGCTGGGCATCGAGGTGCACGACCTGCGGACGCCGGGGGAGGAGACCCACGAGACGTTCCGCTACGAGGGCGGCATCTCGGAGTTCTGCGAGTACCTCGCCACCGACCCGCAGGTCACCGACATCCTGCGGCTACAGGGCTCGGACACCTTCGTCGAGACGGTCCCGATGCTCGACGAGGCCGGCGCGATGACGCCGAGCGACGTCGAACGCACCCTGGAGGTCGACATCGCGCTGCGCTGGGGCACCGGGTACGAGTCGCGCGTCCAGTCGTTCGTGAACATCATCGCCACGCCCAAGGGCGGCACCCACGTCGCGGGGTTCGAGCGCGGGTTGGTCCGGGCGTTCGGCAACGCGTTCGAGGGCACCCGCCTGCTGAAGGCAGGCGAGGAGGTCGTCAAGGAGGACATCCTCGAAGGGCTCACCGCCGTCGTGACGGTCCGGCTCGCCGAACCGCAATTCGAGGGCCAGACCAAAGAGGTGCTCGGCACCCCGCCCGTGACGCGCCTGGTCATGCGCATCGTGGAGGCCGAGCTGACGGCCTTCCTCACCACGACCAAGCCCTCGCAACGTCCGCAGGCCCGCGCGGTCCTGGAGAAGGCCGTGGGCGCGTCCCGGACGCGCGTGGCGGCCCGCGTCCACCGCGAGAACCAGCGGCGCAAGAACGCGCTGGAGTCGAGCACGCTGCCCGCCAAGCTCGCCGACTGCCGCAGTTCGGACGCCGACCGCACCGAGTTGTTCATCGTGGAGGGCGACTCGGCGATGGGCACCGCGAAGATGGCGCGCAATTCGGAGTTCCAGGCGCTGCTGCCGATCCGCGGCAAGATCCTCAACGTCCAGAAGGCGTCGGTCGGCGACATGCTGAAGAACGCCGAGTGCGCGGCGATCATCCAGGTGGTCGGTGCCGGCTCCGGACGCACCTTCGATCTGGACGCCGCCCGCTACGGCAAGATCGTCTTCATGGCGGACGCCGACTCCGACGGCGCCCACATCCGGACCCTGCTGGCCACGCTGTTCTTCAAGTACATGCGGCCGCTGATCGAGGCCGGGCGCGTCTACACCGCCGTCCCGCCCCTGCACCGCTTCGAGCTCAGCAACCCCCGCCGTGGCCAGGAGAAGTACATCTACACCTACTCCGAGGCCGAGTACCAACGAAAGCTCGCCGAGCTGACCAAGAAGGGCATCGCGTTCAAGGAGCCGCAGCGCTACAAGGGCCTGGGCGAGATGGACGCCGACCAGCTCAAGGACACCACCATGGATCCCCGGCACCGCACCCTGCGGCGCATCACGGTCGAGGAGGGCGAGGCGATGGAGACCGCCATCGCCACGTTCGAGAAGCTGATGGGCACCGACGTCGCCCCCCGCAAGGAGTTCATCGTGGGCTCCGGTGGGCTGGTCGACTTCGACGTGCACGGCTGATCCGGGCGTCCAGCGGCGTGCGGGCGGGCAACTCCCGCCCAGGCGGGCATAGGATCGAACGGTGAGCCAAGCTGACTTCGACGACCTCCTGGCGGCCAACCGCCGCTACGCCCGCACCGCCCCCACCGGCTTCGACGGCATCGCGCACGAGGGCGTGCTGATGCTGACCTGCATGGACAGCCGGATCGAGCCCCTGGAGATGATCGGCCTGCGCGTGGGCGAGGCGAAGATCCTGCGGACCGCCGGCGGGCGACTGAACGATTCGGCGCTCGCCGCCATCGTGATGGGAGTGCACAAGCTCCACGTGAACCGCGTCATGATCGTGCCGCACACCCTGTGCGCGGCGGCGTCCATGACCGAGAAGCAGATGCACGAGGCCATCAAGGCGGCCTCGGGCGTCGACGCGGGCGACTTCCACTTCGGCGTCGATCCCAACCAGCTCGACCGGCTCGCCGAGGACGTCGAGACCGTCCGGTCCCACCCGCTGGTCGGCCCGTTCGCGACGGTCGGGGGCTTCCTCTACGACGTGAAGAGCGGACTGCTCGAGCAGAAGTTCTGACCCAGGGAACCGCTGATTGATGCTGTTCTTGGCGAGGACGGGTCGGGCGAGAT
>CAYZXQ010000034.1:0-28439 GCA_964482465.1 uncultured Nigerium sp. | reverse complement strand
TCGAACATCCAGCCCTTTCGGGCCGCGGCGTCCGCGCGGACGCGCAGGATCTCGTCGCGCACGTCCTCCAGCGGACCGGCGATCAGCAGCTCGTCCGGCGTGCCCAGGTACGCGCCCCAGTAGATGTCCCAGCCGTCCGGGTCGATCCGCGCGAACGTCTGGTGGGCGTCCAGCATCACGACCACGTCGTCGACGTCCGCGGGCAGGCCGCGCTCCAACCGCCGCGCGGGCGTGATCTGGACCGCCCCGCCCTGCCGATTCAGCGGAATCCCGTGACGCGCGGCCAGCGCCGTCACCGCGCTCACCCCCGGGATCACCCGGCACCGCACCGGACGATCCTCCGGCGCCGCGGCCACCACCTCCGACACGATCGCCAGCGTGCTCTCGTAGAGCGACGGGTCGCCCCACACCAGGAACCCGCCCGTCTCCCCGGCGCGCAACTCGGACGCCACGGCGTCCGACCACAACGCCCGCCGCTGCTCGCGCCACCGCGCCACGGCTGCGGGGTAGTCCGCCGTCGTCCGCCAGGGACGCGCCGGGTCGCGCAACTCGACGGTCCGCACGGGTTCCGCGCGGTGCCGCGCCACCAACTCCCGCCGGAACCGCACCGGCTCGTCGTACTCGTCCTCCTTCACGACGACGAACAGCACGTCCAGTTCCCCGATCGCCCGGACCGCCGCCAGCGTCAACCACTCCGGGTCCCCCGCCCCGATCCCGATGAGCACCAGCTCGCGCGCCAGCGGCCCGGACGCGGTGGCGTCGTCGCGTCCGGACCCCGCCAACTCCGACGCCGCCCCGCCCGTCGGGACCGCCCCCATCCCGGACGCTGCCGCCTGCTGATCGACCCCGGCACCGGACGCCGCCCCCCTCGGGTGCTCGACTGCGCCCTCGGGAGCCCCGGACGCCTGCGTGCTCAGCGACCCAGGCCCCGCAGCCTCCGCCGCACCCCCAGCCCCCGTACCGTGACCGCGGCTCCCCGCCGCCACGTCGCCCTCGACCCCCGGACCCACCCCGCTCATGCGCGCGCGTCGTTGGTCGTCTCGGCCGTGCTCGCGATGGCGTTGATCGCCGCGACCGCGATGGCGGAGCCGCCACGGCGTCCGGTCACCGTCAGGAACTCCAATCCGTACGGGTTCTCGACCAGCGCCTGCTTCGCCTCGGCCGCACCGACGAACCCGACCGGAATGCCGATCACCCCCGCCGGACGGATCCCGGTGTCGCGGACCACCTCCAGCAACCGGAACAACGCCGTGGGCGCGTTGCCGATTGCCACCACCGCCCCGTCCAGGCGCTCGCGCCACCACTCCACCGCCGCGGCGGACTTGGTCGTCCCGAGCTCGGCCGCCAGCGCCGCAAGCCGCGGATCGCCCAGGTGGCACACGACCTCGTTGCCCCGCGGCAACCGCGACCGGATGATCCCCGTCGCCACCATCGTCGAGTCGCACAGGATCGGCGCGCCGGACGCCAATGCCTCCCGACAAGCCGAAACGACCCCCGGGCTCCACGCCAGGTCATCGACGAGGTTGGTCTGCGCCGCGGCGTGCACCATCCGGACCGCCACCTGCGCGACATCGGCGGGCAGGCGTCCAAGGTCGGTCTCGGAGCGGATGATGCGGAACGACTCGGCGTAGATGGCCGCGCCGTCGGTCTCGTAGCGGTAGATGGGATCGGGCATGAACAATCCTTCTGACACCGGGTGATCTGTGAAAAGCTGGACCCACCATGTCACATGGCCCGTCGGTCACCGAGGAAGCCGGGAAAAGCCGGCACGGTCGCGCCACTGTGGAGTGCCCCTGAGGGGCACGGAGTCAGGAACTCGACCCGACGGACCTCCAGATCGAGACGCGCAATCTCGAGGAAGGGTCTCCCGACCATGCATATCGCCGAGGGATTTCTACCCCCGCTCCACTGCGCCCTGTGGTTCGCGGCGTCCGCGCCGTTCGTCCTCCACGGGGCCCGCGCGGTCATCCGCGAATCCCAGAAGAGCCCCGAGAACAAGCTCCTGCTCGCCGCGGCAGGCGCGTTCACGTTCGTCCTGTCCGCGATCAAGCTGCCGAGCGTCACGGGCAGTTCCTCCCACCCGACCGGCACCGGCCTCGGCGCGGTGCTGTTCAAACCGCCGGTGATGGCCTTCCTCGGGACGGTCGTCCTCGTCTTCCAAGCCCTCCTGCTCGCCCACGGCGGCCTGACCACGCTCGGCGCCAACGCCTTCTCCATGGCCATCGCCGGACCCTGGGCCGGCTACGGCGTCTACCTCCTGCTCCGCCGCGTCGGCCCCAGCGTCGCCATCTTCGCCGCGTTTGCCGTCGCCGACCTCGCGACGTACTGCGTCACCTCCCTGCAACTCGCGCTGGCCTACCCCGACCCCGTCAGCGGCATCGTCGGCTCGGCCGCCAAGTTCCTGACGGTCTTCGCCGTCACCCAGGTGCCGCTCGCGCTGATGGAGGGCTTCGTCGGCGTCCTGGTGTTCCGGTTCCTCACCCGCGTCGTCGCCCCCGAACTCGAGCGCCGCGGCATCCTGGCCCCCGCGAAGGAGGCCGTCCATGCGTAACCGCAGCCCCTGGATCACCGTCGCCCTCCTCTCCGGCGTGATCGTCTTGTTCGTGTTGTCGTTCGCCTTCGGACGCCAGTCCCACGCCGACGAGCCCTTCGCCGGGACCGACTCCGTCGTCACCGACACCCTCGCCGCCGACCATGGCGTCCAGCCGTGGTTCACGCCGGTCTTCGAGCCGGGGTCCGGGGAGATCGAGTCCGGCCTGTTCGCCCTGCAAGCCGCGCTCGGCGCGGGCGTCCTCGGGTTCGCCCTCGGCAACCTCCGCGGACGCTCCGTCGCGGCGCGCCAGGCCGCTGCCCCTCCGGCGGGTCCGGACGCCGCCTCCGGCCAGCCCACCTCGGTCGCGGACGCTGCCCTCCCCGGCGCACCCGTCGCCTCCGCCGCATCCCCGGCCAGCGACCCGGCGTCCGCAACGGATCCCGCCTGACCATGACACACACCGTCGCCCTGGACGACGCCGCCTGGGCCAGCCCCTGGCGGCGCGTTCGGGTCGGCGAGAAGCTGCTGCTCGGCGGCGGGCTGCTGCTCACCGCCCTGCTCGCCCCGCCGTGGCCTGCGGCACCGCTGGTCGCCGCCGCGGTGGTGGTCGCGGTGGTGGGATGTGCGCGCGTCCCGGCGCGCGTGCTCGCCGTCGCGTGCGCCGCGCCCGCGCTGTTCATCGCGCTCGGCGTGGTGTCGGTGGCGATCCGGGTGGGCGATCCGGCTCCGGACGCCTGGGTGCGGCTCGGTCCGCTGTCGGTGGACGCGGCGTCCGCAGCGTTGGCCGGCTCGGTGCTGGGACGGTCCTGCGCCGGAACGCTCGCCGTCCTGCTCGTCGCCACCACCACCCCCATGGTCGACCTGCTCGCCTGGATCCGCCGCCGCGGCGTCCCCGGGCCGCTGGTCGAGGTGGCATCGCTGGTCTACCGGCTGCTGTTCGTCCTGCTCGACACCGCCGTCGCCATCACCGACGCCCAGCGCGCCCGACTCGGGGACGCCGCCGGCCTGAGGCGCCGCGTCGGCCACGTCGGCACCGCGTTGGGCGCCCTGTTGGTCCGGTCCTGGGACCGCGCCGCCCGCCTCACCGCCGGTCTCGAAGCGCGCGGGCTCGACGGCGACCTGCCGACGTTGCCGTCGGTGCGCGCCGCCTCGCCGGCGTTCGTCGTGGCGTCCGTCGCCGCCCTCGGCGGCATCTGGGGGCTCGTGGCCGTGGAGGCGCTGACGTGACCCTGCTCACCGCCGAGGGGCTCGTTGCGGGCTTCCCCGGACGCCCGCCCGTCCTGACCGAGGCCTGCCTGACGCTCCCGCCGCGGGGGCGGCTCGCGATCCTGGGCGCCAACGGCTCCGGCAAGACGACCCTGCTCCGCTGCTTGTCGGGGGCCCATCGCCCGGCGGCGGGCACGATCGCGCGCGGGGGCGTCCGGCTCCGGCACGACCGGGGCGCGCTGCGGGAGCATCGGCGGCACGTTCAGCTCGTCCTGCAGGATCCGGACGACCAGCTCTTCTCCGCCGACGTCACCGCGGACGTCGCGTTCGGGCCGCTCAACCTCGGGTTGCCCCCGGACGCCGCCCGCGACCGCGTCGCCGAGGCCCTCGACCTGCTCGGCGCCGCGCACCTCGCCGACCGCGCCACGCACCAGCTCTCCTACGGCGAGCGCAAGCGCGTGAGCATCGCGGGCGCGGTGGCGATGCGCCCGGACGTCCTGCTACTGGACGAACCCACCGCCGGCCTCGACCCCACCGGCGTGGACGAACTCCTCGGCGCCCTCGACCGCCTCAGCGCCCTCGGGACCGCCCTCGTCATCGCCACCCACGACGCCGCCTTCGCTCTCGCGTGGGCCGACGAAGCCGCGGTGGTGGCGTCCGGACGGCTCACCCAGGGCCCGGTCACCGACGTGCTCGCGGACGCCGCCCTCCTGGCCGAGGCGGGCCTGCGGCGTCCGTGGCCGCTGGAGCTAGCGGCGCGCATGGGCTTGTCCGGACGCCCGCGGACCCTCGCTCAGGCGCTGGACCTCATCGAGAACAGGACCACTGCGTGACCGGGCGGAGCGGCGTCCAGCCCCGGAAGCGGCCGAGGGGCTCGACGGTCTCGACGCTCATCCGGGCGAGCTGGCCGCCGAGTGCGCGGTGGCGCGCGACGAGCTCGGCCTCGGTTTCGAGCGTGACGCCGTGGACGACGATCCGGCCACCCGGGGGCAGCGCGGCCCAGCAGGCGTCCAGGACGTCCGCGGTGGCACCGCCGCCGACGAACACGGCGTCCGGACGCGGCAGGTCGGGCAGCAGCGCGGCGGCGTCCCCCTCGACGACCCGGACCCGTCCGGGGGCGAGCCGCTCGATGTTGCGGCGCGCCCGCGCGGCCCGCTCGGGATTGCGTTCGCAGCCGACGGCCGTCGCACCCTCGGCCGCGCGCGCCCACTCGATGGCGATGGCACCCGAGCCGGTGCCGATGTCCCACAGCAGGTGGCCCGGCAGGGGCCGCAGGAACGCCAGCGCACTCGCGCGCTGGTGCCGCTTGGTGATGAGCCCGTCGTGCTCGTATGCCTCGTCCGGGAGCCCCGGCGTCGTGCCCCATTCGTCCACGACTCCCGACCCTATCCGCCCACACTCCTCTCCTTGGAAAGGACCCCGATGATCGACCTGTCCGACCTGCCCGCCTCCGCCGCGGCGTCCGAGCCCGCGCCGGGCACCGTCACGCTCGTGGGCGGCGGTCCGGGCGACCCCGAGCTGCTGACGCTCGCGGGGTTGCGCGCGCTCCAGGCGGCGGACGTCGTCCTGATCGATCACCTCGCGCCCCCGGTTGCCGGGCTCGTGCGTCCGGACGCGCGGCTGATCGACGTCGGCAAGATCCCCCACGGCCCCCGGGCCGGGCAGGAGGACATCCACGCCCTGATGGTCGAGCACGCCCGGGCCGGACGCCGCGTCGTCCGGCTCAAGGGTGGCGACCCCTTCGTGTTCGGGCGCGGCGGCGAGGAGTACCTCGCGTGCGCGGCGGCCGGGGTGCCGGTGCGGGTGATCCCCGGGGTGTCGTCGGCCATCGCCGCGCCCGAGCTGGCGGGGATCCCGGTGACGCATCGGTCCTTGTCGCAGGGGTTCACGGTGGTGTCCGGGCACGTGGCGCCGGGGGATCCGCGCTCGACCCTCGACTGGGAGGTGCTGGCCCGCAGCCACACCACGCTGGTCATCCTCATGGGCGTGACGCACCTCGGCGAGATCGCCGCGGCGCTGCAGGCGGCCGGGCTGGCGTCCGACACCCCCGCGGCGGTGATCGCGCGGGCGTGCCATCCGGATACCCAGATCGTCCGGGGTCGGGTCGGCGACATCGCGGCGCTGGCGGTGGCGGCGGGCATCCGGCCCCCGGCGATCACGGTCGTGGGCGCGGTCGCCGGGCTCACCCTCGCCGCGCCGCCAGCCAGTGCGTGACGTCGGCGACGGTGGCGACCCGCGGGACGTCCGGAGCGTCCGGACGCCGCACCATCACCACCGCGATCCCCAACTCGGCGGCGACGTCGAGCTTGGCGGCGGTCGCGTCCCCACCGGCGTCCTTGGTGACCAGGACGCGCACCGCGCGCTCGGCGAACAGGGCGCGCTCGGACGCCGCGGCGAACGGCCCGCGATCGACCAGGATCGTCCAGCCGGGCGGTGCGGCGTCCGGGGCCTCGGCGACCCGCGCGATCACGTCGGGCAGGGCGGCGTAGTGGGACAGCGGTTGGCGGCCGACGGTGAGCAGGACGCGGCCGCGTCCGGACGCCGCCCGTGCCGCGGCGTCGTGGTCGGGGACCCAGGTCCAGGTGTCCGCGTCGGGACGGTCCCCCCAGCCGGGCCGCTCCAGCCGGACCAACGGCGTCCCGGTGCTCGCGGCCGCGGACGCCGCGTGCCGGGACATCGTCGCGGCGAACGGGTGGGTGGCGTCCACGAGGGCATCGATGCGGTGGGTCCGCAGGTGGTCGGCGAGCCCTGCCGCGCCCCCGAACCCGCCGCTGACCAGGCCGGACGCCGGCGTCCGGGCCTGCGCGGTCCGTCCGGCGACGGAGACCGTCACGTCGTGGCCGGCCGCAGTCAGCGCGGCCGCAACCTCGCGACCCTCGGTGGTTCCGCCCAGCACCAGCACCCGCATGGCCCCCAGCATGGCGCATCGGCTCGCCGCTGCGGGTGCGCTGCTAGTCTGACGAGCGTCTCGGCGGCGAAGTCGGTGCGAATCCGACACTGTCCCGCAACGGTGATGCCCCTGGCAGAGTCCGGTCGCCCGCCGAGGCGATCTGTCTCGAACTCGACGCGAAGGACGTGCGGGTGAGCCGATCCTGGGGTCTGGTGCTGGGCGTCGCCGCCGACGCCTGTTTCGGCGACCCCGCGCGCCTGCACCCGGTGGCCGGTTTCGGCCGGTGGGCGGCGTGGCTGGAGGAGCGGCTGTACGCGGATTCGTCCGCGCGGGGGGCGGGATTCGTGGCGGCGGCGGTCGTCCCGGTGGTGGCGCTGGGGGTGGTCGCGGAGGCCGCGACGCGGCGGCGTCCGGTCGCGCACACGCTGGTGACGGCCGCGGCGACGTGGGCGGTCCTGGGGGCGCGTCAGCTCCGGACCACCGGCGAGGCCATGGCCGACCGGCTCGCGGACGCCGACCTGACCGCCGCGCGTCACCATCTGCCGTCGCTGTGCGGACGGGCGCCCGACGGCCTGGACGCCGACGAACTGGCGCGCGCGACGGTGGAGTCGCTCGCGGAGAACACCAACGACGCGATCGTCTGCTCGCTGGCGTGGGGGGCGGTGGCCGGGGTGCCGGGGTTGCTGGCGCACCGGGCGGTCAACACCCTCGACGCGATGGTCGGGCACCGCAGCGCGCGGTACGCCCGGTTCGGGTCGGCGGCGGCGCGGCTGGACGACGCGGTGGCGTGGGTCCCGGCGCGCCTGACCGGCACGCTCGCGTGCGCCGTCGCGCCCGTGGCCGGCGGGGACGCGGGACAGGCGTGGCGGACGATGGTCCGGGATCACGCGAAGCACCCGAGCCCCAACGGCGGCTGGTGTGAGGCGGCGTGGGCCGGGGCGTTGGGCGTCCGGCTCGGGGGGCGAAACGTGTACGGCGACCGCGTGGAGGTCCGGGGGACATTGGGGGAGGATCGGGCGCCGCGTCCGGACGCCGCGAGCGTGCGGCGGGCGTCCGCGCTGGTGGGGTGGGTGACCGCGGCCGCGACGGGGGTGGCCGTGGCGGGGCTGGCGGCGTGCAGGGCCGGGCGACCGACGGGACGGCTCGGTGGTCGGGCGCGCGGGGCGGGGAGGGCGCGATGACCGGGATTCTGTTCGCGGGGACGTCCTCGGACGCCGGCAAGTCGCTGGTGGTGACCGGGGTGTGCCGGGCGCTGGCGCGCCGGGGCGTCCGGGTGGCTCCGTTCAAGGCCCAGAACATGTCGAACAACTCGGCCATCTGCGCCGACGGCAGCGAGATCGGCCGAGCGCAGTACCTGCAGGCACAGGCGGCGGGGGTGGAGCCGTCCAGCCTGCTCAACCCCGTGTTGCTGAAGCCGGGGACCGACCGGCGCTCCCACGTGGTGGTGCGCGGACGTCCGTCCGGGACGCTGGAGGCCGGCGAGTACGCCACCGGCCGCGCGCAGTTGGCTCAGGCGGCGTTCGCGGCGTATGCCGAGCTCGCCGCCGCGTACGAGGTGGTCGTCGTGGAGGGGGCCGGGTCCCCCGCCGAGATCAACCTACGCGAGCGCGACTACGTCAACATGGGCCTGGCCAGGAGGTTCGGGCTTCCGGTCGTCGTCGTCGGGGACATCGACCGCGGCGGCGTGCTGGCAGCGCTGTATGGGACATGGGCCCTGCTCGGCGCCGACGACCGGGCCCTGCTGGCGGGCTACGTCATCAACAAGTTCCGGGGCGACCAGTCGGTGCTCGATCCGGGGCTGGTCGAGATCACCCGCCGCACGGGGATGCCGTGTTTCGGGGTGCTCCCCTGGCTCGACGGGGTCTGGTTGGACGGCGAAGACGCCCTGGATCTGGCCCGCTGGGAGGGGTCGTCGGCCGCACCAGGCCATTCGCCGCTTTTCGTTCCCGGGTCACACGAGTCACCGGGCCCCCACGCGGATCGCGCAGCGGATAACGGCCTTTCGTCGGCCGAGACCCCCCCGGATCGACCCCTCGCGGTGGCTGTGGTGCGGTTCCCGCGCATCTCGAACGCCACGGATGTCGATGCCCTGGCCCACACCCCGGGGGTCGCGGTCCAGGTGACCGACGACGCGGCCGCCTGCGCCGCCGCCGACCTGCTGGTCCTGCCTGGAACCCGCGCCACCGTCGACGACCTCGCCTGGCTACGCGGCCGGGGCATCGATGCGGTGGTGCGCCAGCGGCACGCCGAGGGCCGTCCCACGCTCGGCATCTGCGGCGGCTACGAGATGCTGGGCACCCGCATCGACGATCCGGTCGAGTCGCGCGCCGGAATCGTCCCTGGGCTAGGGGTTTTGCCTGTAGACGTCACGTTCGCCGACGAGAAGATCACCGCCCGCACCACCCACCGCTGGCGCGACCTGGACGTCCCCGGCTACGAGATCCACCACGGCCGCTGCACCCCCACCGCGCCCGTGGCGCCCTTCCTCGACGGCTGCACCCTCGGGGCGACGTTCGGGACGATGCTCCACGGCGCCCTCGAAGACGACACCTTCCGGTCGGCCTTCCTCGCCCACGTGGCGGGCCTCGCCGGGGTTGCCTGGCAGCCCGCCCCCGACGCCCCCCGTCACGCCGACGCCCGCGAACGCATGATCGACCGCCTCGCCGATGCCGCCGAAACCCACCTGGACCTCGACCGCCTCCTCGAGCTCGCCCGGGGGACCCGATGACCGCGCCCACCGGACGCGAGGCTCGCCTCCAACCCCGGCTGATCGTCCATACCGGTCCCGGCAAGGGGAAATCCACCGCCGCGTTCGGGACCGCCCTGCGCGCCTGGAATCAGGGCTGGTCGATCGGGGTGTTCCAGTTCGTGAAGTCCGATCGCTGGCGCACCGGCGAACGGGCGGCGTTCGAGGCCCTCGCGGAAATCCACGCGACGACGGGACGTGGCGGTCCGGTCGAGTGGCAGACCCTCGGCGCGGGATTCACCTGGCTGCGCGGAACCGACCCGGACGACCACAGAGCCCTCGCCCGCGCGGGTTGGACCTACGTCGCCGAGCGGCTGGCGTCCGAAACCCACCGCTTCTACCTGCTCGACGAGTTCACCTACCCGCTCGCGCGCGGCTGGCTCGACACCGACGAGGTCGTGGCCACCCTGCGCGCCCGCCCGGGCACCCAACACGTCGTCGTCACCGGACGGGGCGCGCCGCAGGCCCTCCTCGACGCCGCCGACCTCGTCTCCGACATCCGCGACGTGAAGCACCCCCTCGCCGCCGGCGCCAAGGGCCAACCCGGGATCGAGTGGTGATGTCCGACCTGCCCCGCCTCGTCGTCGCCGCCGCCCACTCCGGCGCCGGCAAGACCACCGTCGCGTTCGGGCTCATGGCGGCGCTGCGCGCGCGGGGGCTGACGGTGGCGCCGTTCAAGGTCGGCCCGGACTACATCGATCCGGGCTATCACGCCCTCGCCACCGGACGTCCGGGGCGCAACCTCGATCCCTGGCTGTGCGGCGAGCACCGGATCGTCCCGTTGTTCGTCCACGGGGCCGCGGACGCCGACGTCTCGCTGGTCGAAGGCGTCATGGGCCTGCTCGACGGCCGGATCGGCCTCACCGACGGACGCCGCGGCTTCGGCTCCACCGCCCACGTCGCGCGGCTGCTCGACGCGCCGACCGTGCTCGTCGTGGACGCCGCCCACACCGCCCGCACCGCGGCCGCCGTCGCGCACGGGCTCGCCACCCACCCGGACGCCCCCCGCGTCGGCGGCGTGATCCTCAACCGGACGGGCTCCCCGCGGGCGCTCGCCGAGGTGACGGACGCCCTCGCTCAGGTCGGGCTGCCCCTGCTGGGGACCATCCCCCGGACCGACGCCCTGGTCGTCCCGTCGCGGCACCTCGGGTTGGTCCCCGCCGCGGAGCGCGGCCAGGCGCAGGCGGTCGTCGCGGCGGCGGCCCGGGTCGTGGCCGACCACGTCGACCTGGACGCCGTCCTCGCCGTCGCCCGCTCGGCCGCCCCGCTCGCTGCGGAGCCGTGGCGTCCGCACGTCACCCCCGTCCCCGGACGCCCCCGCGTCGCGGTGGCCGGCGGACGCGCGTTCACGTTTCGCTACGCCGAGACCACCGAACTGCTGACCGCCGCGGGGTGCGAGGTGGTCGAGTTCGATCCGCTGACCGACCCCGCGCTCCCCGACGACACCGCGGCCCTCTACCTCGGCGGCGGCTTCCCGGAGGTGTACGCCGAGCAACTGGCGGGCAACGCCTCGCTGCGGGCCGACGTGGCCGCGGCGCTGGCGTCCGGGCTGCCCACCTACGCCGAGTGCGCCGGGCTGCTCTACCTCTGCCGGACCCTCGACGGCCTGCCGATGGCCGGCGCGCTGCCGCTCGACGCGCGCATGTCGGCGCGGCTGACGTTGCAGTACGACACGCACACGCCGTCGGGCGACTCGGTGGTGGCGCGGGCCGGCGAGCCGTACCGGTTCCACGCCTTCCACCGGACCGTCGTCGATCCCGCCGACGGCGAACCCCACCTCGGGGCCTCCGTCCACGCGAGCTATCACCACGTCCACTGGGCCGGATACCCGGCGCTCGCGCAGCGGTTCGCCGAGGCCGCCGCGGCCTTCGCCGCCCGGGCGTCGGGCTGGGTGCGTCCGGACGCCGTCGCGCCGCTCCCCGCGCCCGACCTCGACCATCACGGCGACGCCGACCTCGCCCCCGGCCTGGTGGACCTCGCCGTCAACGTGCGCGAGCACGTCCCGCCGGCGTGGTTGCTGGCGGCGTTGGTGGCCGATCCGGGACGGTGGGCGCGCTACCCGGACGCCGGTCCGGCCCGTGCCGCGTTGGCCGCCCGACATGGGGTTCCGGACGCCGCCGTCCTGCCGACGGCCGGGGCCGCGGAGGCGTTCACCCTCGTCGCGCGGGGGTTGCGGCCGCGGCGTCCGGTCGTGGTACATCCCCAGTTCACCGAGCCGGAGGCGGCGCTGGCGGCGTCCGGACTGACGGTCCGGCGGGTCCACCTGCGCGCTGCGGACGGGTTCGCCTGGCCCACCGACGCGAGCGGGGGGCGTCCGGCGCCGCTGGTCGCCGAGGACGCCGACCTGGTCGTCGTCGGCAACCCCACCAACCCGACCGGGGTCCTGCATCCGGCGGCCACGCTGCGGACGCTGGTGCGTCCCGGGCGCGCCGTCGTGGTGGACGAGGCGTTCGCCGATTTCGTCCCGGGCGAGCCGGAGAGCCTGATCGGGGGCGACCTGACGGGCATCGTCGTCGTCCGGTCGCTCACGAAGATGTGGGGCGTGGCGGGGTTGCGCGCGGGCTACGTCGTGGGCGATCCGGAGCTGGTCGCGCGGCTGGCGGCGGCGCAGCGGCCGTGGGCGGTGCCGACGCCCGCGCTCGACGCGCTCGTCGCGTGCAGCTCGCCAGCGGCCGTGGCCGACGCGGACGCCGCCGCGCGCGCGGGCGTCGCCGACCGGGAGGCGTTGGTCCGTGCGCTGGCCGAGGCCGGATTCCCCGTCGTCGGCGAGCCGCGGACGCCGTTCGTCCTGGTGGACACGGCCACGCTCGGGCCCGAGTCGGTGCGTCCCGCGCTCGCCGCGCGCGGGTTCGCCGTCCGGCGCGGGGAGTCGTTTCCCGGCCTGGGACCGTCCTGGATCCGGGTCGCCGTCCGCGACCCCGCGACCTCGCGCGCGCTGGCATACGCCCTCCTTGACCTCAGATTCGACCTACACAGAAGGAAGCACCTATGACCATCACCCCCGACTCCCTGCTCGGCCGCACGCTGGCGTCCATCGCCCCGGTGGATGCGGACGCCCGCGCCGCCGCCGAGGCGCGGCAGCTCACGCTCACCAAGCCCCCGGGCTCGCTGGGACGGCTCGAGGCGCTCGGCAACCAGCTCGCCGCCATCGCCGGCATCTGCCCGCCGCCCGTGCCTGCGCCGGCGCTGGTGGGGGTGTTCGCCGGTGACCACGGGGTCCAGACGGCCCAGCGGGTGTCGCCGTGGCCCTCGGAGGTCACCCTGCAGATGGCCGCGAACATCGCCCTCGGCGGGGCCGGGGTCAGCGTGTTGGCGCGCAACGCCGGCGCGGACGTCCGGGTGTTCGACGTCGGCATGGCCGCGCCCGTAGCGGTCGAGGGCGTCCGGGACGTCGCCGTCGCCCGCGGCACGGCCGATCTGGCGAGCGGCCCGGCCATGACGCGGGAGCAGGCCGTCGCCGCGCTCGAGGTGGGCATCGCTGCGGCCGCGGACGCCGTCGCCGAGGGCTATCGCTGCCTGCTGACCGGCGAGGTCGGCATCGGCAACACCACGCCCGCGGCCGCGCTCGTGAGCCTGTTCACGGGGGCCGATCCTGCGGACGTGACCGGCCGGGGCGCCGGCGCCGACGACGAGATGCTCGCCCACAAGGTGGCGGTCATCGCGCGGGGCATAGAGGTGAACGAGGCGTCGGACGCCGACCCGCTGGCCGCGCTGGCGGGGGTCGGTGGCTTCGAGCACGCGGCCATGGCGGGGTTCATCCTGGGCGGCGCCGCGGCGCGGGTGCCCGTGGTGCTGGACGGCGTCATCGCCTGTTCGGCGGCGCTCGTGGCCTGCGCGCTCGCGCCCGCGGCGTCCGGGTACTTGATCGCGGCGCACGAGGGGGTGGAGTCCGGGATCAAGGTCGCCCTCGCGCACCTCGGGCTCACGCCGGTGGTGGCGCTCGACCTGCGGCTCGGGGAGGGATCGGGGGCTGCGACGGTCCTGCCGATCGTGCGGGGGTCCGCGCTGCTGCTGCGCGAGATGGCGACCTTCGAGTCGGCGGGGGTGTCCGGGAGCGAGTGACGGTCCGGGCCACCCGCAGGCTTCACACAAGCTTCACGGGACGGGTGGGTGGTTCACGGGAGCTTCTTATGGTCCTGACAGGTTGGGGCCGAATCCTTTGAGCGTGAGGCCGACGAGAGGCGTCGGCTAACGAGCGAAGGAGTTGCTTCATGGCTTCCAAGAAGGCAGGCATCATCGCGGGCCTCGCAGTGGCGGGCGTCGCGACGGTCGGAATGCTGGCGTCCAGCGCGGCGGCATTCGCCGATCCGTCGGCGCCGCCGAGCCCGGGGGCTGCGGCGTCCGCGCCCGCGAACGGCGCGCCGTCCGGGAAGGCGGCGCGGGGTCAGGACGGCCAGGCGGGTCAGAGCGGCCAGGCGGGACGTCCCGACCGGGGCGGCCAGCGCGGCGGCGCGTCGCAGGACACGCCGGTCACAGGTGACGAGGCCCAGAAGGTCATCGACGCCGTGAAGGCGAAGAACGCCGACGTGACCATCACCGAGGTCCGCAAGGACCCCGACGGCACCTACGACGCCCTGGGGACCAAGGCCGACGGCACCAAGGTCATGTTCGACGTCAGCACCGACCTCCAGACGATCACGGAGGGCATGGGCGGCGCGGGCAAGGGCGGTCCGGGAGGCAAGGGCGGTGGCCAGGACACCCCGGTGACCGGTGACGAGGCCCAGAAGGTGATCGACGCCGTGAAGGCGAAGAACGCCGGCGTCACGATCACGACCGTCCAGAAGGACCCCGACGGCACCTACGACGCCCTGGGGACCAAGGCCGACGGCACCAAGGTCATGTTCGACGTCAGCACCGACCTCCAGACGATCACGGAGGGGGGCAAGCGCTGAATCACGCGTCCGGGGTGCGGTGCGGGATCGTTCCCGCACCGCACCCCTGGCGTGTACGCACGACTCACGAACCCGAATTCGCCGGCTGGCTCGAACGGATCCGCCCGACCGAAGCAATGTCCTCATCCCACACCAAACCCGGACGGCAACTCACGATGTCGGCTGGCTCTCTACGCTGACCGCATGAGGGTTGGCGTGTACGTGGATGGGTACAACCTCTACTACGGGGCCCGCACACAATGCGGACGCGGTACGGCCGGGTGGCGCTGGTTGGACATTCGCGCCTTGGCCCGTCACCTCGTCAGTCATCACGGAGGATGGACGGAGTCCTGGATCGAGCGCGTGGTCTACTGCACCGCACGCGTCGACAGCAACACCAACCCTTCCGCTGCTCATGACCAAGATGTCTACCTCAAGGCCCTCCTCGCCAGCGAGAGTGTCGACCGGATTGAGTACGGTGCTTACGTTGCGCGCTTGAAGCACGCGTATCTCGCCGTCGCGGATCCTGGGACGCGCAAGCCGCGCATCCATACCTCCGCGTGGCCGGTGATGGTGCAGGACGCTCACGCCACACCCATTCCGGATGCCCGGTTCATGATCCAGTACCTCCACATGGAAGAGAAGGGCAGCGACGTCAATGTCGCGAGCCATCTGCTGATCGACATCATGGACGCCCGGGTGGACGCCGCGATGGTCATCTCGAACGACTCGGATCTGGCCCTTCCTCTCGAGCAGGCGAGGAAACGAGTCCCCATCGCCACCATCAATCCCTCTACGAGCCAGACCGCAGGGAAGCTCCGTGGAAGGAGAGACGAGGGCGTGGGACGGCACTGGTGGTGGACGATCAACAAGAACGCCTACTTCGCCTGCCAACTCCCCGATCCGGTAGGCAACCAGCGAAAACCCGTGGGATGGTGAGTACAGGAGTCACGGGACCCGCACGTCAATCCCGGCGGAGCCCCTTGACCCCCCAAGCACCCCTGCTACCATAAGTACATATTCACCCGGCTCCTCGTGGGCCGGGTTTTTTCTTGTCCCGACCGCACTCGCGGACTGGCCATGCGCGGAGTCGCCACTCCGTCAGCCCTCGTGACGCTCACACTCAGCGCGTCTTGAGGTGGTTGTCGAGGGTTCTCAAGGCCTCCTCGACGTCGGTCTTCCGCATCGGTCGGACCAGCCGCGCGACTTCAACCCCGTCGGCTAGGAAGATCAACGTCGGCCAGAGCCTCACCCGGAAGGAACGTCCCAGCGGACGACCCTTGCCATCCTCCACCAAGACCCTGCGAACATCCGGACGCTCGCCCATCACGGGTTCGATCGACCGTTCGGACGCGCGGCAATACCCACACCAGTCGGTTCCGAACTGGAGCACGGTCGCCCCGGACAGCACGTCGATGGCGGCGCGTTCGGGCTGGTCAGGGGAGTATCCGAGGCTCATGCCGTCACCCTAGCCAGCATCGTCCCTCGGGCGCTCTTCAGCTCTACTCCCCTCAGCCTGAGCCGCGGCTTCACCCACTTGAGTGAGCTTGAACGTGCGCAGCTCAAGGTCCCCCCGGTCGGCAGGGCGTGGACCCGCGAGCGCACGTCGCGCCACAAATGGGGTCATCGGAGAACTTCCCCTGTCGGCCGGCCTGGCAGCCACGGACGCTCCCCACGCCGGACGCCGGCTCGGGCGCGTCGGCGTCTGGACGCCAACCTCCCGGCCCTCGCGCTCGCTCGCGGCTCCGCGGCGAGCCCGATTTCAGGGCGTGAGCACGCGCGGGAAGGATGAGCGTGCTCATGGACGACGCCCACCCGGCAGGGGTAGGGATGTTCGGGACCGACGACCGGCCAGCACTGCTGTCTGGGTCAGTCCCGGACGCGCAACCCGTCGAACAGCACCCCGAGGATCGTCTCGGTGGTCTCAGGGGTGACCAGCCGCGCGCCGGACGAGAAGAACGGGTACAGCATCCCCAGGAGCACCCACGTCAGCACCTCGGGATCCCTGACGACGAACTCCCCCGACTCCATGCCGGCTGCGAACAGCGTCCGGATCCCCCCGACGAACCGCCGCTCGTAGGTGCCCCGCAACTCCTGCTGCACCTCCGCGGGCAGCCGGGCGATGTCGTGCATCGCCAGGCGCATCAGCGCGCGACGCGCGGGGGGCTGGGCGATCAGCCCTTCCACCACCGCGCGGAGGCGACCCGCGGCGTCCGCGGACGATTCCCGCGCGACGTCGACGAGCCGGGCCGTCTCTTCGAGGTAGTCCGCGAGGATCGCGCGCAACAGATCGGTCTTGGCGCTGAAGTGGTAGTACAGCGCGGCGTTGGTGATCCCGCAGGCGGCGGCGATGTCCCGGATCGACACCCCGTCGAAGCCGCGCGCCACGAACAGCTCGGACGCGACCTCGACGATGCGATCACGCATGGGCAGCTGCACGACCCCTCCGCAGGAACATGGCCAACACGAGGAGCACGATACCCAGTGCGCCGATCATCGCGAACGCCGCCGCGAACCCGGCCACGCTGCCGCCCCCGGACGCCGCAACGGCGCCCACGACGGACCCGCCCAGCAACTGCCCCACGCTGGTGAAGATCGTCACCATCGACTGGGACGCCGACCGGTCCGCCGCGGTGGTCTCCTCCAGGGTGATGTAGCGGATGGGGGCGCCCAGCAGGGACGACAAGCCCAGGCCCACCAGGACGCCCGACACGATGAAGCCCGCGAGGCTGCCGGCGAAGGCGGCTAGGGCGAACATCCCGACGGTCATGACGGCCACGCCGCTGAGGATGATGGGCTTGGACCCCACCTTGTCGAGCATGCGGCCGGCGACGGGCGATCCCACGGCCATGGCCAGGACCACCGGCAGCAGCAGGAAGGCTGCGATCGAGCCCGTCACCCCGAGGGCCGCGACGGCGAGCGAGGGCATGAACACCAGGCTGGCCTCGCCGAGACCCGCGCCGGCGGTGAGGGCGAAGGCGAGCGCGAGCTGGCGTCGCTTCAACAGCACGACGGGGAACACCGGATCCGCGGCGCGACGCTCGATCATCACGAGGGCCACCCAGGCCACGACCGACACGACGAGCGAGACGGCGACGAGCGGCGTGGCCAGGCTCTCCAGGACATGAGCGGTGTCCAGCGACGACAGCCCCAGCGTCAAGCCGCCCAGCGCCAGCGCGAGCACCACCATGCCCGAGGCATCGAACCGCGCGTCCGGAGCCATGGGCTCGCTGGGCAGCAGCCGCCAGCCCAGCACCATGACCAGCACCGCGAACGGCAGGTTGACCAGGAACAGCCACGGCCAGCCCAGCGGCAGCATCGCGCCGCCAAGCACCGGACCGATCAGGAACGCCAGCCCGAACACCGCACCGATCATGCCCAGCGCCCGGCCGCGCTTCTCCGGCGGGAACGTGTCGCCGATGACCGCGCTCGCCACCGGGAAGACGCCGCCAGCGCCCAGGCCCTGGATCGCCCGCCCGGCCAGCATGGCCGCGAAACCGAACGCCGGCGACACCGCGACGATCACCGACCCGATCGCGAAGAGCCCGACGTCGAGGGTATAGACGAGGCGGCGTCCGAACCGGTCGGACAGCTTGGCCATCAGCGGCGTGCCGATGAGATTCGCCAGGACGTACAGCGTGAAAACCCACGACTCGCTCCGTGAATCGAGCCCGAAGTCGCGCGCGATGGCCGGCAGCGCCGGGCCCACGATGGCGATGTCGAGCGCGCCCATGAGCACGCCCAGGAACAGCACCAGAAGCACGGTGTTGCGTTGCTTGTCGTTCATCTTCTCTCCTTGTTGAACGTTCGGTAAGTAGGGTACGGCATCGGGGTCGGTCCAGGAACGGGGTCGGACGCCGCGGGTCGCCTCAGGCGGTCCTCAGGTCGGACGCCGCTCGCCTCGTCACGACCGACCAAGCCGCGAGGCGGGAGTCCGACACCCCGGCGTCAGCGCGATCCGATCACCCCGGTGACATACGGGACCAGCCAGATCGCCCACACGACCAGCGAGAACCGGTGGAACACGATCTTCTCGCTCAAGCGGTTGCGGACCAGCACGACCACCGCCCACGCGAGGTGCGCAGCCATGAGGACCAGCGCCAGTCCCCCGGTGAGCATCATGATCGCGTTCATGGCGCCGGCCGTGGTGGTCGGATCGGCCTCGGCGATGCGCGACATGACGTACGTGCCCGAGCTGTCGAACGTCAGCCCGGCGGCGAACAGCAGCGCGTGCCGCACGCTGAGCACTCCGGCGCGATGCTCCGCCCAGACCCCCGCGGTGTAGAAACCCAGAGCGGACGTGATGAGGACGATGGCCGACACGAGCATGACACCAGTGTCGGGCGGAGGCGTCCGGACGCGGCGGGCGCCGGGATCGTCCGAATGGATGATCCGTGCCGCAGCGGGGTGGACGGCTATGCCGTCGGCACCGTCGCGAAGGGGCGTCCGGACGCCACGGCGCGGGCTCCCTGCCGTCCCGGCCCTGCCAGGACCAACGCCGCGACGCCGCAGGCGAGCGCCGAGGAGAGCCACGTCCAGGGGGTGGTGTCCCAGGACGCGTACCCCGCGTTGAGCAAGGGGGCCACCAGGTAGTTATCCGCGAGAAGGGACGCGGCCACCAGCCCCGCCCCGTACACGGACGGCCAGCCACGGCGTCCGCCGAACAGGGGCCGGACCGAGCACGCGCCGAGGAAACCCACCGCCAGGGTGACGAACGCCAGCGTCGCGCCGACCCCGGGACCGTCGAACCATCCCGCGAGCGCAGCCCCGGTCGCCCACGGCAGGACCGCCGCGAACCATCCGCACCGGCGGGCCCGTGGCGTGCCCGAAGCCCGGCCCGCCAGGACGCTCCCCGCCCCCGCCAGCAGATACGCCGCGACGCGTACCGCCCAGTGCAGCGCGTAGGGGCCGCCCGGGGTGACGAGGGCGTCGAAGGTGTCGTCCTGCCGCAACCCGCACGCGGTGCTCGCGAGGCCCTCGACCGCGCACGGCCACCACCGGTCGACCGCGACGAACGCGAACGCCATCGCGGCGCTCACGAACGCGGCTACGGCGGCGGCGAGTCGGGTCATGCCTCCAGTTTCGGACACTCCCCCGCTGCGGTCAACGGACCCGCCCCCCGTCCGGACCCCGGCAGCGCCAGGGGTACGACGTCCACCCCGTCGGGACGGCGGTACTGCTTTCCGGTCGTCACCACCGCCAAACCCACCCCACGGTCGGGAAGGTGACCCCGCAGCCACGTCAGCTGCCGCACCGCGCCCTCGTCCACCTGGGGAGTCGGCTTGATGGCGATGGCGACGATCTGACCCTCCGCGCCCTCGACGATGAGGTCCGTCTCGCTCGCCGCCGGTGAGCCTCAGGTGATGGACGCCCCTCGGCCGTCTGGGCACAGGCGGCCACCCCGAGCGTGACCAGGGATTCGAACCACGGGCCGGCCCGGTGCGCCCCGGCCGCGCTCGTGAGCGACTCCGCGGTCAGGCCCAGCAGCCGTGCGGCGAGCGCCGGATCGGCCACCTGATGCTGGGGTGCCTGTTGGTTGCTCCTCTCACCCCTTCGGACGATCATGGCCGCATGACCACCGCGCTCACCCCCGACGTCGCCGTTCGGCGCAGCGGGTCGCGGACGTACGAGCGGCTGGACTGGTTCGAGTCGTGGCATTCGTTCACCGGACCGCAGTACCGCCGCGGCACCGACAGCCACTTCGGCGTCCTCGTCAATCTCGACCACGGCATCATCGGCGCAGGCAGCGGCTTCGACACCCACTACCACCGCAACATGGAGATCGTGACGTGGGTCCTGTCCGGGACGCTCGTACACCAGGACACCCGCGGGCATTCCGGGCTCATCCACCCCGGCCTCGCCCAGCGCATGACGGCGGGTTCGGGGATCCTCCACTCCGAGCGCAACGACTCCTGGGTGCTCACCGGCGACCGCCATGACCGGGACGTTGAGTTGGTCCAGATGTGGGTGGTTCCGGACGCCGCGGGTGTCACCCCGTCGTACGAGCAGCTCGACATCTCCGACGCCCTGGACGGTGGCGGGATGGTCCTCGTGGCGTCCGGCCGGCCCTCGTCCCAGGACGCGGCGGCAATCCGGATCCGCAATCGGTTCGCCGCATTGCATGCCGCGCGGTTGGCACCGGGCCAGAGCGTCGGGCTCCCCGAGGCCCCCTATGTCCACGTGTACGTGCCGCGCGGCTGCGTCGACCTGGAAGGCGTGGGGGTTCTGGACGCCGGCGATGCGGCCCGGCTCACCGCCGAATCCGGACGCCGCGTCACCGCAGTGACGGCGTCCGAGATCCTCGTCTGGGACATGCATACCTCGCTCTGACGACGGCATTCATCTCGGGGCCGAGCGGCCATCCCCGAGGACCCCCCTGCCGGGGCCGGCCCGACGGCCCCGCGACGGACGGCGTCCGGACCCTCGCCTCAGCCCTCGCGACGACCCCCGGACCGTGCGGCGACCAATTCCACGAAGACATCCTCCAGCGACGGCGTCCGACCCCCGACGGTGTGCTCGCGGACGATCGCCCGCGGGCTGCCGTCGGCGATGACCTGCCCGGCGTACATGAACGCGAGGCGGCTGCAGTGCGCGGCCTCCTCCATGTAGTGCGTGGTGACGAACAGCGTGACGCCGCGTTCGGAGAGGTCGTGCAGCAGGTCCCAGAACTGGCGGCGGGCGACCGGATCGACGCCCGAGGTGGGCTCGTCCAGGAACAACAGTTCCGGCGAGTGCATGGTCGCCGCGCCGAGGGCCAGGCGCTGCTTCCAGCCCGTCGAGAGGTTGGCGGTCAGCTCCTTCTCGCGGCCGCGCAGCGCCGCCATGTCGAGGACGTACTCGCGCTGCCGCGCGAATTCCTCGGCGCTGAGGTCGTACACGCCCGCGTAGAAGCGGAGGTTCTCGTCAACGGTCAGATCCTCGAACAGCGAGAACTTCTGGCTCACGTAGCCGATGCGCGGCCCGATCAACGCCGGACGCCGCACGGCATCGACCCCGAGCACCTCGACCGTCCCGGACGTCGGCGCGATCGACCCCGTGAGCATCCGGATCGTCGTCGTCTTGCCCGACCCGTTCGGCCCCAGGAAGCCGAACACCTCGCCGCGGGCCACCTCGAAGCTGATGCCGCCGACAGCGGCGAACCCGCCGTAGACCTTACGCAGGTCGCGGACGCGGACGGCTGGGGTCGCGCTCGCCGCAAGACCGCCGCGGGCGGCGTCCGGGGACGGCACGGCGTCCGGGACGGGCGTTCTCATTCGGCCAACCTCCTACGGACCAGCACGACGGCAGCACCGAAGATGACCACCGCGAAAACGGCGAGCGCGGCTAGCGGGGCGGCCAGGGCGTCGAATCCGGCGCCCTTCACGAACGCGCTGCGCAGCACGACGAGGGCGTGCGTCATAGGGATGAGATTGGTCCACGGCTGGACCACCGCCGGCATGGACTCGATCGGGAAGATGAATCCCGACAGGATCATCGTCGGCAGCGTGACGAACATCATCGTCTGCTGCGCCTGCTGCCGCGTCCGGGACGCCAGCGACACCAACAGCCCGATGCCGACGTTGATGAGCATGAACAGCACCATCCCGGCCAGCACCACCCACACCGACCCGTTGAACGGGACCCCGAACCACCACGTGCCCAGCGTCGCCACGAGCGACGCCTGCACGGAGGCGAGGATCATGTACGGCACGACCTTGCCGACCAGATACTCGCCGCGGGTGATGGGCGTCACGAACATCTGCTCCAGCGTGCCCTTCTCCCGCTCCTTCACCACGGCCTGGCTCATGATGGCCAGCACGGAGATCATCATGATCGTCCCGATCAGCCCGGGGATCATGGTGTTCACCGTCCGCAGCGACTGGTTGTACTGGACGCGGACGCGCGCGTCCACGCCCGGTCCGGCGTCCGGAAGCGTGTTGAACCGCCCGATCACCCGCACCGCGTGACTCGTACCGACGGACGCGGTCTGCGAGTCGGACCCGTCCACGACGACGCCGACGCCCGCGACCTCGCCGCGCTGGAGCGACTCCTGCGTCCCGGAGGGGATCACGACGGCGATCGCCACCGTGCCCCCATCCAGGAGTGTCCGCAACGCGCCCTCACCGTCGGGACGCGCGACCACCTCGAAGTAGTCCGACGCCTCGAACGCGGCTCCCAGCTCGCGGCTGACCGGCGTCCGGTCCAGGTCGACCACGGCGGTCGGCACGTGCGTGACGTCCGCCGCCACGACGTAGCCGAACATGATGAGCTGGGCGATGGGCATCGCGATGGCTATCCGCAGGAACATGGGGTCGCGTCGGAGCTGGAGGAATTCCTTCCAGATCAGCAGCCGGATGTGCTTGAGCTTCATCGGCGTGCCCTCCGCGCGTAGAGCCGCACGGCCACCGTGACGGCCACCGCGGCGTAGGCGACGAGTTGCAGCAGCGGCAGCCACGCGTCGCCGAACCCGGCGCCCTTCAAGAACACGCTGCGGGCGATCGTCACCATCTCCCGAGCCGGGAAGAGGTAGGACACCCACTGCAACACCACGGGCATCGACCCGAGGGGGAACGCGAATCCCGAGAGCAGGAACGCCGGCAGGAACGCGACGAGCAGCGCCAGGAAGTTCGCCGTCTCCGCCGACGGCGCGAGCGAGGAGATAATCAGCCCGATCCCCAACGACGCGAACACGAACACGAGGGCCGCGAGGGTCAGCAGCACGAGGGATCCCCGCAGGGGCAGCGCGAACAGCCCCATGCCCAGCCCGATGACGATACCCATGTCGACGAACGCCAGCGCGGTCCAGGGCAAGAGCTTGCCGATCACCAATTCGGTGTGGGTGAGCGGGCTGACCAGCAACTGCTCGGCCGTGTGCAGATCGCGCTCGCGGACGACCGTCACCGCCGTCTGCTGGACGGTCACGATCATGATGATCACGACGATCAGCCCGGGGATGAGGAAGACCGAGCTCAGCCGGTCCGGGTTGTACCAGGTGCGGACACGCGGTTCGAGGACGCCCCCCGCGCCGGTCCCGGCGGAGGACGCCTCGGCCGCAGCCCCCGGCGTCCGTTGGGCCCACGCGGCAAAGCCGGTCGCGTTGTAGCGCTGGTTGAGCGCCAGCGCGTAGGCCTCGCCCATGCGCGCCGCGGTGGGCTCGCCGCCGTCGACGAGCACGAGCACGTCGGCGCGTCCGCCCCTGTCGAGCGTCCGCTGGAACCCGGCCGGGATGACCACGGCGACCCGCGCCTGGCCCCGCTCGAAGGTGCGGTCGATGGCGTCCAGGGACTCGACCGCGCCGGTGACGTCGAAGAACCCGCCCGCCGCGTACTGCTGCAGGTAGGCGCGCGAGGCGGGCGAGGCGTCCGCGTCCCACACCACCGTCGGGACGTGCCGGACGTCGAAGCTGATCGCCCACGCAAACAGCACCAGTTCGATGACGGGCAGCAGCAGCACCAGCGCCAGGGCGCGCGGGTCGCGACCCAGGTGCTGAAACTCCTTGCGCACGAGCGTCCCGATGCGCACGACGGTCCCCTTCATGAGGCCGCCTCGGCCAGGTAGGCGAACGCGGCCTCCATGTCGGGTTCGATGACGTGTGCGGACGCCGTCACGCCGCGTCCGCGCAGGATGGTTTCGACCCGCTCGGCCGCCGCGGCCTCGGCGGGCACGACGGTCGCGTCCTCGGCGAGCAGCACCCGGACCGTATCCCCCAGCAGGTGGGCCGACCGGACGCCGCGGCCGGCGGCCAGCGCCGCGAGGGCGGCACGCGGGTCGTCCGCGACGACCTCCAGCAGGACGCCACCCACGAGCGCCGTCAGCTCGGCGGGGGTGCCGGTGTGGGTGATCCGGCCGTCGGCCATGAAGGCGACGTGCGTGCAGCGCTCGGCCTCGTCCATGTAGGGCGTCGCGACCACCACGGTGGTGCCCGAGGCGTTCAGGTCGGCCAGGATCGCCCAGAACTCGCGCCGCGAAACGGGGTCGACGCCGGTCGTGGGTTCGTCCAGGAGGAGCAGCTCGGGCGCATGCATGAGCGTCGAGGTGAGCATGAGTTTCTGCTTCATGCCGCCGGACAGGCGTCCGGCCGTCCGGCGGGTGAACTCGGCCATGCCCATGGACGCCAGCAGCGCCGCGGAGCGCTCGCGACGTACCGCCCGGGGGACTCCACGCAGGGTCGCGAAAAACTCGAGGTTCTCGGCGACGGTCAGATCGGGGTACATGCAGAACTGTTGGCTCATGTAGCCGATCCGGGGTGTCACCGCCCCCGGGTCGTCCCGCACCGACACCCCGAACACGGCCGCGTCGCCAGCGTCCGGAGCCGACACGGTGGCCAGCAGGCGCAGCAGCGTCGATTTGCCGGCGCCGTCCGGACCGAGGAGCCCGTACACCGCGCCGCGCGGCACCGTCAGCGTGACACCATCGACGGCCCGGACCTCCCCGAAGTGGTGGACGAGCCCGGCGGTGACGATGGCGGTCATGGCAGGGTCACGTCCACGGGCTGGCCGGGCTTGAGGGCGGCGTCCGCGGGCAGGTGGACGCGGATCTGGTAGACGAGCTTGGTCCGCTGGTCGCGGGTTTCGACGTTGTTGGGGGTGAACTCGGGCTCGGCCGAAACCCACGTCACCGTGCCGTCGCGGTGGGTGAGGCCGTCGCCCGACACGTGGACGACCGCCCCGACGCTGACCGCGGCCAGCCGCGGCTCGGGCACGTAGGCGCGGACCCAGACGTCGGAGGGGTCGAGGATCGTCACGAGCGTGCGTCCGGGGGCGGCGGCCTGGCCGACGTTGGTGGTCACCGTCACCACCGTGCCGCCGTGGGGGGCGGTGAGGGTGGCGTGGCCGAGCTGGACCTCGGCGAGCTTCACGGCGGCCTCGGCCTGGGCCTGGCGGGCGCGGGCTTCGGCCACTTCGGCGTCCGTGCCGTCGTCCAGGCGCTGGGTGACGAGCGCCTGGGCGGCCGCGACGCCGGCCTTCGCCTGGTCGACCCCGAGGTGCAGGGCCGTGGGATCGAGGGTGACGACGGTGTCGCCGGCGCGGACCGGGTCGCCCTCGGCGACCTTCACCTCGGCGACCTTCCCGGAGATGACCGAGGCGACGGCGTACTGCGTGGCCTCGACCGATCCGGCGATCCGGTCCGGCTGGGCGGCGGCCTGCTGCGTGCTCCACCACCACGTGCCGCCACCGGCGAGTGCCAGGACCACGAGCACGATCACGGGGACGGGCGGACGGCGTCGCTCAGCCATGGGAGGCCTCCTTGCAGGGGATCAGGGTCAGGTCGACCGGCGCGCCCGGGGGCAGCGTCTCGCCGGAGTCGAGGGTCACGGTCACGGACACCGCTCGGGTCAGATGCACGTCGTCGGTGGCCTGGGCGGTAGGTGGGTAGTCGGCCCGGACGCCGACGCGCGCCACGGTCACGGAGTGGGTCGCGCCCCAGTCGGTCCGGACGGTCCCGGTCGCGCCCGGGCAGAGCCGGGCAGCGGCGTCCGGAGCCAACCAGGCGGTGACGGACGCCGCGGCGTCCGTCCGCACCACCACGACGGGGGCTCCGGGCGCGACCACGGCGCCGGGCAGGGACGTCCGGACGACCACGCCGTCCGCCGGGGCGACGAGGGTCACGAGGTCGCGCTGCTGGCGCGCCCGCTGGGCGGCGACGTCCGTGGACGTGACGGCGATGCGGGCGAGATCGCGGGCGTCCGCGAGCGACGCGGCGGCGTCGTCGAGCTGCGCCAAGCCGTCGTCCAGTTTGGCGAGGCCGTCGCGCGCCTTGGCCTGGTTGTCGTCCAGCGTGCGCAGTCCGGCGGCGAGCCGGGACAGTCCGGCCGAGAGCTGGGCGGCCCCGGCGTCCGCCTGCGCCGAGCCGACATCGAGTTGCGCCAGTCCGGCGCGGGCAGCGGCCAGACCCGCATCGAGCTGGGCGAGTCCGGACGCCGCCTGGTCGCGGCCGGAGGCGAGCTGGTCCAGGGCGGTCGCAGCGTCGGCTATGGCGGCGTCGAGCGCGGCGAGACCGGCGGTGCGTTCGGGCGAATCGGGGGTCGCGGCGAGGTCCGCCCGTTGGTGGCGCAGGCCCGCGAGGGTCGCGGCCAGGCGAGCGTGACGGTCGGTGAGGTCGGCGAGCGTGGCGACCACCTGCGTCCGCTTCGCGGCGAGACCGCCCACCGTCGACGCAACCTCGGCGCGTTTGGCCTTGAGCTGGGCGCGTTGGGCGGCCAACGTGGCCTGCTTGGACTGGAGGTCGGTGCGCGTCGCGAGGGCTTGACTGCGGGCGTTGGCGAGCGTGGCCAACGCGTCCGTGACGTCGCGGCGCTTGCCGGTGAGGTCCGAGCGCTTGTCGGCGAGGTCGGCAGCCCGGGCGTCGATGAGCTCCACCCGCCTCAGGGCCAGCGCGGCGTCCGCCTGGGCGGCGGCCCATGCGGCGTCCGGTTCTGCGCCCTCGACGTGAGCGACCGGCTCGCCGGCGCGCACGCGGGTGCCCAGCGGGGCGGCGTCCGCGACCCGCACGGCAGCCACGGGCGTCGGGACGACCGGGCTCGAGGGGGCGGGCTCGAACCCAGCGTTGCGGTCGGGGGTGGCCGCGAGCAGGAGCGGCGCGGAGACGCTGGCGGTGTGTTCCTCGACGCGTCCGGTCGCCGCGATGTCCGCAGGACCCGCGCAGCCGGCGGCAACGAGCGCGCACGCCACGAGGGCGAGGGTGACGCTGGGGCCGCGCAGCCGGTGGGACATGCGCACCAGCGTGGGGCTTCGGGGTGTTTCGTGCAACGAGCAGTGACTTTGTCGTGCCCCCGGAATCACGCGTGCGCTGGTGCCGCCGAGGTAGGGGTGATGACTTTTCGGTCGGTGTGGCGGCGGTCTGACTCCCGGGCGGGTCTTGACCCGCCGATCGCCTGTTGGACCAAGGGACCGTAGAGGCGCGCGATCTCGTCCCGGGGCAGCGAGGCGATCGGCTCCAGGCGGGTGAGGTAGCGGGTGGTCGCCAGGCCCAGCATGATCCCTTCGGCCAGGCCGACCCTCAGCCGCGCCTCCTCATGGTCCATGGCCAGGAGCCGCCGCGCGGCCGCGACCAGCGGGGTGTTCAGGTAGCCGACCATCGCCCACAGCAGTGCCGGGTTCTTGCGCACGACCTCGACCCACGCGCGCCCCATCCGCGACTCCCACACGCTGGTCGCGGCGAGAACGCTCCGGACGCCGAGGTGCTCCGGTCCGCCCTCCATCAGGTGTTCGATGAGTCGGAGGGGATCGAAGCCGAGTTGGACGGTGGCCATGAACACGCCGCGTTTGTCCCCGAACCAGCGGTGGATGAGCGCCGGATCGACACCGGCACGCCGGGCGATCCCGCGGATCGTCGCCCCGTCGAAACCCTGTTCCGCGAACACCTCCTCCGCAGCGGCAAGCACCTGCCCGCGCGTGTCCGGGTTGCCACGCCGGCGTCCGGTGCGGCGCGGCGAATCGGAGTCGGCGTCCACGGCACCACGGTAGCGCCGCGACGGCGCGGTCCTGTGCTGCGCAGCGGCTGCGGACCGATCACGCCCAGCTCACGCGTCGCAACCTTCAGCGCCGCCGCCCGCGACGCCGGTTGGTACGGCGCAACAGGCGTCGTCAGCCTCGACCTGCTTACGTCCTCTCCGCCCCGAAACCGCGAAGAAACCTTGGTTGACTAGGGGTTTTTCTGAATGGGTCTAACTGGACTTGAACCCTGCCGACTTCGCGGGCTTGCTCGCATCTGACGCGGAGCGATGTGGGCGCTGTTGGCCATGGGGACTCCGCCGTGCAACATGCCTGCGACTTCAACCCGTCAGGCATCCACTACCCCTGGCGCTCCAAGGTGGCGCTCAGCGAAGGCCAGGACAGTGTCGATGACGTCAGAGAAGGCGCCTCCCCCGCGGTTTGGCTGTGGAGTTTGCCGATCGTCGATGGCTCCGCGAGGGCGAGGAAGGGCTGTGTATCGGGGGCGGCTGCACGTTCACGAGCGCGTGTAACGGGTCCCTCGGACCCCCTGGGCTCCTTGCATCGTCACCTCGCCGGCGTCCATCAACTGCCTCAGCGCGAAGCGGACCTGCCCTTCTGAGAGTCCGGTCGTCGTCATCATCTCGCGGATGGTGGCGGGCGCTTCCAACGCAGCAAGAAGGGCCCCGGCGTGACGCGTAGGGCGAAGGCCCGGGGGTCGGGCCTTAGGGAAACGCTGATCAATCATGTTCTGGCTGCGGCGGCCCGGATCGAGCGATCC
>CAYZXQ010000033.1:0-29682 GCA_964482465.1 uncultured Nigerium sp. | reverse complement strand
CCCGTGGCCCCCGACTTACACGGATGTAGTTTTCCCCACTGTGGACAACCCCTGTGGATAACCCGGACGTACGTCGGCTCCGGACCCCCCACCCCTACTCCGCCGGGACCAACCACCACACGGACGCCGCGGCGGCTAGGGTCGTCACGATCCCGACGCCGATGGCCGTCTCGACCGACGCCACGGACGCCAACCAGCCGGTGAGCGCCGCGCCGATGGGCATCCCGGACCAGTTCAGCGCCATCGACACGGCGAACGCCCGACCCATCCACGCCGGGTCGGTCCGGCGTTGCCGGATCGTGAACAGAGCGACATCGAGCGGGCCGTTGACCAGACCCTGCCCCAGCAGCGCGACGACGACCAGCGGGACGCCGGCGTCCGGAATCAGCAACCCGGTCACCGCCGCACTCCCCAGCAGGGCCAGCCCCAGCCACCGGCGCTCGCGGCCGGCGCTGTCGCGGCGTCCGAACCACAGGGCCGCGACCATCCCGCCCAACCCCTGGACCGCCAGCAGCATCCCCACCGTCCCCGGGCCGTGCCCGAGCCGCCCCAGCACGATCACCGGGATCGCGACGGTCCCCATGCCCCAGGTGACGTTCGCCAGGCTGATCGTCACGGCCAGCCCCCGCAGCGTGGGGTTCTGCCACACATAGCGCAGCCCGTCGAGGGCGTCGCGTCCCAGCCTCCCGGACGTCTCCACGCCGTCGCGCGGGTCCGGCAGGCCGCGCAGCGACAGCGCCGCCCCCGCCAACGCACCCGCGGCCGTCAGCAGGGACAGCGGCGGTCCGAGCGCCTGCGCCGCGAACCCGATCACCGCCGGACCCGTCAGCGTCGCGACCACGAAACTCGCCGAGTCCGCCGCGTTGGCCCGCTCCCACAGCTCCGTCGGGACCAACCGCGGCAGCAGCGACCGCGGCCCCGTCGCGCTGAACGGCGTCGTCAGGGACGCCACCGCCGCGATTCCTACCAGGCCCGCGGGGGTCAGCAGCCCGCGCGTCGCCAGAACCGCCAGCGCGACCAACGCGGTCGCCCCGAGCGCGTAGTCGAGGGCCATGAGCCGGACGCGGCCGTGTCGGTCGAGCAGCGCTCCCGCGATCGGGCTGAGCACCAGCCCCGGGACGACCGACGCGAACGTCGCCGCCCCCGCCACCGCCGGCGACTCGAACAGGTGCAGCGCCAGCAGCGTCAACCCAAGCGCGATCATGTTCTGCGCCACCCGCGAGAGCGTCATGCTGACGAAGATCGACCGCGCTCCCGGCACCGCGAACAGCGCGCGGTAGGACGGCTCGACCTCGCTGGACACGCGGGGGAGCCTACGCGTCCGGACGCCGCGGGTGCGGTCCGGCCCACCCCGCGCGCGCCGACGGCGTCCGCCCCCTCCGCCCACCGCCGGACGGGACCGCGATCCGCTGCCGTCGCCCGAGCGTCAGCTCGGGAGCTTCAGGTACGGCTCCGAGGGATTGTCGGTCCAACCGGAGGCGGTGATCCGGACGCCGTCGCGGCGGCGGCCACGGCGCGGACGAGATCACACGGCATCCCGAGGGATGTCACAGGATCCGCACAGCCCGGACCGTCACCGTGAGGACATGACCTCGACACTGATCGCCCCGCAGGGGCACGACACGCGGACGTGGGCCCCGCCCCGGGAGGCGCTCGGCGTCCGCTACGCCCGCCAGGGCTCCGAACGTCGCCTCGCGGCGGACGTTCTCTACGTCGTCGGCTGGCTGGTCCTGGCCATCCCGGTGGGGATCTGGCTCGCGTCCGGCGGGCTGTCCAGCTTCGCGACCCTCGCCGGGACCCTCAAGGCCGTCGGCGTCCTCACTGGCCTGGTCGCGACCGCCGCGATGGTGGTGATGCTCTGGCTCAGCGCGCGCGTCCCGTTCATCGACCGGACCATCGGGCACGATCGGGCCCTCGCGCTGCACAGCGCGCTGGGGCAGTGGGTGTTCGGGGGCCTGATCGCCCACGGGCTCTTCCTCGTCACCGCCTACGCCCTCGGCGACGGCATCGGCATGTTCGCCGAGTTCCTCACCCTGCTCGGCGTCGGCGATTTCGTGCTGGCGGTCGCGAGCATCGTCCTGCTGACGGCGGTCTCGATCAGCTCGGTGGTGGCCGTCAAGGCCAAGTTGCCGCACGAGGTGTGGCAGGGCATCCACCTCGTCACGTACGCGGCGGTGCTGGTCGCGCTGCCCCACCAGTTCACGATGAGCGGCCTGTTCGCCAGCGGCATCGCCTTCTGGTACTGGAGCGCGCTGTTCGCGGCCACCTTCTTCGTCATGCTGATGTACCGCGTCTTCCTGCCGCTCATGGCCAGCCTGGAGCACCGCGTCGTCGTCAGCCATGTCACCTTCGAGACCCCGGACGTCGCCACCATCGAGTTCACCGGACGCCACCTCGACGCTCTGGGCACCAAGGCCGGACAGTTCTTCCACTGGCGCTTCCTCGCCCCCGGACTCTGGTGGCACCAGCACCCCTTCTCCGTCTCCGCGGCGCCGACGCCCCAGACCCTGCGGATCACCGTCCGCGCGCTCGGCGCGGGCACCCGCCAGTTGCTGGACCGTGTCCGTCCCGGGATGCCGGTCTTCCTCGAAGGCCCCTATGGCATCTTCACCGACGCCGCCCGGACCGCCCCCGACGTCGTCATGGTCGGCATCGGCATCGGGATCGCCCCCGTCCGCGCGCTGCTGGAGGAGACCGAGTTCGCGCCCGGCCACGGCACGGTCGTCCTGCGGGCCTCCACCGACGCCGAGGTCTTCCTCGGCCGGGAGGTCGCCGAGCTCTGCCGCGCCAAGGGTGCCCGGCTGATCGTCCTGACCGGCCACCGCGGCCTCCGCCCCGACGGCTCCGCCTCGTGGCTGCCCGCCACCCACGCCGGACTCTCGCTGGCCGATCTGACCGGGGTCGCGGACGCCGACGTGTACGTCTGCGGTCCTCAGGCGGCGGCCGAGTTGGTGGTCGCGGACGCCGTGGCCGCCGGTGTGCCGGCCAGCCGCATCCACCACGAACGCTTCGCCTGGTGAGCGCAGGGCGCGCCGAGGCGAGCCCGCGGCGTCCGCGATCGCCGCTCACTGTGCGTCACCGGTCGATATCCGTCCCGGTGACGCACAGTGACGAGCCCGCGGATCGCCGGCCACCTCGTAGCCGGGACCGACCTTCCTCACAGCCACCCCACAGCGCGCGTCGCGACCATGAAGACACAACGACACGAAAGGCATCGACACCATGAGCACCAAGGCCAAGCTCGCCGCCGCGGCGGCCTCCCTGGGAGTCCTGGGCCTGGGCTGGGGAGCGGCCACCGCCAACGGACTGACCCTCACCGCCGCAACCCCCACCACGACGACCACGACGACCACCACCGGGACTTCCTCCTCCACCACGACCAGCGGATCCTCCACTTCGGCGTCCGGAACCTCCACCTCGGCGTCCGGAACCTCCACCTCCACCGGATCGACGGGCACCGCCACCACGGCGTCGTCCTCCACCTACACCGACGGCACCTACACCGGCACCGCGACGACGTTCCGCTACGGGACCGTCACCGTCACCGTCACCATCAGCGGCGGCAAGATCACGGCGGTCACGGAGAAGCTCGTCTCGGACGGCGACTCCAAGTCCAACCAGATCAACGCGCGGTCGGTCCCGACGCTCAAGGCCGCGATCCTCGCCGCCAACAGCGCGAACGTCTCCACGATCTCCGGCGCCACCTACACCACGCGTGCGTACCTGACCTCGCTCCAATCCGCCCTCGACAAGGCCTGACGCGCATGAACACCGTGAGCCACCCCGACACCGCCGGACGCCTCGTCTTCCAGGCCATGGGGACGGTCGTCTCCATCCGGACCCACGACGACCTTGACCCGGACGCCGTCGCGGACGTCCGCGCCGCCTTCGAGGCGCTTGAGGACCGCTTCAGCCTGTGGCGTCCGCACACCGAGGGGGCCCGGTTCGCGCGTCGCGAGCTGAGGCTGCGGGACGCGACGCCCGAGTTCCGCGCCGTCTACGACGCCGCCATCGAGTGGCGCACGACGACCGAGGGCGCCTTCACCCCGCATCGCCCGGACGGCAACGTCGACCTCTCCGGCATCGTCAAAGCGCTCGGCATCGAGAGCGCCGGCGCGGTGCTGGACGCCCACGGCATCGCCGACTGGTGCCTCAACGCGGGCGGCGACGTGCTCGTCCGGGGCACGCAGGCCGACGGTTCGCCGTGGATCGTCGGCATCGTCGACCCGGACGACCGCGCGGCCCTCCTCACCCAGTTCGCCACCCGCGAGGGCCGCCGCGCCGTCGCCACCTCGGGGCTCGCCGAGCGCGGGGACCATGTGTGGCGGCTCGCCGCGGATGCCACGTTCGTCCAGGTGACCGTGTGTGCCGCCGATATCGTCACCGCGGACGTCCTCGCCACCGCGATCCTGGCCGGTGGCCCCGGCACCCTCGAACGCCTGCAGGAGCGGTTCGACCTCGACCTGCTCGCGGCGTCCGCCGACGGAGGGTTCGCCGCGTCGCCGGTGTTCCTCGCCTGATGCTTCTCAGCCCTACTTGAGGATGAAGATTCGAGTGACCCACCAGACCGTGGGATGAATTCCCGCGGCCGAGGCGCGCGTCGCCTGGGAAACTCCCAACGGATTCTTACCATGGCGTTATGCGTCACCCCACCGCGCTCGATGCCATGGTCAGGTGGATCGTCCTGACCCTGGCGGGACTCGGCCTGTTGCTGGTCGTGCCCCGCGATCTCGTCGGTCCCCGGATCGTCGCCGTCATCGGCGGCATCCCCGCCACGCTCGGCAACTGCGTCGGCCTCGCCGTGATGGCGGCGGCGTGGGTGTGGTTCCTTGCCCGCCTGTACGACCTGCGCGGCCCCTGGTGTGCGGACGCCGCGTGTCGCCTCGTCGTGGCCACCACGGTGCTCGCCGCGGTCGCGTCCGTGGCGGCGGCAGTGTGGGCCGGGCCGGAGCTGTTCGCCTTTGCGGCCGCAACCGCCTGGCTCCTCCAGGTCGCGCTGGCGTTCCGGATCGACTGGGTGCGGGGACACCGTGCCCGCGTCCTGACGCCGGGGGGCGTGGCGGGCGTCCGACCCTGACAGAATGTCGCCATGAGCGACGAGCGCGAGATCCTGGACTGGCCCACCTTCGGAGCTGCCTGCCGCGAGCTGACCCAAGCCGTGGTCGACTCGGGCTTCGAGCCCGACATCGTGCTCTCGATCACGCGCGGCGGCCTGCTGCCCGCCGGGGCCATCGCGTACGCGCTGGACAACAAGAACGTCCACATCATCAACGTGGAGTTCTATACCGGCATCGACGAGCGGCTTCCCGCGCCGGTGTTCCTGCCGCCGCTGCCGTCGACCAACTACCTCGCCGACCAGAAGATCCTCATCGTGGACGACGTCGCCGACACCGGCGAGACCCTGCGCCATGTCCGCGACTTCTGCGACGGCCACGCCGCCGAGAGCCGCGTGGCGGTGCTCTACGAGAAGCCGCAGTCGATCATCGCGTGCGACTACGTGTGGAAGCGCACCGACGCCTGGATCTCGTTCCCCTGGTCGAGCCTGCCGCCCCTGGTCGGGAACCGCATCCGCGACTGACGCGGACGCCGCCCGCCCCCGGGGGCGCGGTCAGAGGTACTCGTCGATCGCCTTGAGCAGCGCGGCCTTGGTCTTGCCACCCGTCATGGACTTCACGACCACGCCGTTGACGAAGATTTGCAGCGTCGGCAGCCCCATGATGCCCATCTGGACCGGCGTGTTCGGGTTGGCGTTGGTGTCCAGCTTGAGGAACGTCATCTTGTCGCCGTAGGCGAGGGCCAGCTCCTCGATGATCGGCGCGATCTGCTTGCACGGCGAGCACCAGTCGGCCCAGTAGTCGACCATCACCGGCTTGGTGGACTTCAAGACCTGCGCCTCGAACGTGGCGTCCGTGACCTCGGCGACCGCTCCCATGGGGTTCTCCTTGCTTCGTGCGTGCGTCTGTGTGCGAACGGCGCCCAGCCTATGACGCCGCTCCGACAGTCCGCGCGCCGACACCCGCGGCGTCCGGACCCATCCCATCGAGACCGGACGCGGAGGGCGTCAGTCGACCGATCCCTCGCCGCGGGCGATGGCCTTGTCGGCGTCCACGGCGTCGGCCAGGGACGCGAGGTAGCGCTCGGCGTCCAGCGCCGCGGAGCACCCGGTGCCCGCCGCGGTGATCGCCTGACGGTAGGTGTGATCGACGAGGTCGCCCGCGGCGAACACGCCCGGGACGCTCGTGGCGGTCGAGCCGGGCTGCACGAGCACATAGCCCGCGGCGTCCAGCTTGACCTGGCCCGCGACCAGCTCGCTGCGCGGATCGTGCCCGACGGCGATGAACACGCCTTCGACGGGCAGGTCGCGGAGCTCGCCGGTGACCGTGTCCTTGAGCGTGAGCGATGTCACCTTGCTCTCGCCGTTGATGGACTCGACGACCGAGTTCCACGCCACGTCGATCTTCGGGTCGGCCAGCGCGCGCGCCGCCACGATCTTGGACGCCCGGAACTCGTCGCGCCGATGGACGATCGTCACACTGCGCCCGAACCGGGACAGGAACGTCGCCTCCTCCAGCGCCGAGTCGCCGCCACCGATCACCGCGATGGTCTTGTCGCGGAAGAAGAAGCCGTCGCACGTCGCGCACCAGCTCACGCCGCGCCCGGACAGTCGATCCTCGCCCGGCACCCCGAGGCGACGGTAGCCCGAGCCCATCGCCAGGATGACGGTCTTGGCGCGGTGGGTGGCGCCCGTGGCGTCCGTCACCGACTTCACCGGACCGCTCAGGTCGACCTCGGTCACGTCCTCGGTGACGAGTTCGGCGCCGAACTTCTCGGCCTGCTCGCGCATCTTCGTCATCAGATCGGGGCCCATGACGCCCTCGGGGAAGCCGGGGAAGTTCTCGACCTCGGTGGTGTTCATCAGGGCCCCGCCGGCGGTGAGCGCGCCCTCGAACACGAGCGGCTTCAGCTCCGCGCGGGCCGCGTAGATCGCTGCGGTGTACCCGGACGGACCGGATCCGATGATGATGACTTCGCGGATGTCGCTCATGAAACACGCCTCACAACTCGTCGGAACTCCCAGGGCGTCCAGCCTACCGGCGCCCCCGGCGTCCCAACGCCGCTGGTTTTGCGGGTATTCCCCTCAGCGGGTGGTGCGCTCGTTCTCGCCCTCCCGGACGAACGACTTCAGCGCCGGCGCACAGGCCCCCGGCTTGGTCCGGCTCGCGGCGCGCTCGGCGTCCAGGGCCGCGAACGTGGCGGCGAGGCGGCGCGCGACGGCGTCCGGCATCGGCTCGTCGGCGAGATCGGCCAGCTCCGCGAGCGGTGCGTCGTCAGGCATGGGATCCTCCTTCGCTCGTCGGGTGCTGATAGGGGTTGGACGCCGCGGCGTCCGGCCCGGTTCCCTCCCGCCATTCCGCCAGCGCGGCGCGCAGCGTCCCGCGGCCCCGCGAGCAGCGGCTCTTGATGGTGCCGGGGGCGCAGCCGAGCGGTTCGGCGGCCTCGTCCACGGAGTAGCCGAACATGTCCACCAGGACGATCGCCGCGCGCTGATCCGCCGAGAGACCCGCCAGGGCGAGGCGGACGCGGTCGCGCAGGTCGGCCTGCTCCGCGGCGGCCTGGGGCGACGGACCGCCCGCGTGGATGCGCTCGGCGTCCGCCGTGAGCGGCTCGGCGCGGCGGCTCGCGAGCCACCGCAGCCGGTCCAGGCAGGCGTTGACGACGATCCGGTGCAGCCACGTGGTGACCGCCGCGTCCCCGCGGAACGAGCCCGCGCGCCGGTAGGCGGAGACGAGGGCGTCCTGGAGGGCGTCCGCGGCGTCGGTCTCGTTGCCGACCGTCCGCAGCGCGAGGACCCACAGCCGGTGCCGGTGCCGCTCGACCAACTCGCCGAACGCGCCCGCCTCGCCCCGGACGTGGGCGTCCAGAAGCTGGCGGTCGGTGCGCGTGGCGACATCGGTCATGGGGTGACGGCCACCTCTCCGACCGACCCGGAGAACTGGCCGTCCCGCTGCGGCAGCCGGGTGAGGTAGACCATGAGGAAACGGGCCTCGACGGGAGTGTCGAGCTTCACCTGCACCGGCCCGGACGCCGCCGGCAGCGAGTGGACCACCCGCCAGGCCGCCCGGCCAGTCACCGGCGGCGTCGTCGCGGTCGCGTCCTGCGGGACGCGCAACTCGGCGACCGTCACCCCGTCGCCGAGGTCGAACCGGACCCAGCCGATGCTGCGGGGCTGGCCCAGATCGACGATGAGGCCGACGCCGGGCTTGAGGCCGTTGAAGTCCGAGGACTTGCCGTAGCGCTCCGTGCGCCAGACGCTCGCCGGATCGCCGTCCACCGCCAGCCGCGCCTGGTCGGGGTTCTCGCGGTTGTCGCCGCCGTCGGCCCGGGGGTCGAAGTCGCGGGCCGCGACGATCGGGTAGGGCGTGGCGGGGGAGGGCGGCGGCGTCCGGGACCGGTCGTACTGGTTGACGAACACCAGCACGAGGTTGGCGAGCAGTACCACGACGAATGTCCCGACGAGCGCGACGAGCCAGCGCCGCGCGGGCTCCTTGGTGGGAACCTCCTGGACGAGCTCCAGGATGCCCGAGTGCTCGTACTCGGGCGGCGGGATCGGCGTGTGCGGCTCGGTCAGCTCCCCCAGCGCCGGGGCCATCGACTGGGTCGAGTCGCCGTCGTCGTCCCACGGGTCGATCCCCGTGCCGAGCAACGGGTGGTCCGCGGGGGAGTCCCACGGGAAGTCCGCCTCGGCATCGGACGCCGCGGGCGTGGCCCCGCCGGACGGCGCGTGCGTCGGCGTCCAGCGCTGCGTCGCCGGGCCGTCGTCGGGGACGTCCACCGACACCGAGAGCGTCCCGGGGGCCAGGGGGAGCGCGGCGTTGGACTCCACGACCGCGGCGGCGGGCGCGACGGGCGGAGCGGCGGCGTCCGGAACCCGCCCGGCGGTCAACCGGATCGGCTCGATGCCGAAGTTGAGGCGCGCCTCCAGGTCGCGGGAGGCGTCCACGCCGCCGAGGACCGCCCCCAGGGCGAGGGCCACGTCCCGGGCGGTGGTCAGGCGCGTGCCCCGCGACCGCGGCACGGGGTTGAGGATGCGGTCGACGATGTCGTTGAGCGCGGTCGACACCCGCGCGGACACCTGCCGCGGGGTGAGCGGACGACCGTGGCTGTCGGTGGGGGACCCCGGCAGGCCGTAGCGGGCCGGTCCGGGCCAGCGGGCGAGCAGGCACGCGTACAGCAGCTCGCCGAGCGCGCGGATGTCCGCAGCCTCGCCGTCGTGCGCCTGCGGCTCGTCCTCCAGGATGTCCTCGACCAGGAACCCCACGAGCTTCACGTTGCCGGACGCTGTGATGATGACCGTGTCCGGGTTGAGCTGCCGGTGGTACAGCTTGCGGGCGTGCATGGCCTCCAGGGCGTCCGCGACCTCACGGACGACCCACGCCGCCTCCACGTCGGTCAGCGGACCGCTCTCCAGCACGAGTTCCAGCGACCGGCCCGGCGCGTACTCGCAGACGATGTAACTGCCGTGGTCGCCGTGCTCGACCAGGACGGCGTCCCACACTCGCAGGAACCGCGAGTCCACGGCGGGAGCGGCCCGACGGGCCTCGTCCAGGATCTGCAGCGTGCGCGGTTCGCCCTTCCGCATGATGTGCAGCAGGACCGGCCGCGAGAGCGTGAGATCGTGCGCCAGCCAGGTGAGCGTCCCGCCACGCCGGGCGAGCACTTCGTCCAGCCGGTAGCGGTACCCCAGCACCTGTCCGGCCTTGACAGGCGACACCGGATCGTCGCCCGCGGGGACGTCCACGCGGCGCGGATGGTCGTCGTGGGGGTCGGGGTAGGCCAGCAGCGGTCCGCTCTCCAGCGCCGCGGACGCCACGGGCGTCACTCCGGCGGCCTGGGCGATCTCCGCGCTGTCCTCGGCGAGGTCGAGCGGGTCGCGCGCCTCGTCGGGGGTGTCGGACGCCGACGCCGCGCGTCCGCCGGGCAGGCGGCGACGCAGGATGTCCACCAGGTGGGTGGCCTCGGCGATGCCGAGCCGCTTGGCCATGAAGAAGAAGCTCGCGCCCGCCAGCGCCAGGGCGAGCACGAGGCCGCCGGCGAGGACCAGCCGGGAATCCGAGGTGCCCAACCACCAGGTGACCAGCCCCGCGAGGATCGCGCCCGGGATCACGGCCACGAGCAACTGCACGAGGTGCCCCAACAGGTGGGCCCCGTTCAGGCCGGGGACCCGCTTGGCGAGCGCGCGGAACGTCAGCCACGCCCCGAGGGCGTAGCTGAACGAGTAGGCCAGGGCCAGGCGCGGGGCGACGGTGAGGGGGTTGGCGTCCGCTGCCACCGCCAAGGCGGCGAACGCGACGTTCGCGCCCGAGATGGCGCACTGCAGCAGGAACGGCGTCCGGGTGTTCTCCAGGGCGTAGAAGCCGCGCAGGTAGACGTACTGGATCGTGTAGGGCACGAGCCCGACCGCGAAGCCCAGCAGGGTGTAGGCGATGAACTGCCAACTGTCGGCGCCGCGTCCGAACCCGAAGAACAGGTGGACGAACGGGAAGCCGACCACGAGGAACGCCACGGCGCTGGGCAGCAGGAAGGTGTTGGCGAGCCGCATCGTCCGGGAGGTCTCCGCGCCGACGCCGGCGAAGTCCTGGGCGGCGGCGAGCCGGGACGCCGACGGGAGCATGGCCGTCGCGAGGGAGACCGTCAGGAGGGAGTGGGGGAGGATCCAGATGAGGTACGCGTTCTGGTAGGCCGTCATGCCGGCGCCGGGGGTGTCCTTGATGGCGACCGTGGCGTCCGACGCCAGGCGGCTGACGATCACCTGCGCGATGGACGTCAGCAGGACATAGCCGAGCATCCACTTGGCCAGGTGGAAGGTCTCGCCCAGGCCGGTGCCGCGCAGGTCCCAGCGGGGACGGTAGCGGAAACCGATCCGGCGGACGGCCGGCACGAGCGCCAGCGTCTGCAGCACGATGCCGAGGGTCGAGCCCACGCCCAGCGCCACCACCTGCTCGACGGTGAACGGCTGCCCGTGGCTGGCGTTGGTGCCCCATGTGAGCATGTAGCCGCCCAGCACCGCGATGCCCACGAGGTTGTTCACGATGGGCGCCCACATCATCGGACCGAAGCTGTCGCGGGCGTTCAGCACCTGCCCGACGAGGAAGAACGCCCCGAAGAAGAAGAGCTGCGGCATGGTCAGGTAGGCCATCAGGACGAGCATCGTCCAGTGCGGGGCGAGCTCGGGAGAGCGCCACGTGGCCGATGTCCACAGGCTCATGACCTGCGGGGTGAGGATCGTCGCGATCAAGGTCACGGCCGCGAGCAGCACGAGGAACGCCGTCATGACCCGGTTGACGAATGCCTCGCCCCCGTCGTCGTCGGTCTTGATGTGCCGGACGATCTGCGGCACCAGGACGGTGTTGAGCGCGCCCCCCGCGAACAGCATGTAGAGGGTGTTCGGGACGAGCGTCGCGTAGGTGAACGACTCCGCCTGCGGGTTGGCGGCGCCGAGCGCGGCGACGAGCAGCGTCGCGCGCACGAAGCCGAGGATGCGGCTGACGAGGGTCCCGGAGGCCATCACCGCCGTGGCGCCGAGCAGGCGGCGGCTCGACGGTGCGGGTTCAGCGTCGGACATCGGCACCCCCTGTGCGGCGCCGCACCTGACGGATGCGCAGCGCGGTCGACACGATCAGCACGAGGCCGGACACCACGACGATGACCCAGCCGACCCGCCCCAGGTTGGTGGCCTCCAGCACGAGCGGGACATCGGCGGTGAGGCGCGTCCCGGCCTCGGTGGCCACGTGGATCGTCCCGGACGCCACGCCGTTTCCGGACGCCGAGGCGTGCACCGACGCGCCCTGGCTGGCCCCGGGCGCCACGGTGACGACGTCGCCGGCGCTGATCCGGATGCGCTGGGGGCTGTCGCTGGCGGGCACCAGCCGGATGGCCACGGCGTCCGGAAGCGTGTTCGTGACCGTCACCGGGAAGTCGCTCTCGGCTGCCGTCATGGTGAAGCGCGGGCTCGCGCTGAGCGACAGCCCGCGGGCGAGCGCGACGCGTCCCGCGCGGGCGTCCACGAGGGTCAGCCAGGCGTCGCGCCCGGCGAGGTCGTCGGTCCAGGCCAGGGACGCCGCCCGCGCGGCCTGGGCGTCGGCGAGGGTCCCGACCCGCGAGTCGGGCGCGACGGAGGCGTAGGTGGCCAGGCCCGCCGCCAGGGCGGCGCCGCGCTTGGAGGTCTCGGCGTCGAAGGCGTCCGTGGCGTCGGGATCGACCGGCACCGACCGGCCGTTCACCGGCGCCTGCCCGCCGAGCAGGTGGGTGAGCGTGGTGCGGGCGACCCAGGTCGGCGCGGCCGCGCGGTCGGCGTCCAGCCCCGCCTGGGACGACACCACCCGCACCTGTCCGCCGTGCGCGCGTGCCTGGGCCACCAGGACGGCCGTCCGGTTGAGCGGGGTGTCGGCGAGGGCGTGGGCGTCCCACGCCTCGTCGGGGGCCACCGCCTCGACGACGCGGGTGCCGTCGACGACGATCGAGGGGGTCTGCAGGCGGGGCGCCCGCGTGAGGACGGGGTGGTCCGGCCCGAGGGCGCGCAGGGTGGGGGAGTCCACGCGGTCGAGGGTGACCAGCGTCGGCAGCCCGAGCGCGGGCGTGGCCGCCGCGCGGGCGTGCGCCAGGACGGAATCGTCGCGCAGGGCGACCGCGGCGGTGATGTCCGGACGGGCGAACAGCGACTGGTATCCGGACGCCGTGGGCAGCGCCCGGAAGTCCGCGAGCCACTTCTTGGCGACGTCGGTCCCCTCGCCGGGCGCGCTCCCGTCGCCGTCGACGACGCGATAGCCGTCGGCGAGGTCGCTCACCTCGGCCACGAGCGACGGGTCGACCACCCAGGACACGCCCGGCTGCGCGGCGGCGTCCAGCAACGTGCGAAGCCGCCCGTCCAGTTCTTCGGCCAACCGGTCGTCGGCGAACAGGTTGGGGCGGAGCTGCCTCGGGGTCGCGGACAGCTCCACCACCGTCGCGACCGGCGTGGCGGAGGCCCCCGGCAGCGTCACGAGGGTCCGGGCCTGGGTGGTGTCGCCCGCGGCGGACGCCGAGGCGGCGCCGCGCACGTTGACGCCGACGAGGTAGGAGGCATCGGCCGTGGTCAGGCCCACGTCGGCCAGGGTTCCCTGCACCGAGAACGTGCGGGTCTCGCCGGGCGCGAGGGCGGCGTCCGGACCCGTCACGGTGGCGGAGTGCTCGGGCTTGGTGGTGACGGTCCGGCCGGTGGGCCCGGAGCCGGCGAGGGCGGCGTCCACAGCGTCGGCGGCGCGCAGGGCTGTGGTCGAGCGCCATAGCTGCGCCCGGACGCCGAAGGCGGCGGTGTCGGAATGGTTGGCGACGAGCCCGGACAGCGTGAGGGTGTCGGTCGGCGCCGTCCCGGAGATGGTGGCCGCGGTGAGCACGACGTCGAGGGTGACCGACGCCCGCGCGTGGGCCTGGACCGGCGTGGCGAAGGGCAGCGCCAGGATCGCCAGCCCCAGCAGCGCCCGCACTGCGCGCAGCAGGCGGCGGCGTCCGGGCGTCGCGGCGATCACCCGACCATCGTAGGGCCGGTAGGCTGTACGGCCGTGTCATCCCTGCGTCCCGAGCAGCGCGCCGCCCTGTCCGCGGCGGTCGTCGCCGTGCCCACGATCCGTCGGGTCGCGGACGCCTTCGCGGCGGCCGGCCACGAGTTGTACCTGGTGGGCGGCCCGGTCCGGGACGCGCTGTCGGGCCGCGGCGTCCACGACCTCGACTTCACGACCGACGCGCGTCCGGACGCCATCGAGGCGGTCCTGCGGACGCTGACCAAGACCACCTGGGACATCGGCCGCGCCTTCGGCACCATCGGCGCCCACCTGCGCGACGGCGGCCAGGAGTGGACCGTCGAGGTGACGACGTTCCGCGCCGACAGCTACGACCCGGCCTCCCGCAAGCCCACCGTCGAGTTCGGCGACAACCTGCGCGACGACCTCGCCCGCCGCGACTTCGCCGTCAACGCCATGGCGCTGTCGGTCGTCACCGGCGCGTTCGAGGATCCCTTCGGCGGCCTGGACGATCTCGCCGCGCGCGTGCTGCGGACGCCCTCGGCGCCCGAAGTGTCGTTCGGGGACGATCCGCTGCGGATGCTGCGGGCGGCTCGGTTCGCGGCGCAGCTCGGGTTCGTCCCGGCGCCCGAGGTCGAGGTGGCGATGGCCGACATGGCCGGACGCCTCGAGATCGTGAGCGCCGAGCGGATCCGCGACGAGCTGAGCAAGCTGCTGCTCGCGGACGCCCCCCGTCCGGGCCTCGACCTGCTCGTGCGGACCGGGCTCGCCGAGCTGGTGATCCCCGAGGTCGCGGCGTTAGTCCGCGAGGTGGACGAACACGGCCGCCACAAGGACATTTACCAGCACACCCTCACCGTGGTCGAGCAGTCCATCGAACTCGAGCGCGTCCGGGGGCACGCCCCCGACCTCGTCGGACGCCTCGCCGCGCTGTTCCACGACGTCGGCAAGCCCCGCACCAAGCGCTTCGAGGCCGGCGGCAAGGTGTCCTTCCACCACCACGACGTGGTGGGCGCGAAGATGACCCGCAAGCGGCTCACCGAGCTGCGGTTCCCGGCCGACGACGTCAAGGCGGTCGCGACGCTCGTCGAGCTGCACCTGCGCTTCCACGGCTACGCCGAGACCGACTGGACCGACTCCGCCGTCCGCCGCTATGTCCGCGACGCCGGCGCCGAGCTCGAGCGGCTGCACATCCTCACGCGCGCCGACTGCACGACCCGCAACGCCCGCAAGGCCAACCGCCTGCGCACCGCCTACGAGCAGCTCGAATGGCGCATCGACGAGTTGGCCGCGCAGGAGGAGCTGGACGCCATGCGTCCCGACCTCGACGGCACCCAGATCATGGAGATCCTCGGCATCGGGCCCGGTCCGGTCGTCGGGGAGGCCTACCGGTTCCTGCTCGAGCGCCGCCTGGACGTCGGTCCGACCGATCCGGACGCCGCCCGCGCGGCCCTGCTCGCGTGGTGGGCGGCCCGGTCCTGAGCGTCCGGTCCGGTCCGAGCGCCGGCGTCCGGCCTTGTCGGCACGGCGGCGCCGATCCCGGGCAGAATGGGGCCATGAGGCAGCGGCTGCGCGACGTGCACGAACAACTCGACGGCGTCCGGATGCGCGCGCCGTTCTTCGCGTTCAGCGGTTACTTCATGGCGTTCGCGGCCGCGGCGTTCGTGATCCTCGTTCTGGGGTTGTTCCTCGACAAGGCCGTCGCCATGCCCGCATTCTGGCTGGTCGCGGCCTGCGGGGGCTGCATGCTCCTGGACGCGGTGCGGGTGACCTGGCAGGAGTTCCGGGACTGAGGTTCCGCGCGCCGCGGAGCGTCGCTCGTCGGTAAGGGGTGCCGGACGCCGCGTCGCGGCCGTCCGCGCAGGTCGGCCCGTGCGCTTCGGCGCCGGATCGGCCCGGACGACAAGGAACGACCGGCGGCGGACTTCCACGCTTGTCCGCCGCCGGCCGTCCGGGTGAGGCTCCCGTAACCCAGGAGGAACCTCAGATCGTGACGTCTCCCGCCAGGTGCACCTGGATGCCCATCGCCTGCAGCATGGCCGCCTTGGCCGTGAGCGCCTTGTCGGCGGTGGCGGCGTCGGGGGCGTAGACGACGTTCAGGTGATTGGCCTTGTGGCGGGCCATGAGCTGGTCGCGGCCCACGCCGTGCAGGACGGCGTTCATGATCGGCCACTCCGGGGTGGTGGCGTTCAGGCGGCGCTGAACCTCGGCGTCCGGCATCTCAACGACGGTCGCACGGCCCAGGTCGGCGTGCAGGGCGTCGTCCATGATGAAGACGCGCGACCACACGATCTCGCCCGGCTTGCAGATGCCGGAGAGGGTGCCGCCGCCCAGCGGGAAGAAGTAGTTCGCCTGGCGCATCGAGTAGGCGTTCTGGTAGCCGCCGAGGTGGGAGGCCGGAACCGAGCCGGAGATCTCCAGGACCCACACGAACTGGCCCTCCCAGTCGTCGCCCCAGCGGACGTCGTGAAGGGTGGTCGCGGGATCGAGGCCCATGGCCGTCCAGACGCGGTTGGTCACCAGCGCGTCCACGGCCACGCCCTCGTCCACCTCGTTGAAGTGCGGCAGCGCGACGCCCGCGTAGAGCTCGCGGGAGCCGTCGCGCGAGGTGACCGGGGGCCGCTCGACGTTGTTGAGGAGGCCCTCAACGAGGTCGGATGCCGGCACCATGTCCTTGAGACCCTGCTGGTACTGGATGCCGATGACATCGCACCCGAAGTCGTCGGCGATCCGGAGCGCGGCGACGTACATCTTGCACTGCTGGTGCAGCTGAGCGTCGGTGAGTTCGTTGGCCTCGTCGGTGCCGACGTGGAACGTCATGCCGCGCTGCTCGAGCCACGCGCGGACGGCCGCCGCCTCGGCGTCCGACACCGTGCGCATCTCGGCGACCAGCGCGCTCTGCGACAGGCGCTCCTTGTAGATGCCCATCGGGTTGAGGTACTCGTCCTCGATGATGGCGTTGTACATGCCCATGCAGCCCTCGTCGAAGACGCCCATGATGGCCTTCTCGGTGCGCAGTTGGGCGGCGAGCGCCTCGCCGAGCTCCTTCTCGGGGCTCGCGGGCAGGGCGGGCAGGTCGCGGACGTGGCTGGTGTCGTGGCTGACCTGGCCGGTCTCCAGCCAGGACATCAACTGGGTGTTGAACCACTCGTCGGTGAAGTCGACGCTCCACAGCGCGGAGTAGGGGATCTTCGCCTTGGTCATCGAACCGGTGAGGTTGAGCAGGCCGACGAGGCCGGGGAAGTCGCCCTCGAAGTTGGCGACGAGCAGGATCGGGCCCTGGTGGTCGCGGAGGCCCGCGAGCACGTGGTGGGAGTACTGCCAGACCGTCTCGATGACGGCGATGGGGGCGTCGACGGGGATGTTCCGGAAGACGTCCATGCCCATGCGCTGGCTGTCGATGAAGCCGTGGCCCTTCTCGGGGTCGACCGGGTGCGCACGCTCGACGTGCCAGCCGGCGGACTCGAGGGCCTTGCGGAACTTCTCCTCGACCTCGACCTGCTTCGGCCAGCCGGTGGTGTTCGACCTCAGGCGCAGGTCTCCGCTGGCCAGGGTGTAGACGGTCTTCGGTGCGGCGGTGGGCCGTTCGATGACCTCGGGCAGGGCATAAGCCGTCATGGTGTCACTTCCTCGTGGAGCTGGTTGACAAGGGGCGGTCGGAAGGGGCCGTCGGGCATCCCGCCGGCGCGATCTCCCCGCCGCGAGCAGGCCTGCCCTGCGTGGCGAGATCGATTTCAGGCACCGCGTGATGCATGTCCTCATCGTGGTTGAAATCGATTTCAAAGTCAAGGGTTCCGGGCCCGGATCGGGGGGTGCTGGCGTCCGGGTGGGATCAGCCGATCAGGGGGAGTTCCGAGGGCTCGGACTCGACCTCCGCCGGCAGCACGATGCGTCGGGCCGGCCCCTTCAGGCCGCCGATGCGCTCCAGCAGCATCTCGGCCGCCATCGTGCCCATCTCGCGCATGGGCATGTGGGCGATGAGCAGGCCGTCGGGGCGCCACGTGATGAGCGGGAGCTCGCCGAAGCTGTACAGGCCGACCTCGGGCGGACGCTTGCCGATCTGGTCCAGGTAGCGCAGCGCGCCGATCGCGAGCCGGTTGTTGGCGGCGAACACGGCGTCCGGGGGCTCGGGCAGCGCCATGAGCTTCTCCATGCCATCGCGACCGCCGGCGATGGAGTAGGGGCAGCGGACGAGGTAGTCGGCGTCCGGCTCGTGGTGCGTCGCTTTGAGGACGCCCTGGCGCCACCCTTCGGCGCGTCGGTCCGCGGTTTCCACGAACTGGGGTCCGGACAGGCACCCGACCCGCCGGTAGCCCTGATCGTGCAGGACGACGGTGCTCTCCGACGCCCCGCGCACGTTGTCGATGACCACCCAGTCGATGTCGGTGCGTCCGGGGCGGCGGTCGATCGCGACCACCGGGACGCCGCGGAGGACGGCCAGGTCGAAGTCGGTGTCCCGGTCGGCCGGGACGCTGATGATGCCCGCGACCGGCTCGCTCACCACGGCGTGCAGGTACTCCTTCTCCTTGGCCGGGTCCTCGTCGGTGTTGCAGATCATCACGGCGAAACCCTGCGCGCGGGCCACGTCCTCGACCGCCCGCACGATGGTCGTGTAGAAGGGGTTGGCAATGTCGGGAACCAGCATCGCGATGAGTTCGGACGCCTGCGTGCGGAGCCTACGGGCGTTGCGGTTGGGGACGAAGTCGAGCTTGGCCGCGGCGGCCATGACGGCCTTCACGCGGTCGGGGGACGCCTTGCCGCCGTTCATGACCCGCGACACGGTCGCGGGGGACACCTTGGCGAGTGCCGCGACGTCGTAGATGGTGCTCATGGTGTTGACGTGTCCTTCGAGAGGGGCGAACCCGTTGGAGCGGGGCCGCCGGAGCCACCTCCGAGGTCAATCTAGTGGCGGGGGCGGCGGGGTGGGAGGTGGCGGCCCGAGGCGTTCGAGATGGAAAGCGCGAACGCGGGGGGCCCGACCGGTGCCCCCCGCGTTCCTTGGGTGGGGCGGCGTCCTCGGGTGGCGCCGCCCCACCTCGTCAGGCCTCACTCGTAGAGGTTGGCCTTGATCTCAGCCGCATCGATGTTGGTCTTGTCGTACCAGGCGAAGCCGGAGTCGATGACCTTGGGCAGGGTCTGGCCGTTGATCGCCTTGATGGCGGCGACGACGGTCTGGTAGCCCATCTTGACCGGGGACTGGGTGATGGCGCCGGCCTCGGTGCCGTCCTTGATCGCGGCGATCTGGGTCTTGCCGGAGTCGAAGCCGACGACCGCGATGTCCTTCTTGCCCGACTCGGCCTTGCCCTGGACGGCGCCCGTGGCCGCGGCCTCGTTGGTGCCGTAGATGCCGACGATGTCGCTGTTGGCCTGGATCATGGCCTTGGCGGTGTTGGCGGCGAGGCCGACCTCACCGGCGACCTGCGGCGGGAGGACCTTGATGCCGGGGGCATTGGTCTTCATCCACTCCTGGAAGCCGTCGCAGCGCTGCTTGCCGGTCTGCGAGGTCTGGTCGTGGCAGATGAGCCCGACGGTGCCCTTGTTGTTGACGAGCTTGGCGAGCTGCTTGGCGGCCTCGGCGGCGGCGGCCTTGTTGTCCGTCTGGACCGTCGTCAGCGGGATGTCGGATTCGACGCCGGAGTCGAAGGCGACCACCGGGATCTTGGCGGCCTTGATCTGCTCCAGGACCGGCGCGGCGGCACCGGAGTCGAGGGCGGCGAAGCCGATGGCGACGGGCTTAGACTGGAGGGCCGTCTTGAGCTGGTCGAGCTGCTGGGTGACCTTGGTCTCGTCGTCGGGACCGACGAACTCGACCTTGTAGCCGTACTCGGTGCCGGCCTGGACCGCACCTTCCTTGACGGCCTGCCAGAAGCGGTGCTGGAAGCCCTTGGAGACCAGGTAGATGGTCTTGGTGCCGTCGCCCTTGGGCAGGGAGCCCGAGTCGGAGGCGGTGGTGGCCGAGGCCGAGGCCGCCTTCGAGGGCGCCGTGGTCGTCGTCGGCGTCGAGGTCGTGCACGCGGTCAGGCTCAGCGCCAACAGCGAGACGGCGGCAGCGGTGCGCAGGAGGCGCATGTGCGTTCCTTTCGTTGGGAGAGCGGGGCTCTCGAGGTCGAAGAGCCGGATGCTCTCCATCAGGTGTTTCTTATTCGGTTGTGCGGTTCAGTTGTGTGGGTGTCCTACCCATCCGGGTGGGGCTGCGAGCGGGACCGTCCCCGTGGAGTGGCCGTGCTACACGGCGGCGGCCTGCTTGCGGCGGACGATGTCGACGAAGACGGCGACGAGGACGACGACACCGGTGACGACGAGCTGCCACTCCTGCGCGATGAGCATCATCTGCAGGCCCTTCTTGAGGGTCTCCATGATGAGGGCGCCCACCACGGTGCCGATGATGTTGGCGCGCCCGCCGGCCAGGGACGTGCCCCCGATGACGACGGCGGCGATGACGTTGAGCTCGAAGCCGACGCCCTCGGCGGGCTGGACGAACCCGAACCGCGCCGAGTAGAGGATCGCGCCGAGGGCGACGAAGACGCCGGCGGTCACGTAGACGAGGATCTTCCAGAACTGGACGTTGACGCCCGAGAGCCGGGTGGCCTCCTCGTTGGAGCCCATCGCCAGCGCGTAGCGACCGAGCAGGGTCTTGTTGAGCAGGAAGGCCGCCAGGATCGCCATGACGATGAACACGATCACCGCGTTCGCGACGCCCGGGATGAGTTCGCCGGCCGCGATGTACTGGTAGCCCGGGTTCTTGATCGTGATCGAGGACTTGCCCGAGATGATGAGCGCCAGACCGCGCGCCACCATCATCATCGCCAGCGTGGCGATGAAGGGGGGGAGCCCCAGGATCGAGATGTTCACGCCGTTGATGAGGCCGAGGAACGCCCCGAACGCCAGCGTCAGCAGCAGGCCCAGCCACAGCGGGAGGTTGAGGAACTGCCCCGACAGGAACACCCCCGCCATGACCGCGATGAGCGTCATGCCCGTGCCGGAGGACAGGTCGATGCCGCTGGTGGCGATGACGAACGTGGCGCCGAGCGCCATGACGCCGACGTAGGCCGACTGCTGGATGATGTCCAAGGCGATCTGAGGCTGGGCGAAGTTGGGCGCCACCACCATGAACACCGCGTAGATCGCGATCAGGGCGCCGAACACGAAGATCTGCTGGATCGACGACTTCAGCATCTCGCCGATGCGGCTGGTGGGGGCGTCCGGCTTCGCGGCGATGTCGCTGGGCTGGCTCACGCTGGTTCTCCCTTCAACTGCGCCTTGCCAACGGTGGCGAGCGCCATGATGTTGTCTTGGGTGGCGTCCGCGTTGTCGAGGACGCCCGTCACGTGCCCTTCGGCCATGACGACGATGCGATGGCTCATACGGAGCACCTCGGGAAGTTCGGAGGAGATCATGATGATCGCCTTGCCCTGCTGGCTCAGGGACTCGAGCAGTTCGTAGATCTCTTCCTTGGCGCCGACGTCGATGCCGCGCGTGGGCTCGTCGAAGATCAGCACCTCACAGTCGCGGATCAGCCATTTGGCGATGACGACCTTCTGCTGGTTGCCGCCGGACAGCTTGCGCAGGAGTTGGTGGACGGACGGCGTCTTCACGCGCAGGCGGCGTCCGTACTCCTCGGCCGACTTCTCGATGGCCTTGTCCCGGATCACCCCACCCTTGGTGAAGTCCTTCATGGACGCCATCGCGCAGTTCTGCTTGATGTCCTGGTCGAGCAGGAGCCCGAAGGCCTTGCGGTCCTCGGACAGGTAGCCGATGCCGTGCCGGACGGCCGTCGCGGCGTCGTTGATGTTCGCCTTCTGGCCGTGGAGGTAGATATCGCCGCTGGTGCGGGGGTCGGCGCCGAAGACGCACCGGGCCGCCTCGGTGCGTCCGGCGCCCATGAGGCCGGCGAACCCGAGGATCTCGCCCTTGCGCACCTCGAAGCTGACGTCGTGGAGCAGCTTGCGGGTCGAGAGGTTCTCCACCCGCAAGACGACCTCGTCGGACAGCGGCTGGATGCGCGGCCGGGCCTCGGCGGCGATCTCGCGGCCCACCATCATCGAGATGATCTCGCGCATCTCGACGTCCTTGGTCACGACCGTGCCGACGTACTGGCCGTCGCGCAGGACGGACACGCGGTCGGTGATGGCCTCGATCTCGGGCATGCGGTGGCTGATGTAGATCAGGCCCGTCGCCGGCGTGACGAAGTCGCGGATCATGCCGAACAGCGCCTCGGTCTCGGCGACCGTCAGGGCTGCGGTGGGCTCGTCCATCACGAGGATCCGCGCGTCGTACGACAGCGCCCGCGCGATCTCCACCATCTGCTGGCGGGCTACCGACAGCGATCCGATGCGGGCGCGCGGGTCGATCGACATGCCGAGGCGTTCGAAGAGCTCGGACGCCTGCCGGTTCAGCGCGGCGTCGTTGATGAGGCCGCGGGCGTGCGAGCCGGGGCGTCCGAGGTAGAGGTTCTGGGCGACCGAGAGGTCGGGGACCGAGTTGATCTCCTGATGGATGATCGCCAGGCCGAGGTCGCGGGCGTGGTTGACGCCCTGGATGCGGACCTGTTCGCCGTCGAGCTTGATCCAGCCGCCGGGATCGGCGGTGTAGATGCCCGTGAGGATCTTCATCAGGGTCGACTTGCCCGCCCCGTTCTCGCCGCACAACCCCAACACCTCGCCGCGCCGCAGGGTCAGCGAGACATCGCTGAGCGCCTTGACGCCCGGGAACGTCTTGGAGACGTTGCCCAGCTCGAGCAGGAGGTCGGTATCGCTCATGGCTGGATCGGAGTCGGTACGACACCCTTGCGCAGCAGCGCGTTGCCGTAGATGCGGGTCTCGCCCGTGCGGACGATCAGGAAGGCGTCCTGGGCCAGGTCGTAGAAGTCGAACCGGTCGACCATGCGCACCGTTTCGGGGGTCAGACCGGCGGCCTCGACGAGCTCGGCCTGCACCGGCAGGAGCTCGGGGGAGGGCGACTGCATCAGGTCGACACCGGGGGCATCGTCGGGTGGGATCACCGAGCAGATCGCTGCGAGGGCGCGGGGGGTTCCGACACCGGGGAGGTCGATGACCGGACGCCCCTTCGCCAGCCGCGCGGCCGGGAAGTGGGCGTCGGCGACGACGACGGCGTCGGAGTGGCCCATGGCGTCCAGGGCGGCGAGCAGGGCCCCGGTGAGGAGCGGATCGGTGTTGAGCAGCACCAGTGCCTCCTGTGGTCGGTTCTGCGTGAAATCGATTTCTTGGATGCTAAGGGGGCGGGGGCTTGGCGTCAATGGATAGGACCCAAATCGTGACATTTGCATGTGTCAAGCCGTATGCAGGGTTCCGTCCCGCCGGGCAGGTTGCTAGCATGAAACCGATTTCTTCAGGGTGTGGGCCGGGTGGCGCTGGGGCGCCGAGAGGAGTCGAACGCATGGCAACGCGGCACGCTGCGGTGGACCTGGGGGCGTCGAACGGACGCCTCATGGTGGCGAGTGTCACCCCCGAGTCCGTGACGCTGGAGGAGACGCACCGGTTCCCCAACGGGGCCGTGCGGGTGCGCGATGGCCTGTTCACCGACGCGCTGGGTCTCTACGCCGGGGTGGTCGAGGGGCTGGCGCGCGCCGCGGGTGCGGGCGAGCTGGCGAGCGTGGGCGTGGACTCCTGGGGCGTCGACTACGGACGCCTGGACGCGCGCGGCGAGCTGCTCGGGGCACCCCGCCACTACCGCGACGCCCGGACCGACGCCACCCGCCGCGCGCTGGCCGAGCGGCTCGCCGACGCCGACGCCTTCGCCGCCACCGGGATTCAGCCGGCCCCCTACAACACCGTCTACCAGCTCATGGACGACCTCACCTCGCCGCAGTGGCCGCTGGTCGACACCGTCCTCTTCACCCCGGACCTCATGGGGTACTGGCTGAGCGGGGTCCGGGTCGCGGAGACGACCATCGCGTCCACGTCCATGCTCCTGGACGCCGCGACCCGCGCGTGGAGCCCGACGCTCGCCGCGGCGTCCGGGGTCGACCTGCGGGTCTTCGCGCCGCTCACCGAGCCGGGCACGCGGCTCGGCCCGCTGCGCGCCCACGTCGGGGCCAGCTCGGCCGAGCTCGTCGCGGTCGGCGGCCACGACACGGCGTCCGCGCTCGTCGCCACGCCCGCTCGCGACGAGCACTTCGCGTTCATCTCCTGCGGCACCTGGTCGATCGTGGGCGCCGAGTTGCGCGCCCCGATCACGTCGGCCGAGGCGTTCGCGGCCGGATTCACCAACGAACTCGGCGTGGACGGGACCGTCCGGTTCAATCGCAACCTTACGGGTCTGTGGTTGCTGCAGGAGTGCCAGCGCGCGTGGCGACTGCGGGGCGAGGACGCCGACCTCCACCGTCTGCTCGCTGCCGCCGCCGCGAGCCCGGGGCTGCGCAGCGTGGTGGACGCCGGCAGCGAACGCTTCCTCGCCCCCGACGACATGCCCGAGCGCCTCGCGGACGAGTGCCGGCGCACCGGCCAGCCGGTCCCCGATTCCCCCGGGGCGACCGTGCGGTGCGTCCTGGACTCGCTGGCGCTGTCCCACGCGCGGGCCGTCCGGCAGGTGCAGGAGCTGGGAGGTCCCGAGGCGCGGACGGTGCACCTGGTGGGGGGAGGCTCCCGCAACGAACTGCTGTGCCGGCTCACCGCGGATGCCTGCGGCCTGCCGGTGGTGGCCGGCCCGGTGGAGGCGGCGGCGCTCGGCAATGCCGTCGTGCAGGCGCGCGCCGTGGGGGCCCTCGCGGGCGACCTGACCGCCCTGCGGCGCATCGTCGCGGCCAGCGGCGGACTGTCGGTCTACGAACCGAGCGGCACGGCGTCCGCGTGGCGCGCGGCCGAGGGCCGGTTGGAGGTGGCGGGCTGAGGGGATCCGTCGGGGGTCCGCCACAGGGCGTCGGCTGGCGCCCCCGCGGCCGGCGGCGTTGAATGTGGGGGTGACCGACCGCCCGCGCATCCCCGCCGTCGTGCTGGTGCTGGCGGCGATCACGTCGGTGCAGTTGGGGTCGTCGTTGGCCAAGAGCCTCTACGGGCTCGCCACCCCCCTCGACGTGGCCTGGCTGCGGCAGCTCGGCGCCGCGGCGGCGCTGACGCTCGTGGCGCGTCCGCGGCTGCGGGGGAGGGCGGCGTCCGACTGGGCGCTGGTCGGCGCGTACGGGCTGGCGCTCGCGGCGATGAACCTGTCGTTCTACCTCGCCATCGAGCGAATCCCGATCGGGATGGCGGTCACCTTCGAGTTCCTCGGGCCGCTCGCCGTGTCCGTCGCGGGGTCGCGCCGGCTGCGCGACCTCGTCTGGGTGGCGCTGGCCGGCACGGGCGTGGCGCTGCTGGGCTTCACGCCCGGCGAACTGGATCCGCTCGGCATCGGCTTCGCACTGCTCGCGGGGTCGTGCTGGGCGGGGTACATCGTCGTGTCGGTGCCGGTGGGGCGCCGGTGGTCGGGCGTCACCGGCGTGACCGTGGCGTTCTGGATGGGCAGCGCCCTGCTGTCGGTGTTCGTCGCCGGCACGGGCAGGCTGCCGTCCGGGGGCGCGTCGGTGTGGCTGCTGGCGCTCGCGGTCGGCCTGCTCAGTTCCGCGCTGCCCTATGGGCTGGAGATGGTGGCGCTCCGGTCCATCCCGCGGCCGGTCTTCGGCATCCTCATGAGCTTGGAGCCCGCGGCGGCCGCGCTCTTCGCGTGGGCGCTCCTCGGCGAGCAGCTCCGCCCCATCGAACTGGTCGCGATGGCGTGCGTCATCGTCGCGTCCATCGGCGCGACGCGGTCGGCGCGGTCCTCCTGACCGGCGGCCTCAGGACCCGGCCAGCGGGATGATCGGACCCCGGATCTCCGCGCGCTGGAGCGCGGCCTGCGCGCGTTCGAGGATGTCGCGCTGGACGCCCCACTGCTCGTTGGGGGCGCACTTGGCGAACACCTTGATGGTCATGGTGCCGCCGCTCACGGTGTCGACGCCGGCGACCTTCGGCTTCTCGAGTAGGACATTCTCCCAGCGCTCGTCGGAGAAGACCTCGTCCATGACGCCCTCCAGCAGGGAGATCACCTTGGCGGCGTCCTCGTCGGCGGCCACCGGGACCGACACATTGGCCGTCGACCAGCCCTGGGACTGGTTCCCGACGCGCAGAATCTCGCCGTTGCGGACGTACCAGATCTGGCCCGTCATGTCCCGCAGGCGCGTGACGCGCAGGCCGACGTCCTCGACGGTGCCCTTCACGTCGCCGGTGTCGACGAGATCGCCGACGCCGAACTGGTCCTCGATGATGAGGAAGATGCCGGACAGGTAGTCCTTGACCAGCGACTGGGCGCCGAAGCCGAGCGCCACGCCGCCGACGCCCGCGGTCGTGAGGATCGGCGCCAGCGGCAACCCCAGGACGTTCATCACCATCATCACGACCACCGACAGGATCACCACCGACGTGATCGACCGCAGCACCGAGCCCAGCGTCCGCATCCGGGCCGCGTGGCGGGCGTCCGACACCCCCGACACCGCCCCGAGGATCCGCTCCGCGCGGCTGCCCCAACCGCTCGCCCGCGTCTCGGCCCGCTTGATCGAGCCCTCCACCGTCGCATGGATCGCGCGCACGATGAGGAAGCGCAGCACGAGCGCCAAGACGACGGTGATCGTGAGGACGATCGGGGTCTCCGGCCATTCCCAGGTCAGCAAGGGGATCATGCGTCCATTCTGCCGGGTGCCGCGGACGCCCCCGTCGCGTCAGGCGGGAGGGGCGGCGTCCGGACCCGCGGCGTCCGCGACCAACCGCGGCAGGACGTCGGCGATGGGCTCGCGCAGGATCGCGTCCGCGAGGTGGTCGTAGGGGGTCTCCTCGGCGTTGACGATCACCACGCGCGCGGAGTGTCCGAAGGCGTAGGGCACCAGTCCCGCCACCGGATGGACCGTCAAGGTGGTGCCGATGGCGACCAGGACGTCGGCCTCCTCGGCGAGCGCGACCGCGGCGTCCAGCACGGTGCGGTCGAGCGCTTCCTCGAACAGGATCACCGTCGCCCGGGTGATGCCGCCGCAGTCGGGGCACCGCGGGTCGTCCTCGCCCGCCTGGACGCGGGCCACCATCTCGGCCATGGGGCCGACGGCGCGGCAGTCCTCGCAGCGCCACGTCCGGGCGCTGCCGTGTACCTCGTGGACGAGCCCGGGCGACGAGCCGGCGAGCTGGTGGAGGCCGTCGGTGTTCTGGGTGACGATCCCCGCCAGGCGTCCGGACCGTTCCAGATCGACCAGAGCGAGGTGCCCGGGGTTGGGGCGTGCCGCCCAGTGCGCGGACTCCGCCCGGGCGCGCCAGGCCTTGCGCCGGACGGCGTCGTCGGTGAGATACCACGAGAGCGTCGAGATGCGCTCGGCGTCGGGGTCGAGCGTCCACCGGCCCTGGGGGCCTCGGAAGTCGGGGATTCCGGACGCCGTGGAGATGCCCGCGCCCGTCAACGCGAGGATGCGGCGTCCGGAGCCGAGCAGCTCGGACGCCCGCGCGAAATCGTCAGCCATGGCCCGAGCGTACGCCGCGCCCCGGCCTGTCGCGGGGGTGACAAGGGGCCCCGCTGAGGACGTGAGGTAACATAACGGCGTTCATACACGAGAGGACTGACACATGGCGCACCCCCGATGGCTCGTCGCCGTCGCCGCCGGACTGCTGTTGTCCGGTTGCGGAGCGGCTCCCCCGGAGGCCGTCCGCACCGCGCAGCCGGCCGCCCCCACCGTTTCCGAGAGCCCCGTCGCGCCCGAATCGACACCGCCTGCGGCGACCACGCCCAGCGCTCCCCCGCCCCCCGTCACTCCGGCCCCGGTCAAGCCGTCCACGAGTGCCCCCGCCAAGCCGACGACCCCGGCGCCCGCCAAGCCCGCCACCAGCACGGCCCGGAGCGGCACCCCCTCGGGTCCCGCGCACGGCGACGCCGTCGTGTTGTCGTTCGACGACTGCCCCAAGTCGATGGAGGAGTTCAAGACGACCGTCCTGGCCGCCGAGAAGCTCGGCATCGCGGTCGTGCTGTTCCCGACCGGCAACTGCGTGACGACGCACCGGATCGACCCCGATTTCGCGCGCGCCCACGGCGCCTACGTGTTCAACCACTCGGTGACCCACCCCGACCTGCGCAAGGTGTCCGCAGCCCGCCTCAAGGCCGAGCTTGGCGCCCCCGGCATCGTCACCAACTGGGGACGTCCGCCGTTCGGCGCGGTGAACGCGACCGTCCGCAACGCCTACGCGGCGGCGGGCATGAAGGTCTGGATGTGGGACGTCGACACCCTCGACTGGAAGGGCAAGTCGACCGACGAGCTCGTCAACTACGTGGTCGCCAACACCCGCGCGGGCGACACCGTTTTGATGCACATGCACTGGAACGGCTTCAACCCCGATGCGCTGACCCGCATGAAGGCCGGCCTCAACGCCCGCGGGCTGCAGGTCTGCCGCAACCGCGGTCCGGTGGCGGTCGCCCCCACCTTCGCCTGCTGAATCCTGCGCATCGCGCCCGTCCCGGTGGGGGCGGGCGCGACGGCGTCCGGAGACTGAAAAGTGACGGACGCCGTCGGCTGCGGTCGCGGGGGCGTCCGGGTTAGCATCCGAGCAGGGGAAAGCCACCAACGCCCCCCGGCGCCGGGCCGTGACGGTCCCGCCGGACGCACCGCACCGGTGAAGGAATCCACACTCATGAAGGAGCAGCAGCACGCGTCCCTGCACACGATGGGGCAGCAGCAGGACCGCCGCAGTTGGGCGGAGCCGTACAAGATCAAGGCCGTCGAGCCCCTCTACCTGACCACGCCCGAGCAGCGGGAACGGGCGATCGCGGAGGCCGGGTACAACACATTCCTGCTGCACAGCCGCGATGTCTACATCGACCTGCTGACCGACTCCGGGACGAACGCGATGAGCGACCGGCAGTGGGCGGGGCTCATGCTCGGCGACGAGGCGTACGCGGGCAGCGAGAACTACTACCACCTCGAGCGGACGATCGCGGAGTGCTACGGCTACCGGTACCTCGTCCCGACCCACCAGGGCCGCGGCGCGGAGAACCTGCTCTCCAGCGTGCTGATCCGTCCGGGCATGCACGTCCCGGGCAACATGTACTTCACCACCACCCGCTTCCACCAGGAGCGCAACGGGGCGACCTTCCACGACATCATCGTGGACGAGGCGCACGACACGGCGTCCGAGGCCCCCTTCAAGGGCAATGTCGACCTCGACAAGTTGCAGGTGCTGATCGATGAGGTGGGCGCGGAGCGAATCCCGTATGTGTGCGTCGCCGCCACCGTCAACATGGCCGGCGGGCAGCCGATCTCGATGGCGAACCTGCGGGCCGTCCGCGAGCTGACAAGCCGCTACGGCATCCCGATCTACCTCGATGCGACGCGCGCGATGGAGAACGCGCTGTTCATCCAGGAGCGCGAGGAGGGCTACGCCCGCACGCCCCTCGCGGCGATCCTCAAGGAGTTCTGCTCCCACACCGACGGCGCGACGATGTCCGGCAAGAAGGACCCGTTGGTCAACATCGGCGGCTGGCTGTCGACCAACGACGAGCACGTTTTCGAGGAGGCCCGCAACCTCGTCGTCGTGTACGAAGGGCTGCACACCTACGGCGGCATGGCCGGACGCGACATGGAGGCCATGGCCATCGGCATCCGCGAGGCCCTCGACGACGACTACATGAAGAGCCGCGTCGGTCAGGTGCGGTACCTCGGGATGCTGCTGGAGGAGTGGGGCGTCCCGTTCGTCAAGCCGGTCGGCGGTCACGGCATCTTCCTGGACGCCCGCGCCTTCTACCCCCACCTCGACCAGGAGCAATTCCCGGCGCAGACGTTGGCCGCGGAGCTGTACCGCGAGTCGGGCGTCCGGGCCATGGAGCGCGGCATCGTGTCCGCCGGACGCGACGCCGTGACCGGCGAGCACCATCACCCGAAGCTGGAGCTCGTCCGGCTGACGATCCCGCGGCGGGTCTACACCCAGGCGCACATGGATGTCGTCGCCGAGTCGGTCAAGGCCTGCTACGACGAGCGCGCCTCGGCCAAGGGTCTGCGGATGGTCTACGAGCCGAAGTATCTGCGCTTCTTCCAGGCGCGGTTCGAGCCGCTGGGCTAGGGAAACGCTGATCAACCATGTCCTGGCTGCGGCGGCCCGGATCGAGCGATCCGAACCCCCTCGATCTGGGC
>CAYZXQ010000032.1:0-31125 GCA_964482465.1 uncultured Nigerium sp. | reverse complement strand
TCGATCTGGGCCCGTATGTTCAAGATCTCGTGGTTCCGGCTCATCTCGCCCGACCCGTCCTCGCCAAGAACAGCAATTAGTAGCGGTTCGCTGGACTAGTCGGGTCGGGCGTCCAGAGCGTCGTGCCGTCCGGGACGACGTCGGCGCCGAGGGCCCGCAGTCGCGCCCGCAGCAGGTCCACCGGCGGGTTGTGGTGGCTGAGGTGCGTCGCGACGACCTGCGTGGCGGCGTCCGCACACCCCAGCGCGCGCAGGGCCTCGAGTTCCGCACCGAAGGAGGCCAGCGTGAGGTGGTCGGCGCCCAGATCGCTCCGGTCCCCGAACGTCTCCTCCAGGACGACGACGTCGAGGCGGCGTCCGGCGAGCCAGGGGGTGGCCTCCGCGACCCACGGACCGGTGTCGGTCGCGTACAGCAGCGTCCCGTCGCCTTCGATCAGGTAGAGCAGGGCCGGTCCGAAGGCGTCGTGGCGGGCGGGGAGGGCGGTGACGCGGTGGGCTCCGAAGGCGGCGTCCGTACCGGCGTACAGCTCGACGAACCTCACGGTGTCGGCATCCGGGGCCACCCAGGGCCGACAGCGGTCGAGCGCGGGTGCCGGTCCGGCGACGGTCAGCGGCGCGTCGCTCACCCACGTCCGGTACAGCAGGAACGCCGGATCGAGGTGGTCGGAGTGGGCGTGGGTCACCAGGACGGTCGAGACGTCCGCCAGGTCGGTCCCAGACGCCGACGCCTGCGCCCCGAGACAGGGACCGGGATCCAGCAGCAGGACGCCGTCCACGAGGGCGGACGCCGGCGTCCGGGTCTCGCCGCGCGCCCGGGCGTCCGCGCACGTCGGACAGCGGCAGAAGGCGTTCGGCCAGCCGTCCGCGGCGCCGGTCCCGAGCAGGGTGATCTCCATCGTGACCGCACCCTAGCGGCCCGCAGCCCGCAGCGTCCGGACGGAGCTACTAGGGTGGAGGGGTGAGCCACATCGCCGCACCGACCACCACGCCCACCCGCCTCTCGGGCTGGGGCCGCACCGCCTGGACCTCCGCGGAGGTCCTCTCCACCCCCGACGTCGAGGTCATCGCCGCCGCCGTGAAGGCCGCCGCCGACCAGCGCGCGTCCGGGCGGGGCCGCGGCGTCCTGGCCCGCGGGCTCGGCCGCAGCTACGGCGACGTGGCGCAGAACGCGGGCGGGCTCGTCGTCGACATGACGGCGCTGAACCGGATCCACGCCATCGACCCGGACGCCGCCACGGTCACCGTGGACGCGGGCGTCAGCCTCGACACCCTGATGCGGGCCGCCCTGCCGTACGGGCTGTGGGTCTCGGTGCTGCCCGGCACCCGCCAGGTGACGGTGGGCGGCGCGATCGGCAACGACATCCACGGCAAGAACCACCACTCCGCGGGCAGCTTCGGCGACCACGTCGCGAGCATGGATCTGCTGGTGGCCGACGGCCGGATCCTCACCCTGACCCCCGAGGGCTCGCCGGACGACCCGGACGGTTCGCTGTTCTGGGCCACCATCGGCGGGATCGGGCTGACGGGCATCGTCCTGCGTGCGACGCTGAACATGACGCGCACCGAGACCGCGTACTTCCTCGCCGACGGCATCGTCACCAAGACCCTGGACGAGACCATTGCGGTCCACTCCGACGGCTCCGAGGAGCGCTACGACTACAGCTCGGCGTGGTTCGACGCCATCTCCGGTCCGCCGAAGCTCGGCCGCGCCGCGATCAGTCGGGGCAACCTGGCGACGCTGGCCGAGTTGCGCGAATACGCCCCCAAGCTCGCCTCCGATCCGCTCGACTTCACGGGCAAGACCTTCTTGACGCTGCCCGATGTCTTCCCCAACGGCCTGGCCAACAAACTCACCTTCAGCGCGCTGGGCGAGGTGTGGTACGCCAAGTCGGGCAACTACGACCACAAGATCCAGAGCCTCACCGGCTTCTACCACCCGCTGGACATGTTCGGCGAGTGGAACCGGGCCTACGGCAGCGACGGGTTCCTGCAGTACCAGTTCGTCGTCCCCCCGGAGGCGGTGGAGCCGTTCAAGGGCATCCTGGCCGACATCGCGGCGTCCGGACACTACTCGTTCCTCAACGTGTTCAAGCTGTTCGGCGAGGGCAACCGCGCGCCGCTGTCCTACCCGATCCCGGGCTGGAACGTGTGCGTCGACTTCCCGATCAAGGCGGGGCTGGCCGACTTCTTGGCCGGTCTCGACCGCCGCATCCTGTCCTTCGGCGGGCGCCTCTACACCTCCAAGGACAGCCGCACCTCGGCGGAGACGTTCCACGCGATGTATCCCCAGATCGACGCCTGGATCGCCACCCGCCGCGCCATCGACCCCACGGGCGTGTTCGCCTCCGACATGGCGCGCCGCCTCGAACTCCTGTGACCCCGACCCGACCCACCATGCGAGGAACCCGATGATCGACGCGACCGGCAACCCCGGCAAGATCCTGCTGCTCGGCGGCACCTCCGAGATCGGCTTGGCCATCTGCGCCGAGTACCTGCGTCAGGCGCCCGCCACCGTCGTCCTGGCATGCCAGCCGGGCGATCCGGTGGTCGCGGACGCCGTGACCACCATGACGGACGCCGGTGCGCGCGAGGTGGTCGTCCTCGACTTCGACGCCACCGCCTTCGACACCCATGCGGCGGTGCTCGACCGGGCGTGGGCGGACGCCGATGTGGACGTCGCCATCGTCGCGTTCGGGCTGCTCGGCGACGCCGAACAGCTCTGGCAGGACCAGGCCAAGGCGGTCCAGATCGCGCAGGTCAACTACACCGGTGCCGTCAGCGTCGGCGTCCTGCTCGGCGAACGCATGAAGGCGCAGGGCTACGGCCAGATCATCGCCATGAGCTCGGCCGCGGGCGTCAAGGTGCGGCGCAGCAACTTCGTGTACGGCTCCACCAAGGCGGGCCTGGACGGTTTCTACCGCAACCTCGGCCAGGCGCTGGCGCCGTTCGGGCCGAAGGTGCTGGTGATTCGTCCGGGGCAGGTCCGGACGCGCATGTCCGCCGGCCTGAAGGAGGCTCCGCTCACCATCGACGCCCACGAGGTCGCCACGCTCGCCGTGGACGCCGCCCGCAAGGGCCGCGAGCTGATCTGGGCGCCCCCGGCGTTCGAGGTGGTCATGATGGGGCTGCGGCACATCCCGGAGCCGATCTTCCGCAAGCTGCCGATCTGAACCGGACGCCTCAGGCGTCGAACCCCGCCGCCCGCGCGAGCCGGGCGGTGACTGCCCTATTGGGACTGCCGGAAGTGGTGCCCTGGTGCGCAGATCGGCAGCCCCAATCGGGCAGTCACCGCGTCAAGGGCGCCATCACCCTGAGAGGGACGCCTCCTGTGACCTCGAGCGCAGCGTCCGCGACGAATCAGAACCCGGCGTAGATGAACCCGGCGGCGTTGCCCGCGAACCGCAGCGCACAAAACGCCGCCAGCCAGAAGATCGCGAACGCGGCGACGCCCCACGCGAGGGTGCGTCCGAGGGATTCCGGACGCGGCACGACCGGTGCCAGCTTGCCGCGGCGCGGGTTGACCACCGGGTCGGCGCCGACGGCCTGGAGTGCGGTCAGCCAGCGGCCGAGCGCGTCACGCCCTGGCGAAGGCGTAGGTGCCACGGATGACATACAGCCAGCCTTTCGGTCCGAGGTGGATGAGGTCCTGGAAGAAGTACGGCTCGTACTCGTGGTCGGACAAGTCGAGGAGCTCACCGCCGCCCGCGGCAACGATGTCACGGATGCGCCGGTAGTGGGCCGCTCGCTCGGGGGCCACGAAGCCCGTGAGGTCCTCCCAGCGGCCGTTGGCGGGGGCGGACACGACGAGCACCCGGACGTCCACCTCGCGGGCGAGCCGCAGGAAGAGGGCAAGGTCGTCGTAGGACGGCGACTCGGGCCGATAGGACCGCTGATAGTTGGTCAGTCGTCCCGCGATGACGTCGGCGGACTTGCGGTACACCGCGTCGTCGATGAGCAACTCGTTGTGGCTGTGGGCGCGCCCGTAGTCGTCGGCGGCGAGCATTTCGGCGTCCCAGTCGACCGAGTCGATCGACGGTTTCCCGGGGCGACGGGGGTAGGGGGTGTCGAAGGCCCGGTCGATCCGGGCCTCGTTCCAGCGCTCCCGCAGTTCCTCGCCGCGGATCGCGAACGGGCGGGCGAGCCCAACGGTCGGGTCGGCGTCCGGACGCTCGGGGCAGTCGACGAACGCATCGCACAGATCCGGCGCCAGCCCGACGAGGCGGCGCTGGAGCCGCGCGCGGGCGTCCGCGGACACGCGCGGATCCGCGGCGAACCGCCGCCACAAGGTGAGGGAGAACCGGCCGCGGGCATAGGAGGGGGTGAGCCCGCCGGCGCTGAACCATTGCGGGGACAGCATGAGCACGACGCGGCGTCGCGGCATGACATCGGCCTGCGCGACGAGCTCGACGGCGTGCTGGAGGATCTCGGTGCCGTCGGTGCCCGAGGAGTACATGTCGTAGCCGCGGTAGCCCTTGGTGAGGAAGGTGCGCGGGTTCTGGGGCAGGTCCGCCCAGAAATCGGAGGACCCCATGACGTAGGCCCGGGTGACATCCGGGGGCGTCCGGCTGGCGATGAACGGGTAGGTCTCCGCGCCGAGGATGCGCTCGGGGGAGGTGTTGTAGTTGAGGTCCTGGATCGTCCCGACCGGACGCCAGGGCATCGACAGGGCGCCGACGATGACGTCGCCGGCCGGCGTCAGGAAGGACGCGACGAAGAGGACCGCCGCCACGAGCGTGGCCGTCAGGCGTTTCATGGTGCCCCCGGGAAGAGCCGTCCCGAGAAGATCAGGAAGCCGAACATGGTGAGATGGGCGGTCACCGCGACCGCCAGGTAGCGATACCACGTGGCCGTGTGGATGCGGCGATACCAGGAGCTCGACCGCTCCCAGACGTCGTTGGCGACCATGAGGACGCCGTGGTAGGCCCCGTACAGCAGGTACTGGGGCGCCAGCCCGTGCCAGGCGCCCATGAGGAGCATGACCGTCATGAGGCCTGCCCGGTGGGCCGCGACGGCGCCGACCTTGCGGGCCACGAGGGTGCGGACGAGCCGGTGATACACGTAGTCGCGCAGCCAGTAGGACAGCGTGATGTGCCAACGGGTCCAAAAATCGCGGATCGACTCGGCCACGAACGGCAGCCGGAAGTTCATCGGCGTCCGGACGCCGAACACCATGCCCAGCCCCACCGCCATCAGCGAGTAGCCGGCGAAGTCGAAGAACAACTGCCCGGAGTAGGCGTACATCACCGGCAGCCAGGCGTGGCGGGGGAGCGCGGACAGGGCCGCCGCGCACAGCACCGCGCCGCCGTACTTGTACCCGAACCCCAGGACGAACCGGGTGACGCCCACCCGTACCAACTCCGCGTACTGGGCGCGCTCCAGCGGGGCGCGCAGGTCGGCGGCCATGCGCCGGGAGCGGTCGATGGGGCCCGAGGCGAAGGTCGGGAAGAAGAGCAAGAAGATGAGCGTGTCGACCGCGCCCAGCTCGGTGACGAGCCCGTCGGTGGTCTCCAGGACGATCTGGACCACCCGGAACGTCAGGTAGGACGCCCCCACGAACCCGACGCCCGCCCAGTGTGCGGGCTCGGCGAGCTTGATGGCCACGAGCGGCACCAGGGCCAGAGCCACCGAGAGGACCGGCTCGCGGCGTCCCTGCGGGTGGCGGCGGCGCCACGCGAGGTGTCCCCGGACGACCGCCCACGACCAGGCCACGGCACCGATGAGTTGGGCACCCTGAGCGGGGTGCTCCCAGGCGACGAGCCCGGTCATGACGAGCGTGGCGACGAGCGCCCAGCCGCGCAGGGGGCGTCCGGTGAACCCGAGGATCAGGGCCGGGATGGCCAACAGCACCGCCACGGCAAAGAATGCCGGTGTTGCGTAGGCGCTCACGATGGTTCCCCCTGGGGTGGTGTCCGGACGATCCTAGCCACCCGTCTCGTCATCCGGCGTGACGCGGTGTGAAGTGAACGGTGTGTCAGGCTGGGCGACGCCCCGGCAGGGCGGCCGGGCCCCGCCACGATCGGAAACGCAGAGGTCGGCACATGAGTTCGGTCAAGTTCTTCTCCGGTGAGCAGTTCCCGTTGGAGATGCACAAGGTGCGCATCATCCAGAAGCTCACGCTGTTGCCCATCGAGCAGCGGCACGCGGCGATCGAGCAGGCGGGCTACAACACATTCCTGCTGCAGAACGCCGACGTCTTCTTGGACATGCTCACCGACTCCGGCGTGAACGCCATGAGCCAGGAGCAGCAGGCGGCCATGTTCCGCGCGGACGACGCCTACGCCGGCTCGGCCACCTACACCCGGCTCTACGACAAGCTCGTCGAGATCTTCGGCATGACGTACTTCCTGCCGACCCACCAGGGCCGGGCGGCGGAGAACATCCTCGGCCAGACGCTCGTTCGTCCGGGCACCGTCGTGCCCATGAACTACCACTTCACGACCTCGAAGCAGCACGTGGTGGTCCACGGAGGCGAGGTGCTCGAGCTGATCCGTCCGGAGGGGCTGGCCGTCACGTCCGACCACCCGTTCAAGGGCAACATGGACACCGATGCGCTGGCCGCCGTCATCGCCGAGCGTGGCGCCGAGGGGGTCAGCTTCGTCCGCATGGAGGCCGGGACGAACCTCATCGGCGGCCAGCCGTTCAGCCTGGAGAACCTGCTGGAGGTGTCGCGGTTGTGCCGCGAGAACGGGATTCCGTTGGTCCTGGACGCCTCGCTGCTGGCCGACAACCTCTACTTCATGAAGATCCGGGATCCGCGCTGCGTCGATCTCGCGATCGCCGACATCGTCAGGGCCATGGCCGACGCCGTGGACGTCATCTACTTCTCCGCCCGCAAGCTGGGCTTCGGACGCGGCGGCGGCATCTGCATCCGCGACGAGGAGACCTACAAGCTCATGCGCGGGTATGTCCCGATGTACGAGGGGTTCCTCACCTACGGCGGCATGAGCGTCCGGGAGATGGAAGCCATCACCGTCGGCCTCGACGAGACCCTCGATTTCGACATGATCAACCAGGGTCCGCAGTTCATCGCGTACATGGTGAACGAGCTGGACCGCCGCAACGTCCCGGTCATCACCCCGCCCGGCGGCCTGGGCGCCCACCTCGACGCCATGCGGTTCCTCGACCACATCGATCAGCGGCAGTACCCGGCCGCGGCGCTGGCGTCCGCGCTGTTCCTGGCGTCCGGCGTCCGCGGCATGGAGCGGGGCACGATGTCCGAGGCCCGCGACGCGGCCGGGGTGGAGCCGCTGGCGCACATGGAGTTGGTCCGGCTCGCGCTGCCGCGGCGGGTGTTCACGCTGTCGCAGGTGAGCTACGCCATCGACCGCATCGACTGGCTCTACCGCAACCGCCACCTCATCGGGGGCATGGAGTGGGTCGAGGAGCCGGAGATCCTGCGGTTCTTCTACGGCCGCCTGCGCCCGATCGGCGACTGGCCGACCAGGCTGGTGGCGAAGTTCCGTGAGGACTTCGGCGACTCCCTCTGACGGAGGCAGCCATGATTCCCGTCGTCGTCGACGCCGCGTGGGTGGCGGCGCATCCGGACGCCGTGGTGGCGGATGTCCGCTGGTACCTGGACGGGCGTTCCGGCCTGGCGGCGCACACCGCCGGGCACATCCCGGGATCGGTGTGGGTGGATCTTCACTCGGTCCTCGCGGCACCGGCGACCCCCGAGGCGGGACGCCACCCGCTGCCGACGCCCGAGGCCTTCGCCGCCGGGCTCCGGCGCGCCGGGATCCACGACGACACGCCGGTGGTCGCCTACGACGACGCCGGTGGGGCCGTCGCCGGGCGCCTCGTGTGGCTGCTGCGGCTGCTCGGCCACGATGCCGCGGTGCTCGACGGCGGAATCCAGGCCTGGCCGGGTGAGCTCGAGACGGGCGTCGGGCGGCCGGCGTCGGAGGGCAGCCTCAGCGCGCGTCCCTGGGACCCGGCGGCCTTCGCCACCATCGACGACGCCGCCACCCAGCCGCTGGTGATCGACTCCCGAGCCCCGGAGCGCTACCGCGGCGACACCGAGCCCGTCGATCCCCGAGCCGGCCACGTTCCCGGGGCCCGCAACGCGTTCTACGCCGACAACCTCGCCCCGGACGGTCGGTTCAAGGCCCCCGCCGACCTGCGCGCCCGCTTCGAGGAACTCGGGGTGACCGACGCCGCCGCCGCAGTCGTCTACTGCGGATCCGGGGTCACGGCCTGCCACAACCTCGTGGCCCTCGAGCACGCCGGCCTCGGACGTGGTCGGCTCTACGTCGGGTCGTGGTCGCAGTACTCCGCCACGGATCGTCCGCTGGCCACGGGTCCACACCCCCGCTGACCCCTCGTCGACGGCCGGCTCGCCGACGACAAGGCCATTCGCCACTTCTCGATTCCGGGTTGCACGAGTGATCGCGCTCGGTGCGGCCACGAGCAGCGGGAAACGGCCTCCTGCGCCTCACGACCCGCCCCGGACACGCGCGAACGCCCCGATCCAGGGGCCGGGGCGTTCGTGGACGAGCGCGACTCAGAGGTCGTATCTCGAACTCGTGCGGGCAAGGCCATTCGCCGCTTCTCGATTCCGGGTTGCACGAGTGATCGCGCTCGGTGCGGCCACGAGCAGCGGGAAACGGCCTCCTGCGCCTCACGACCCGCCCCGGACACGCGCGAACGCCCCGATCCAGGGGCCGGGGCGTTCGTGGACGAGCGCGACTCAGAGGTCGTAGTACATCTCGAACTCGTGCGGGTGCGGACGGAGCCGGATGGCGTCGATGTCGGCACGCTTCATCTCGATCCAGGTCTCGATGAGGTCCGCGGTGAAGACATCGCCCGCGAGCAGGTAATCGTGGTCGGCTTCGAGTGCGTCGAGGACGTCACCGAGCGAGCCCGGGACCTGCTGGATCTCGTCGTGCTCCTCCGGGGGCAGCTCGTAGAGGTCCTTGTCGACCGGGGCCGGGGGCTCGATCTTGTTCTGGATGCCGTCCAGGCCGGCCAGCAGGCACGCGGCGAACGCCAGGTACGGGTTGCTGGACGGGTCGGGGCAGCGGAACTCGATGCGCTTGGCCTTCGGGTTGGTGCCCGTGATCGGGATCCGGATGCACGCGGACCGGTTGCGGGCCGAGTACACCAGGTTGACCGGGGCCTCGAAGCCCGGGACGAGACGGTGGTAGCTGTTCACGGTCGGGTTGGTGAACGCGAGCAGCGACGGGGCGTGCTTCAGCAGGCCGCCGATGTACCAGCGCGCGATGTCGGAGAGACCGCCGTAGCCGTTCTCGTCGTAGAACAGCGGCTTGCCGTCGGTCCACAGCGACTGGTGCACATGCATGCCCGAGCCGTTGTCGCCGAAGATCGGCTTGGGCATGAAGGTGACGGTCTTGCCGGCGTCCCAGGCGGTGTTCTTGATGATGTACTTGAACTTCATGACCTCGTCGGCCGCAGCCAGCATGGTGTTGAAGCGGTAGTTGATCTCGGCCTGGCCAGCGGTGCCCACCTCGTGGTGCGCGCGCTCGACGGACAACCCGACCATCTCCAGGTTCTTGACCATGACGTCACGCAGGTCGGCGAAGTGGTCGACGGGCGTGACCGGGAAGTAGCCGCCCTTGTACTTGACCTTGTAGCCGCGGTTCGGACGGCCGTCGCTCTCCTGCTCGTTGCCCGTGTTCCAGGCGCCGGCCTCGGAGTCGATGTGGTAATAGCCGGCGTTCTCCTTGGTCTCGAAGCGGACCGCGTCGAAGATGTAGAACTCGGCCTCGGGTGCGAAGAACGCGGTGTCGCCGACGCCGGTCGAGGCCAGGTAGGCCTCCGCCTTGCGTGCGATGTTGCGCGGGTCGCGGCTGTAGGGCTCCTTGGTGATCGGGTCGTGGACGAAGAACGTCACGCACAGCGTCTTCGCCTTCCGGAACGGGTCGATGAAGGCCGTCGTCGGGTCGGGCAGCAGGGCCATGTCGGACTCGTGGATCTTCTGGAAGCCACGGATCGAGGAGCCGTCGAACGCGAGGCCCTCCTCGAACACCTCCTTACCGAAGGCGCCGGCGGGCACCGTGAAGTGCTGCATCACGCCCGGAAGGTCGCAGAAGCGGATGTCGATCATCTCGACGCCCTCGTCCTTGACGTAGGCCAACAGCTCGTCGGCGCTTTGGAACATCTTTCCTCCGATGGTTCGTACGGCTCGTGCGGGTGAAGCGCGGCTCACGCTAGCGGCCCGACGTCACCGGTCAGTTGCGCGAGTGTTTCAGCCGCGTTACACGGCGGCGGAGCCGGACGCCGGCGTCCGGCTAGGCTGTCCGGCGTGAGCAACGAGGCGGAGGCGTACCCAGGACAGTCCCTCGGCTTGCCCGAGTCCGGACGCGGCTCGCTCGCCTCGTGGCGGGCCCGGTTCGCGGCGCTGATCGTCGACTGGGCGACGTCCATGGGGGTGGCGGTCTGGATCTTCGGGACCGGCGTCCTGCGCGAGGGCGGCTGGCGGGCGTGGATGATCCTGGCTGTGTTCTTCGTCCAGAAGTCCCTGTTCACGGGGCTGACGGGCAGCAGCCTGGGGCAACTGCTCGCGAAGGTCGGCGTGACCCGGGTCGACGGGGCCCCGATCGGGTGGGGTCGCGCGATCGCCCGCACGGCCATGATCTGCGTCGTTATTCCCACGATCGTGATCGGCGCCGAGCGCCGCGGGCTCAACGACGTGATGCTCGGGACGGTCGTCGTCCAGCGGGCCTGAGCCGCCCGCAGCCCACGCGTGGGCCGCACCCATGGCGTGGGGCGGCGCTGTTCCTTGGGGCGCGAGGCGTCACGCGACGCGTGGGTGCGTCTATATTGGGGCGCGATTCCCCAGGAGGAGGTCCCTGCATGATCGGCTACGTCTTACGGCGCTTCGCCAATTACGTCGTGCTGCTGTTCGTCGCCGTGTCGCTTACCTTCTGCCTCGCGGCCACGCAGCTCAACCCGCGCAGCCTCTTCATGATGCGCAACCCGCCCCTCGATGCGCAGTCGGTCGAGTCGATGCTGCTCGAACGCAACCTCAGCGAGAACGTGCCGCTGTGGGATCGCTATCTTCGCTGGCTGAGCGACGTGGTCCTGCGCTGGGACTGGGGGATGTCGCCCATGGGCGCCAACGTCAACGACGAGATCTCCGCGCGCATGTGGGTCAGCCTCCGCCTTCTGCTGATCGGCACGCTCCTGGGCCTGACCGTGGGGGTCGCCCTCGGCGCCTGGGCGGCCACCAAGCAGTACAAGATCTCCGACCGCGTCGTCACCGCCATCACGCTGTTGGTCATCTCGACGCCGTCGTTCGTCATCGGCCACGTGACCCAGATCCTGGCGACGGACGCCAACCGCAGGCTCGGCTTCCAGTTCTTCGAGTTCATCGGCGAGACGGGAAAGGTGAACGGCGTCGGGTGGTGGCCCGAGCTCGTGGACCGATTGCAGCACCTGTTGTTGCCCACGATCGTCTTGATGCTGCTGGGGCTGGCCGCCATGAGCCGGATCCAGCGCAACCTGATGTTGGACGCCCTGGGTGCGGACTTCGTGCGCACGGCCCGGGCCAAGGGCCTGCCGGAGCGCAAGGCGATCATGAAGCACGCGCTCCGCACCGCCCTGATCCCCACCGCGACGTACGTGGCGTTCCAGGTGGCGACGATGTTCGTCGGGGCCACCTACACCGAACGCATCTTCGGATTCCGAGGGATGGGTGCCTACGGCGTCGACACGATCATGGGCCAGGACATCAACGGGGTGGTGGCGGTCACGGCCTTCGCCGGCGTCTGCGTCCTCGTGGGCGCAGTCCTGAGCGACATCTTCGTGGCGGTCCTCGACCCGCGGGTCCGGCTGAGCTGAGAGGGTGACATGAGCAAGCACACCACGGGTACCCCGTCCCCCGGGCTCGCCGAGTCCGTTCCCCAGCGCGCCGTCGCGGCGCCCGACTCGCCGAAGCGCTACAAGCGGCTGAGCCGCGGACGCCTCACCCTGCGCCGCTTCCTCCGCAACCGCACCGCGGTGGCCGGCGCCCTCGTGATCCTCGCGCTCGTCGTGATCGCGCTCGTCGGACCGTCGCTGTTCTACTGGAAGTTCGACGACATCGACTACGACGCGTTCCTCAGCGCGCCGGACGCCAACCACCTGCTGGGCACGACCCAGGCCGGACGCGATGTGCTGGCCCTCACCCTGCGCGGCATGAGCAAGTCCCTGGTGATTGGCTTCATGGTGGCGCTGCTGTCGACGTCGGTCGCCGCGCTGGTCGGGGCGTCCGCCGCCTACCTGGGCGGGGTCTACGAGAAGGTCGTGCTGTGGATCGTCGACCTCATGCTCGTCGTCCCCTCCTTCCTGCTGGTGGCCGTCATCACCACCGGGGGACCCAAGGGCGAGTCGGCGTGGCTGCTCTTGGTCGTGTTGCTGGCGGCCTTCGGGTGGCCGCTGAGCTCGCGGGTCGTGCGCTCGCTCACCTTGTCGGTCAAGGAGCGCGAGTACATCCAGGCCGCCAAGTTCATGGGTCTGCCGGCGTGGCGCATCATCATCCGGCACATCCTGCCCAATGTGTCGTCGCTGCTGATCATCGATGCGACCCTGGGTGTCGGGTACGCGATCCTGGCCGAGACGGGTCTGTCGTACTTCGGCTTCGGCGTCCAGCCCCCCGACACCTCGCTGGGCACTCTGATCGGTGAGGGCGCGCGCATGGCGACGACCTTCCCGTGGGTGTTCATGGGGCCGGCCACCGTCCTCGTCCTGCTCGTCATGTGCGTCAACGCCGTGGGCGACGGCCTGCGGGACGCACTCGATCCCTCGTCCGCGTCCGGAGGCCAAGCATGACCGCCACGAACTCCCGCGTGCCGGAGTCGACTCCGGCCACCCACCGCCGGACGGCCGCAGGCGAGACGGTCCTTCGGGTGCGCGATCTGCACGTCACCTTCCCCAGCGAGGCGGGCCCCGTCCGGGCCGTCCGCGGCCTGAGTTTCGACCTCAAGGCCGGCGAGACGATGGCCCTGGTGGGGGAGTCCGGCTCGGGCAAGTCCGTGACGTCGCTCGCGATCATGGGGTTGTTGGCCAAGGGCGCGCGCGTCGAGGGTTCCGTGCAACTCCACGGCGAAGAACTGCTGGGGGCGTCCGACCAGGAGATGTCGCGGCGACGCGGGGCGTCCATCGCGATGGTGTTCCAGGACCCGCTCTCGGCGCTGACCCCCGTGTACACGATCGGCGACCAGATCGTGGAGGCGATCCAGACCCACCGGCAGGTGTCGAAGGCCGACGCGTGGCAGCGCGCCATCGAACTGCTCGATCTCGTGGGCATCCCGCAGCCGGAGCTACGGGTGAAGGCGTTCCCGTTCGAGTTCTCGGGGGGGATGCGGCAGCGGGCCATGATCGCCATGGCGATCGCCAACGATCCCGACGTCATCATCGCCGACGAGCCGACCACCGCCTTGGACGTCACGATCCAGGCGCAGGTCCTTGAGGTGCTCAAGAAGGCCCAACAGGAGACCGGCGCCGCGATCCTCATGATCACCCACGACCTGGGGGTCGTGGCCGGGATGAGCGACCGGGTGACCGTCATGTACGCCGGCCGTCCGGTCGAGCAGGGCAGCGTGGACGACATCTTCCAGCGTTCCGCCATGCCCTACACCATCGGCCTGCTCGGCTCGGTGCCGCGCCTGGATCAGGGCAATCAAGAGGCGCTCGCCACGCTGGAGGGCAACCCGCCCTCGGTGGTGAACCTGCCTCCGGGCTGTCCCTTCGCGCCGCGCTGCCCGCTCGCGGGACCGGCCTGCCGCGAGGCGGAGCCGGCGCTCCTGCCGGTCGGGGCGGACCACACGGCCGCCTGCGTGCGCGTGGACGATGTGGTGGGCCAGAAGATGACCTATGCCGATATCTTCCCCGTGCCCGACCTGACCCGGTCGCAGCTCGCCGAACGTCCCCGGGACGAGCGAGAGGTGGTCCTCCAGCTGGTCGACATGAAGAAGCACTACCCCCTGATGAAGGGCGCCATCTACCGGCGGCGTGTCGGCACGGTGTACGCGGTGGACGGCATCTCGCTCGACGTTCGTGAGGGCGAGACGCTGGGCTTGGTGGGGGAGTCGGGCTGCGGCAAGTCGACCACGCTGCTGGAGGTTCTCAACCTGCAGGCGCCCACCGCCGGCACCGTCGAGGTGTTCGGACGCGACACGCGCTCGCTCCGGCGTCGCGACCGGTTCCACATGCGCCGCGACCTCCAGGTCGTCTTCCAGGACCCGATGGCTTCCCTGGACCCGCGCATGCCGATCTTCGACATCATCGCCGAGCCGCTTGGGGCCCACGGCGTCCCCAAGGACGAGATCGAACGCCGGGTGCTGGAACTGCTGCGCCTGGTGGGCCTGGACGAGAGCCACGCCGACCGCTACCCCCAGCACTTCTCGGGCGGTCAGCGGCAGCGCATCGGCATCGCCCGAGCCCTGGCCTTGGAACCGCGCCTCGTGGTGCTGGACGAGCCCGTCTCCGCACTCGACGTCTCGATCCAGGCGGGGGTCATCAACCTCCTGGAGGATCTCCAAGGCCAGTTGGGACTCTCCTACGTCTTCGTGGCGCACGACCTTGCCGTGATCCGGCACATCGCCGATCGGGTGGCTGTCATGTACCTGGGCAAGATCGTCGAGGTGGGGGACGTCGACGACGTCTATGAGCGGCCGCGTCATCCTTATACGCAGGCGTTGTTGTCGGCGATCCCGATCCCGGATCCCGTCAAGGAGCGGAGCCGCCGCCGCATCCTGCTCGAGGGTGACCTGCCGAGCCCGGCGGATCCGCCGTCCGGATGCAAGTTCCGGACGCGGTGCCAGAAGTTCGCCGTGCTGGGCGCGGAGGAACAACAGCGCTGCACGCAGGAACCACCCGAGCTTCTCCCGACCGTCGACGAGGCGGACCACGCGGTGGCCTGCCACTTCAGCGAGGCCGTCAGCGTCATGTGACGTGGTCGTTCCGACCCTCCCCCGCACGCTCACTTCACTTTCCGTGATGTAGGTAACGAGTGCGTGGGAGTCGGTAACGATCTGGGCTCGCCATTCGGAGAATCGGGCGCGGACTACGTACTGTGGCCACAGGTAGCCGCGGGGGTCTGCTCCGCCGTGGTCGCACACTCGGGCGCTCTTGAGCGCCGACCAGACAGATTCACGATCGGAGGACACGTGAAGCCCATCAGGATCTTGGCCCCAGCCGCGTTGACGGCTGTCGTCTTGGCGCTCAGCGCATGCGGTGGCCCCGCAACGCCAGGCACCGGCGGCACCACCCCCGCCGCGAAGGCGGCCGGCTGGGACATCAACGAGCAGCCCCGCAGCGCCCTCAAGAAGGGTGGCACGGCGCGGTTCGCCATCGCCGAGATGATGACGAACTGGAACAACGCCCACGTCGACGGCAACCAGAAGGACAACACCGACCTGCAGGCGCCCCTCGTTCCCTCGTACTACACCTTCGACGCGGGCGGCAAGCCCGTCATGAACAAGGCGTTCCTGCTGGACGCCAAGAGCGAGATGGTGGACGGCAAGCAGAAGATCACCCTCAAGCTCAACGAGAAGGCTGTCTGGGGCGACGGCAAGCAGCTGTCGGCCGACGACTGGATCGCCACCTGGAAGGCGATGAACGGGTCCGACGAGAAGTTCCAGCCTGCCTCGACCGAGGGCTGGGATCAGCTCGAGAGCGTCGCCGCTGGCGCCTCCAAGACCGAGGTCATCATGACCTTCAAGAAGACCTACCCCGACTGGACCGCCATCGTGGCCGGCGGCCCGCTGCGCGCCGAGTCCGTCAAGGACGCCGACACCTTCAACAAGGGCTGGACGACCCTGAAGAACGAGTGGCTGTCGGGCCCCTACAAGGTCGAGTCGATCACGGCCGACACCATCACCGAGGTCCCCAACGACAAGTGGTGGGGTGAGGACAAGCCGCTCCTCGACAAGATCACCTTCAAGGCCATCGCGAGCGACGCCACGGCGTCCGCGTTCGCGAACAAGGAGATCGACCACTACGACATCGGGTCGGACCCCGACGGCTACGCGCGCGCCAAGTCCACGCCCGACACCGTGATCCACAAGGCCGCCGGCCCCAACTTCCGCCACTTCACCTTCAACTCCAAGGCGCCGAACCTGACCGACGTGAAGGTGCGTCAGGCGATCGTCATGGGTCTCGACCGCACGATCATCGCGAAGTCCGACCTGGCGGGCGTCGACTGGGATCCCAAGCCGTTGAACAACAACGTGTTCCTGCCGAGCCAGCCCGAGTACGTCGACCTGGCCAAGGAAACCGGCATCGACTTCAACGCCGCCAAGGCCAAGACGCTGCTCGATGAGGCCGGCTGGAAGGTCAACGCCTCCACCGGCATCCGTGAGAAGGACGGCAAGCCGCTCGTCGTGAAGTTCTCCGCGCTCACCGGCGTCAAGGCGTCCGAGAACGAGGCGCTCCAGGCCCAGAAGATGCTCAAGGAGATCGGCATCGACCTGCAGATCGTCGCGACTCCGATCAAGGAGTTCACCTCCGGCAACCTGCTCAACGGGCACAACTTCGAGCTCGTCGCCTTCTCCTGGATCGGCACCCCGTACCCGCTGCGTGGCATCGACCAGATCTACGGCACCGGCGAGTCGAACTTCGCGCAGCTCGTCGCTCCCGAGTTCGCCACGCTGCTGCCCCAGATCGCGACCGAGAACGACGCGTCCAAGCGGGCCGAGTTGGCCCAGCAGGCCGCGAAGATCATCTGGACCGAGGTGCACACCATGCCCCTGTACCAGCGGCCCGAACTCGTCGCGACGAACGCCAAGCTCGCCAACTACGGCGCCTTTGGCCTCGGCACGCCGAACTGGCTGAACGTCGGCTTCCAGAGCTGACCTAGGGAGACGCTGATCGATCATGTTCTGGCTGCGGCGGCCCGGATCGAGCGATCCGAACCCCCTCGGTCTGGGCCCGTATGGTCCATACGAGCCCACGATCTCGTGGTTCCGGCTCATCTCGCTCGACCCGTCCTCGCCAAGAACAGCATTAATCAGCGGTTCCCAGCACGCCCTATGAGATACAGCGTGGGACCGGCACTCAGGTGCCGGTCCCACGCGCGTGTCGGCACGGCAAGCCGCTTTGGCGGGCCGTGACCCGCTCGAGGTATCGAGCGCCCGCCCATTCCCTCGCGACCGGCATCATGCCCACGCGGACGCCGCGGACACTCGCTGGGGGCCATCCGCCCGGCGCTCGGCACGGCACGTCGGAGGTGCGGGGCCGGGGTACCGCGAGGGGAGACGTGTCGCGCGGCGTGGACCGCGCCGCTATGCTCACCCCGGACCAAGGGCTCGGGGCCCGGACATCCCTTCACCAGCTCGAGAAACGGACGCACGCGATGAGCAGTGCCAGTGCCCGGACGACCGGGACGACGGACGCGGTCGACGTCCCCGTCGAAGCCGCGGGCGCCGAGCCAACCGCCAAGGAGATCGCCGGTCTCTCGCCCGGCCAGTTGGCGTTGCGGCGACTCCTGCGCGACAAGCTCACCCTCGTCTCGCTCAGCGTGTCGGCGGTGTTCGTCCTGCTGGCCATCGCGTCGCCGCTCCTGACGAGCGTGGGCGTCATCGATCCCCTCAAGACCAACATGGACCTGCTCGATCCGGAGCTGGGCTTCATGCCGCGCGGGGACTGGGGCGGGATGAGCTGGGCTCACCCGCTCGGCGTCGAGCCCGGCCTGGGCCGCGATGTCATGTCGCGGCTCTTCCTGGGCATCACCACGTCGCTGCTGATCGCCCTGTCGGCCGCCGCCATCGCGGTGGTCATCGGCACCGTCCTCGGCATCGTCAGCGGCTACCTCGGCGGCCCGACGGACTTCTGGATCAACCGCCTGATCGACATGACCCTCTCGTTCCCCCAGACGCTCATGCTGCTGGCGCTGTCTGGGATGCTCATCGAGCTGCTGACGTCGCAATTGCACGTGCCGCCGGGGGACATGGCCAACGCGCTCTACATCATCTTGGTGCTCGGCCTGTTCGGCTGGCCCAGCGTGGCCCGCTTGATCCGTGGGCAGGTGCTGTCGCAGCGTGAGCGCGAGTACGTCGAAGCCGCCCGGAGCCTGGGCGCGACGCGCCGCCGGATCTGGTTCCGGGAGCTGCTGCCCAACCTGTGGGCGCCCGTGCTGGTGTACGGCACCCTGCTGCTGCCCGCTTATGTCTCCGCCGAGGCGGCGCTGAGCTTCCTCGGCGTGGGCGTCAAGCCGCCCACCCCCACGCTGGGAAACATCCTCGCGGACTCGACGACCTACGCGAAGTCCGACTTCACGTTCTTCTTCTTCCCCGCACTCTTCATCGCCATCATCGTGTTGAGCTTCAATCTCCTCGGCGATGGCCTCCGCGATGCCCTCGACCCGAAGGGCGATCGCTGAACCACAGACCTCCGGCAGCGAGCGCTGGCGGATAACCGGACATCCGACGTCCGGACTATGCAAAGGAGAAACGATGGCCGTAAGGAAGAAGGCATCGGCCCTCATCGCGATCGCCGCGATGGCGTTGCCGTTGGCCGCTTGCTCCGGCGGCGCCACGCCGGGGACGACGACCCCCGCCGTGAACGCCACCAAGGGTGGGACGGTCTACGTCCTCACTCGCCGCAACGCCGAACACCTCGACCCGCAGCGCATGTACATCGGTCGCGATCTGGCCTACACCGGACGCCTCGTGTACCGCAGCCTGCTCACCTTCAAGGTGACCAAGGACGCCACCGAGGCCAACACGCCTGTCCCCGACCTCGCCACCGACACCGGCAAGTCCGAGGACGGCGGCAAGCAGTGGTCCTTCACGCTCAAGGACGGCGTGAAGTGGCAGGACGGCAAGGACATCACGTGTGAGGACCTGAAGTACGGCCTCTCGCGCACCTTCGCCACCGATGTCATCACCGGCGGCCCGAACTACGCGCTGTCGTTCCTCGACATCCCGACCAACCCGGCGACCAAGCTCCCGACCTACGAGGGCCCGTACAAGAAGACCGGTCAGGCCGACTTCGACAAGGCCGTCACGTGCTCGGCCAAGACCATCACCTACCGCTTCAAGACGCCGTGGCCGGACTTCCCGCTGGCGATCATGTCGCTGCGCGCGTTCGATCCCTACCGCGCCGATCAGGACAAGGGCGACGCCAGCAACTACGGCGTGTTCGCCTCCGGGCCGTACATGCTCGAGGGCACCTGGACCAAGGGCACGGGCGGCACGTTCGTCCGCAACCCGAACTGGGACGCCAAGACCGACACCGTCCGCACCGCGCTGCCGGACAAGTTCATCTTCGTCGAGGGCCTGACGAACGAGGTCATCAACCAGCGGCTCATCGCCGACAGCGGCAACGACCAGATGGCCGTCACCGACCGCGTGGTCCCCGCCTCGATGTACGCCGAGGTCACCGGTGACGTCGCCTCGCGCGCCGTCCAGGTCGAGTCGCCGTACGTGAACTACCTGGTTCCCAACTTCAAGAAGATGACGAACCCGAAGGTCCGCCAGGCGCTTGCCATGGCCACCGACCGCGCCGCCTACTCCGCCGCCCTGGGTGGCACGAAGGCGTCCAAGCCGGCCAAGTCGATCATCAACCCGTCGCTGGTGGGCTACCAGGACAACGTCGCGTTCAAGGACATCCCCGAGGCGGGCGACCCCGAGGGCGCGAAGAAGCTTCTGGCCGAGGCCGGCGTGGCCATGCCGGTCAAGATCAAGTACACCTACTCCGGCGGCACTCCGACCAACGACAAGGCCGCCGCGGCCCTGAAGGCCGGCTGGGACAAGGCCGGCTTCGACGTCGTGCTCGATCCGCTCACCGACACCTACTACGACGTCATCCAGAACCCGACGTCCGACTTCGACGTCGCGTGGGGCGGCTGGGGTGCCGACTGGCCGGCAGCGTCCACCGTCATCCCGGCGCTGTTCGACTCCCGGATCAACCTGACCCCCAAGTCGAACGGCCAGGACTACGGCAACTACGCCAGCGATGAGGTCAACAAGGCCATCGACGCGGCCGCTCTCCTGCCCGACATCAAGGCGCAGGGCACTGCCTACGCGAAGATCGACGAGATGCTGGGCAAGGACACCGCCTACATCCCGCTCGACATCACGATGTTCTACCTGCTCCACGGCTCGAAGGTCACCGGCTACACCAATAACCCGGGCACCTCGATGTACGTGGATCTCGCGGGCGTCGGCGTGAAGCAGTGAGCTAGTCCCCTCGCGGTGCCGCCGGGCAGGCACATGCCTGCCCGGCGGCAACCGTCAGACCCTCTCCTCGGAAGTCATCCATGATTGCGTATACGGTTCGCCGGGTCATCTCCGGTGTCGCCATGCTCCTCGTCATGAGCCTGGTCACGTTCCTGCTGTTCTTCGCCATGCCGATCGACCCGGCACGCTTCACGTGCGGGAAGAACTGCAGCCCGGCTCTGATCGAGCAGAACCGCAAGGCGCTGGGCTACGACAAGCCGGCCGTCGTGCAGTGGACCGACTTCATGCAGGGCCTCGTGATGGGCCGCCAATACCCGGCCGACCCGAGCCTCCGCGAGAGCGCGCCCAACACGATCGTGAACTGCCCCGCGCCGTGCATGGGCTACTCGCCCCAGAGCACGTCCCTGGTCAGCACGCGCATCGGAGCCGCGTTACCGGTGTCCGTGTCCCTGGCGCTCGCCGCCTTCGTGATGTGGATCACCGCGGGCGTCACCTTGGGCGTCATCGCAGCCCTCCGCAAGGGCACCATCATCGACCGGTTCCTGGTCGGGACGTCGCTGGTCTTCTACGCCTTCCCCACGTTCTTCATCGGCCTGTTCCTCTACATCTACGTGGCCATCAAGTGGAAACTCGTGCCCATGCCCGGCTGGGTACCCATCACGACCAACCCCACCGCCTGGCTGCAATCCCTCTTCCTCCCAGCGCTGACCCTGGCCCTGTTCTTCATGGCGGGCTATGTGCGTCTCACCCGGGCGTTCGTCCTGGAGTCGCTGTCGGAGGACTACCTGCGGACGGCCAAGGCCAAGGGCCTCGCGCCGCGCAAGGTCCTGTTCAAGCACACGATGCGCGCGGCGCTCACCCCCTTGGTGACGATCGCGGGCCTCGACCTCGGCGGCCTGCTCGGCGGCGCCATCATCACGGAGAACGTGTTCAACTACCCGGGCTTGGGGAAGCTCGCCGTGGAGTCGGCGACCACCTACGACCTGCCCATGACCGTCGGCATCGTCTTGCTGCTGGCCGCGTTCATCATCACCGCGAACATCATCGTGGACGTGTTGTACGCCTTCATCGATCCGCGCGTGAAGCTGGCATGAGGGAGACCACGGTGACGAACAGACCCTCCGCTGCACACGCCGACACCACGGTGTTGAGCGTCCGCGACCTCATGGTCCATTTCCCCACCGAGGACGGCCTGGTCAAGGCCGTGGACGGCATCAGCTTCGACCTGCGCGCCGGCAAGACGCTCGGGATCGTCGGCGAGTCGGGCTCGGGCAAGTCGGTGACGTCGCTGGCCATCATGGGGCTGCACCGCGGGACGCGGGCCCGCGTGACCGGCTCCATCAAGCTCGACGATGTCGACCTCGTGACCGCGGACGACGAGACGCTCCGCTCCCGGCGTGGTCGCGACATCGCGATGATCTTCCAGGATCCGCTGAGCGCCCTTCACCCCTACTACACCGTCGGCAACCAGATCATCGAGGCGTACCTCGTCCACCATCCCGGCAAGAAGGCCGAGGCGCGGGCGCGGACGCTGGAGATGCTGGGCATGGTGGGCATCCCTAACCCGCGCGCCCGCATCGACCAGTACCCCCACGAGTTCTCCGGCGGCATGCGTCAGCGCGCGATGATCGCGATGGCGCTGGTCAACGACCCGAAGATCCTCATCGCCGACGAGCCCACCACCGCGCTGGACGTGACGGTCCAGGCGCAGATCCTCGAACTCATGAAGGACCTGCAGCACCAGATGGGGTCCGCCATCATCATGATCACCCATGACCTGGGCGTCGTGGCGCACATGGCGCACGACATCATGGTCATGTACGCCGGCAAGCAGGTGGAGACCGGCGATGTCTACGGCATCTTCGCCGACCCCCGGCACCCCTACACCCGAGGCCTGCTGAATTCGATGCCGCGGCTCGACCGCGTGAAGGCCGAGACGCTGGATCCGATCCCCGGCAGCCCGCCGTCGCTCATCAACCTGCCGACGGGGTGCGCCTTCCACCCCCGGTGCGCCCACCGGGCGGACGTCGCTGGCGACCGCTGCCGGACCGACACCCCCCTGCTCCAGGTGATGGGCCAGGGGCGCAGCGTGCGGTGCTTCCTCGACGACGGCCGCGGCGTCCCCGCCGACGAGAGCGCGACGGGCGGCGTCCACGCTCACCACCTCGACCAGGACTCGGAGGCGACGCGATGAGCGCCCACAAGCAGAACTCGCCGGCCAAGCGGGTCCCGGTCGGCGATGTGCTCCTCAAGGTCAGCGGTCTGGTGAAGCACTTCCCGACCAAGACCCCCGGCGTGATCCGTCGGCCGGGCGATCCGATCAAGGCCGTGGACGGCATCGATCTCACCCTGCGCCGCGGCGAGACCGTCGGCCTGGTGGGCGAGTCGGGCTGCGGCAAGTCGACGGCCGGGCGCACGATGCTGCGCCTGCTCGAACCCACCGCGGGGCGCATCGAACTCGCCGGCGAGGACGTCACCGACGCGTCGGGCAGCCGACTGCGGCTGTTGCGGCGCGAGATGCAGATGGTCTTCCAGGATCCCTACGGTTCCCTGAACCCGCGGCACAGCGTCGGCCGCATCATCGCGACCCCGTTCGAGATTCAGGGCATCGAGCCTCCCGGCGGCACCAAGGCGGCGGTCAAGGAGCTGATGGAAAGGGTGGGGCTCAACCCCGAGCACTACAACCGCTACCCGCATGAGTTTTCCGGCGGCCAGCGGCAGCGGATCGGCGTCGCCCGGGCCATCGCCCTGCGGCCCCAGGTCATCGTGGCCGACGAGCCGGTGTCCGCGCTCGATGTGTCCATCCAGGCTCAGGTCGTGAACCTCCTGGAGGAGATCCAGCACGAGGAGCAGCTCTCCTACGTCTTCGTGGCCCACGACCTGTCCGTCGTGCGCCACATCTCCGACCGGGTCGTGGTCATGTACCTCGGCAAGATCATGGAGGAGGCGCCGCGGGACGAGCTCTACGAGCGGCCCCAGCACCCGTACACGCACGCCCTGCTGTCGGCCGTCCCCGTGCCGGATCCGACGGTGCAGGAGAGCCGCGAGCGCATCCTGTTGGTGGGCGACCTGCCCAGCCCGCAGAACCCGCCGAGCGGGTGCGTGTTCCGGACCCGGTGTCACAAGGTCCAGGACATCTGCTCCGCCGAGGTGCCTGCCGCACGCGTGGTCGGTCCCGACCACCGCGTGGCGTGCCACTTCCCCGAGGTGCGCCAGGTCCTCTGACGCCCGTCGGTACGCCGCAGGGCGGCACGTGCGCGCATCCCCTGCGGCGCTCGGCCGGGGGTGGGAGGATGCCACCATGGCGACGACAGGCGACGTCCGCGTGGACGGCTCAGGCAAGAGGATCGGCATTCTCACCAGCGGTGGGGATGCCCAGGGCATGAACGCCGCGGTGCGGGCGGCCACCCGGACCGCCCTCTCGATGGGCGCCGAGGTCTACGCCATCTACGAGGGCTACCAGGGCATGATCGACGGCGGCGACGGGATTCGCCGCCTGGAGTGGGGCGACGTCGGCAACATCCTGCACAAGGGCGGGACCGTGATCGGCACGTTCCGCAGCCAGGAGTTCCGCGAGCGGGACGGACGCCGGCGCGCGGCCCGCAACCTCGTCGACCTAGGCATCGACCGCCTGATCGTCATCGGTGGCGACGGCAGCCTGTCCGGGCTGAACGCGTTCGCCGCGGAATGGCCCGAGTTCATGGCCGAGCTCGCGGCGTCCGCAGACATCACGCGCGAACAGGCCGACGCCCACCCGACGCTCCGGTTCGCGGGGCTCGTGGGCTCTATCGACAACGACCTCGTCGGCACGGACATGACCATCGGCGCCGACTCCGCCCTGCACCGCATCGTGGACGCCATCGACGCGCTGGCATCCACCGCCGCGTCCCACCAGCGCAGCTTCGTCGTCGAGGTCATGGGTCGGCATTGCGGCTACCTGCCGCTCATGGCGGCGGTCGCAGGCGGCTGCGACTACCTGCTCGTGCCCGAGAACCCGCCCGAGGAGGGCTGGGAGGCGCGGATGTGCGAGGAGCTGAAGCGCGGGCGGGCGTCCGGACGCCGCGACTCGCTCGTCATCGTGGCCGAGGGCGCCACGGACCGCGCCGGCACCCCCATCACCGCCGAGGACGTCAAGCGGATCATCGAGGAGACGCTCCACGAGGACACCCGGGTGACGATCCTGGGCCACGTCCAGCGGGGCGGCACCCCGAGCGCGTTCGACCGCTGGTGCAGCACGCTGCTCGGGTACGAGGCGGCGCTGGAGGTGCTGGGCGACGGACCGTCCGAGGGTCCGGTCATCGGATTCAAGGGAAACCGCGTGGCGCGGATCCCGCTCATGGAGGCGGTCCGGCGCACGCGGGAGGTGCCTGAGCTCATCAAGGCGGGCAACTACGAGGCGGCGATGGCGGCGCGGGGCTCCAGCTTCGTGGAGATGTTCGAGATCTTCACCGAGTTGGCCGAGCCGGCCCGGATCGACGCCGACATCGAGAGCAAGCGGATCGCCATCGTCCACGGCGGCGGCCTGGCTCCCGGCATGAACACCGTGGCACGCGCGGCCGTCAAGCTCGGCATCTCGCGGGGGCACACGATGCTGGGCGTCCACGGCGGCTTCCCCGGCCTGCGCGACGGCCGCATCGAGGAGCTCGAGTGGCAGGACGTCGAGGGCTGGCAGGGCGATGGAGGCGCGCACCTAGGCCTGCGCCGCGACGTGCCGACGGTCGAGGACCTCTACACCATCGGCCGCAAGCTGGAGGACAACCGGGTCGACGCCCTCATCGTGGCGGGCGGCTGGAACGCCTACCGGGCCGCGCACCTGCTCTACTCCGAGCGGGATCGCTACCCGGCGTTCCGCATCCCCATCGTGTGCATCCCGGTGAGCATCGACAACAACCTGCCGGGCAGCGAGTTGGCCGTCGGGACCGACACCGCCCTCCAGGCCGACGTCGACGTCATCGACCGCGTCAAGATGTCGGCCGAGGCGGCCCATCGGTGCTTCGTCGTGGAGACGATGGGGCGCTACTGCGGCTACCTGGCGCTGTTGAGCGCGCTGGCCGGCGGTGCGGAGCGGGTCTACCTGCACGAGGAGGGCGTGACGCTCGACCGGCTGAACGCCGACAGCAAGTGGATGGTCCAGAGCTTCAAGAACGGCCGCGAACTGGTGTTGACGGTCCGCAACGAGCGGGCCAACGACCTGTACACCACCGACGTTCTGGCGCGCATCTTCGAGGAGGAGGGCGGTGCCCTCTTCGACGTCCGTCAGACCATCGTGGGCCACCAGCAGCAGGGCGGATCGCCCTCGCCGTTCGACCGGCTCATGGCCACGCGGCTGGCCTCCCGCGCCCTGCGCACGATCGCCGGGGAGTTCGAGTCGGGCGGCTGCGAGGGGTACTACCTCGGCGTCACGGAATCCTCCGTGCGCGCCCAGCCGCTTTCGGGCATGATGGCGCAGATGGATCCGCAATTCCGGCGACCGAAGCACCAGTGGTGGCTCGGGCTGCGCCCCATCGTGGAGGCCGTCTCGAGCCCTCCGCTTCAGGCCTGATCGATCATCAAGGACATCCCGAGCGAGGAGTACAAGCATGTCGATGGTGGAGGCCATCACGGCCGTCTTCAAGAACTACGCCAAGTTCGACGGCCGAGCCCGCCGATCCGAGTTCTGGTGGTACGCGCTGGCGTTGACCATCGGCTACTTCGCGCTGTCGATCCTGGGTTCGGTGCTCGTGGCCGCCACCCGCAGCGATGCCGCTGGCGGCGTGCTCGGGATCGTCTATCTGATCGCGATGCTGGCCCTGATCGTGCCCACCATCTCCGTCACGGTCCGGCGCCTCCACGACACGGGCAAGAGCGGTTGGTTCTACCTGCTCAACTTCGTCCCGTTTGGCGGGATCGTCGTGCTGGTCTTTGCGGCGATGGAGGGCACGCCTGGGCCCAACCAGTACGGTCCGGATCCCAAGGGCCGCGACGCGGTCACCGGCGGGTACGGCTACGGTGGCTACCCCGGCCAGCTCCCCGCCTACGGCGCGGGCGCGCAGCCGTGGACGCCGCAGCAGGGCGGCGCACCCGCGTGGCAGCCGCAGCAGGAGGCCCAGCCGTGGCAGCCCCAGCAGGCTCCGCAGCAGGCGCCCCAGCAGGCTTGGCAGTCCCCTCAGCCGCAGCCCAACGCGTGGCAGCCCCAGCCGGAGCCGCAGCAGAACGCCTGGGCGCCCCCGCCCGCGCAGCCGCAGCAGAACGCCTGGGCTCCGCAGCCGCCGCAGCAGGACGCGTGGGCCCCGCAGGCATGGACGCCGCCGGCCAGCTCGCCGTCCCCGCTCGCCCAGCCGTCCGCGCCGGAGCCTCCGGTGGCCGCTCCGGCGCAGCCGTGGGTTCCCGACGGCGACCTGACGGTCGCGCGCTCGTCGCTCACCCCCACCCCCGGCCAGCTGGCGGCCTCCGGCGTCCCCGGAGGGACGGTCTGCGCCACCTGCGGCCACCAGTACCTCGGCACGGTCTGCCCGCGCTGCGGGGCGCCGGCGTCCGCCTGAGCTACTCCAGCGCGGCGGCCGCCTCCAGCCAGGCGTCCTCCAGAGCCGCGCGTTCGTCCGTCAACTCGCCGAGCTGCGCCTGCAACTCGGCGAGTCGCGCATAGTCCGACGCCACGGCCGCCATCTCGGCGTGCAGCGCGTCGATGCGGACGGCGAGCTTGGCCAGTTGGCCGTCGATGCGGGCGACGTACTTGCGGGCCTGCCGGGTGAGCGCGGACGCGGCCGGGGGAGCCGCCACCGGCTTGGCTGCGGACGCCGCGGGTGGGGTCGCCTGCGCCCGACGCCGGTCCAGGTACTCCTCGACGCCGCCCGGCAGCAGGACGCAGGAGCCGTCCGCCAGCAGGGCATAGGTGACGTCGGTGACCCGCTCCAGGAAGTAGCGATCGTGGCTGACGATCAGGAGGGTTCCGGGCCAGGTGTCGAGGTAGTCCTCGACCACGGTGAGGGTGTCGATGTCGAGGTCGTTGGTGGGCTCGTCCAGCAGGAGCACATTGGGCTCGGTGAGCAGCAGGCGCAGGAACTGGAGGCGGCGCCGCTCGCCGCCCGACAGGTCGCCGATCCGGGCGACGAGCCGGTCGCCGGTGAACCCGAAGTCCTCCAGCAACTGGGCCGCCGTCGCCTCGCGTCCCGTCGCCAGGCGCGTTTCGCGGCGCTGGCGGTCGACGGATTCCAGCACGCGCTCGGCGTCGTCCAGTTCGGCGACCTGCTGGGACAGGTGCCCGATGCGCAGCGTCTTGCCCTGCTTCACGCGCCCGGACGTGGGGGACTGCTCGTGCGCCAGCAGGCGGAGCAGCGTGGTCTTGCCGGACCCGTTGACGCCGACCAGGCCGATGCGGTCGCCCGGCCCGATGGACCAGGTGAGCGGCCCGAGCAGGTGGCGCGGCGGGAAGTCGACGGTGACGTCGGTCAGGTCGAAGACGTCCTTACCGAGCCTCGTCACCGAGAAGCGCTGCAGGGCGAGCCGGTCGCGCGGCTCGGGGACGTCCGCAATGAGGGCGTTGGCGGCCTCGATCCGGAACCGCGGCTTGGACGTCCGGGCGGGCGGGCCGCGACGGAGCCAGGCGAGCTCCTTGCGGGCGAGATTCTGGCGGCGGGCCTCCTGCGCGGCGGCCTGCCGCTGCCGCTCGACGCGCGCCAGGACGTACGCGGCATAGCCGCCGTCGTAGGCGTCCACGCGCGCGTCGTGGACCTCCCAGACTCGGGTGCACACGGCGTCCAGGAACCAGCGGTCGTGGCTCACCACGAGCATCGCCGTGCCCCGGTCGCGCAGCGTGGCGAGATGGTCGGCCAACCAGCTCACGGCCTCGACGTCGAGATGGTTGGTGGGCTCGTCCAGGACGAGCAGATCGTGGTGACCCAGCATGAGCGCGACCAGCGACACGCGGCGCCGCTCGCCACCGGACAACCGCGCGACGGGCGCCTCCAGGTCGAGGTCGCCCAGCAGGTGCTCGACGATGGCGCGGGAGAGGGCGTCCGCGGCCCACACGTGGTCGGGACGGCCCTGCACGACGACGTCCCGGACGCTCGCCCCGGGCGGGAAGTCCTCGCCCTGGGTGAGGTGACCGATGGACGCGGACGCCGCCTTGATCACCTGGCCGGTGTCGGGCTCCAGGGCGCCGGTGAGGAGCGACAGCAGCGTGGTCTTGCCGTCGCCGTTGCGGCCGACGACGCCGATGACGTCTCCGGGACCGAGCCCCAAGGAGACGTCATCGAGCAGGATGCGGGTGCCGAACGACACCCCGATGCGTTCGGCGTTGACGAGATTGGCCAAGGCGGACCGATGGGCTCAGCGGCCGCGCAGCGAGCGGGACACGCCCTTCATCGTGGGCGTGGGGCCCTTGGGGATCGGCGCCTTCGGACGGACGGCGTCCAGGGCCTTGAGCCGCGTGAGCAGTTCGGTCGTCTGGTAGGGCTGCATGACCTTCGGCAGCTTCTCGACGAACTTCTGGAGGTCTTCGAGCCGGACCTGCTTGGGGCCGTCCCCCAGCATCACCTGCGTCACCTTCGTGCCGGCCGACACGCCCTCGTGCTTCTTGGCCTCGGCGGCCAGCATCGGACGCACGCGCGCCGGCTGCCCCTCGCCCACCAGCACGACGCCGCACGGCCCGACGACGCGATGGATCACGTCGAGCTGGCGCGTAGCGTTGATGCCCGGGGTGTAGGTGTACTTCTTGGTGTTGAGCATCTGCAGCGCGGCGTACGCGGACCCCGCCTGCCCCTTGGCGGCGTTCAGCATCGCCTTCTTCGCGCGCCACACCAGGATCGCCAGGGCCGCGGTGAAGGCCGCCAGCAGGCCGCCGATCAGCCAGACCACCCAGAACGAATCCGTCAAGATGCCGAGCAGCGCGACGAGCACGAACGCGCCCGCGCCCGCGCCGGCGAGCCACCAGTTGAGCTGGGGATCGTGCCGGGCGGTGACCTTGTACGTCTCGGTGAACTGGCGGACGCGGCCCCAGTCGGCGGGGTCGGTGCTGTTCTTCTTGCGCAGCTTCTCGGCCTTGAGTTCGGCCTTCTGCTTGGCGGCCAGTTGCTTGGCCTTCTCGCTTGCCATCTGGGTCTGTCTCCAACGGTCGGGTTCGGGGCTCAGCCCCGGGCCTGGATCGCCTGCCGGTAGAGTCGCCCGGCCCGGTACGACGACCGGACGAGCGGCCCACTGAGCACTCCTGCATATCCTAGTGCCCTCGCCTCCCCGGCGAGTTCATCGAACTCCTCGGGCGTCACCCACCGGTCGATCGGGTGGTGGCGCGGGCTCGGCCGCAGGTATTGCGTGATGGTCAGCAGCTCGGTCCCGGCGGCGCGGAGGTCCGCGAGGGCGTCCGATACCTCGGCGCGCGTCTCGCCCATCCCCAGGATCAGATTCGACTTGGTCACCAACCCGGCCGCTCGCGCCGCCGCCAGGACGCCGAGGCTGCGGTCGTAGTCGAACGCGGGCCGGATCCTCCGGAAGATGCGCGGCACGGTCTCCACGTTGTGCGCGAACACCTCCGGCGCTGCCGCGAACACGGTCGCGAGGGCGTCCGCGTCGCCGCCGAAATCGTCGACGAGCAGCTCGACGCCCGTCCCGGGGGCGAGCGCCCGAATCTGGCGGCACGTCTCGGCGTAGAGCCACGAGGCCCCGCCGGGCAGGTCGTCGCGCGCGACGCCGGTGACCGTGGCGTACTTCAGGCCCATCTCGGCGACGGATTCCGCGACGCGGCGGGGCTCGTCGGGGTCGAACGCGGCCGGACGTCCCGTCCCGATCTGGCAGAAGTCGCACCGGCGGGTGCATACGTCGCCCCCGACGAGGAACGTCGCCTCGCGGTCCTCCCAGCATTCGAAGATGTTGGGGCAGCCAGCCTCCTGGCAGACGGTGTGCAGCCCGCCGCCGGACACCCGCGCCTGCATATCGCGGTATTCGGGGCCCATGGTGGCGCGCGTCTTGATCCAGGCCGGCTTGCGCTCGATGGGCGTCTCGGAGTTGCGCGCCTCGATGCGCAGCAGACGGCGTGCGGGCTCGGTCATTCGGTCAGGATAGCGGGGACGCTGTCGGACGCCGCGGCTCCGGTCCAGCCGGTCAGGGTGAGCGGCCGCCAGGCCAGGACATCGCGCAGGTGCGGCTCGAGGGCGTCCGCGACCTCGGCCAGCGTCGGGGCCGGACGCCCCCACTCGCCTTCCAGCGAGGTCACCCCCGCGTCGGCGATGCCGCAGGGGACGATGGCCGCGAACGGACCCAGGCTGGCGGCCGCGACGTTGAGCGCCAGGCCGTGCAGCGTCGTCTGGCGGCTCACCCGGATCCCGATGGCGGCAATCTTGCGCTCGGGACGCCAGCCGTCCGCCTGCAGCCACACGCCCGTCCGGCCGGGGACCCGCCCGCCCTCGATGCCGTACGCGCGCAGCGTCCGGATCAGCGCCTCCTCCAACCGGCGCACGTACCCCAGCGGCCCTACCGCGCGGGGCAGTGTGACGAGGGGATACGCCACGAGCTGGCCGGGACCGTGGTAGGTGATGAGGCCCCCGCGGTCCACGTCGATCACGGGTGTGCCGTCGATCGGGCGCTGGTCGGGGGTGGTGCGGCGTCCGGCGGTGTAGACGGGCTCGTGCTCCACGAACAGCACCTGCGGGCCGAGTTCGCCCGCGGCCACCCGCGCGTGCAAGGCGCGCTGCAGCGCCCACACCTCGCGGTACTCGCGCCGCACGGGCGGGGAATCGGCCAGGCCCAGCCTGGCGAACTCCACAGCCCGTGCGACGTGTGTGCTTGTCAGAGCCCGAACTCCGCGCCGAAGTCGCCCGCCTCGAGGCGCTCCTTCACGTAGGTCAGGTAGCGGGCGGCGTCCGCGCCGTCCACCAGACGGTGGTCGTAGCTGAGCGAGAGGTACATCATGTCGCGCACCGCGATGGTGTCGCCCAGCTTCGGATCGGACACCACGACGGGGCGCTTGACGAGCGCGCCGGTGCCCAGGATCGCGACCTGCGGCTGGTTGATGATCGGCGTGTCCATGAGGGTGC
>CAYZXQ010000031.1:0-31445 GCA_964482465.1 uncultured Nigerium sp. | reverse complement strand
GGGCGGGGGCGAGGGCGTCGTGGGGGCGTCCCAGCTCGGAGAACAGGACGGCGAGACGGTCGCTCACGTCGGCGCGCCGGTCGTCCGGGGTGTCGGGGGGAAGCGAGGCCCGGAGCGACTGGTGGAGCGCAGCGTTGGTCTGCGGGAGGCGGTCGATCGCCGGTCGAGCGATCAGGCGCTCGATGTCGTCCACCGCGAACGGGGCCCTCTCGACTCGTCGGGCGAGGAAGAGGTCGATGGGCCGCACCACGTCTTCCCCGGCAAGAGCGTCCAGCGCCGCCTGCAGGGACGGGAAGGTGGCGGCCACGATGTCCTCGGCGATGAGCGGCCACTCGCCGAACAGTTGACCGGCGAAGACCACGGCCGCGATCGCTCTCTTGTGGCCCTCGGGCGAGTGGGCGAGGGCCGAGCCGAGGGCGGCTCGACGCTTCGGCGTCCAGGTGTGGGTCGAGGCGACGGCCGCCAAGGACGCCATGCGTGGCGAGGCGGACCTGGTGGTTTCCTGTGCCCACCTCGCCAACTCGTCACGTTGGTGTCCCTGCAACTGCTTGCGTACCGAGGGCACATGGCCCAACACGGCCGCAGCGCCCTCTCCGCGTGTCATCCACCGCACCACGAGCGCCGTCTCGCGCTGAGTCTCGCTCAAGGGCGGCAGCCCGTAGGACGGGGCGGGGTCTGCGGCGAGCCACGGCTGGCTGAGGGCCCCCCCAGAAGCGCTCGAAGGAGGCCATGGGGGTGGTGCTGGCCTGGGGAGAGTCGGCGCGGGCGCGCATGAGCGCCAAGGCGCTCAACAGGCCGATGGGCGCTCCGTGCCACGAGGAATGCGGCTTGAGGGTCGTGTGAAGCTGGGCGGGCAGGTGTGAGGCAGCTTCGTAGGCATGCACCATCTGGCCGTAGCGGAACTCCATGTCGCTGGGCCGACCCGGGCTATCGACGGTGACGCGTGTGGCCGACCGCATGAGGCGATCTGCGGCGGGAGAGGTGCTCTCGGCGGCGTCCTCCAGTGCGCCGGGATTCCGTGTCTCCAGGATGAGCAGCGGCGGCGGGGTAACGGCGGCGATCGCCGACATGGCGTGGGCCGCGTTCTCCGGTGAGCCCGCATACAACAGCACCAGTCGGATGTTCAGACGTTGCGCTTGCGCCAAGGCTGACGGGAGCGAATCGGGTCGGAGCCAGCCGACCACGACATCGTCGGGGAGGGTCAAGGCCCACTCGGTGAGCAGCCGGGTCTTCCCTGTCCACGCCGGCCCGACCAGGAGGACGACCTGAGGCTGAGCGGGGTTGAGCAGGGCGTCCAGCTCCGTGTGTATCGCGCCCCGCCCCCAATAGGGCGTCACACGGTACGCGGGATCGTCGAGGCCGGTGCCGACGTCGTCGGGAACCGGTGCGGTCAACGGTTCGAGGTGGGCGCGAAGCTCTCCGAGAGCCCGGTTCACGTCTTTCGGTTTGCGCCAGCGGGCGAACACGTACGCGATGCCAAAGGGCACGAGAACGGCGATGACCTGGGCTGCCGAGCGCGTGAGCGGCAGCGACTCGTCCGGGACCCAACTGGCGACAGCCACGAGCACGATCGAGGGCAGGGCCACCCAGACGACCCACCGGATCCATGCAGGCCATCGTCGTGTCGACATGGTCACCCCCTGGTGGGCAACTCAACCATAGGAGGGGCCGTCTGTGTGACGGACCGTCTCAGACGGCTCCCGGCCCGACGTTGCCCGGACTGCCACAGGGAAGGTCCACACGCGGGTGGGCGTGGACGAGAATCGAGTTTTGGCTGACGCTCTGGGCGTGGACACCGTCTTGACGGAGCGGATCCCCGCGGGGTGCCCCTCTCTCCCCTCGGATGAACCACAAAGGGCGAAGTCACGATGGACTTCGCCCCTGGTGCGCGAGAGAGGACTTGAACCTCCACGCCCTAATACGGGCACTAGCACCTCAAGCTAGCGCGTCTACCTATTCCGCCACCCGCGCAGGTGGTGCGTTGGGGTTGCCCCCGGCAGCCCGGCAACTATAGCAAGCCAGCCGACGCAAGTCGAAACGGCGGCGTCCGTCACGCCGCCTCGGGGGGACGTCCGGTGTTCGGGCCGCCCGACACGTCGTCGAGGGCCCGGACGATGGCGTCCGGAAGCGTCATCTCCTCGGCGTCCAGGTACGGCTGCAACTGGGCGGCGGTCCGCGCGCCGAGCAGGGGAGCGGTGACGGTGGGGGCGTCCCGGACCCACAGCAGCGCGACCTGCAGCGGCGTCACGCCCAAGCCGTCGGCGGCCTTGGCGACCGCCTCGACCACCGCCCGCGACCGCGGTTCGAGGTAGGGCTCGACGTACCACGAGAAGTGGTCGGTGGCGCCGCGCGAGCCGCGGGGGATGCCGGTCCGGTACTTGCCCGTCAGGACGCCGCGGCCCATCGGCGAGTAGGGGAACAGGCCGATCCCGAAGTGGCGCAGCGCCGGCAGCACCTCCACCTCCGCCCGTCGGGCGAGCAGGGAGTACTCCACCTGGGCCGAGCCGATCCGGGCGCGGCCAGGGAACGCGGCTTGCCAGGTCGCGGCCTGAGCGGTCTGCCAGCCGACGAAGTTGCAGATGCCGGCGTACCGGACGGCCCCCGTCGCCACGGCGTGATCGATGGCCGCGAGCGACTCCTCCAGGGGGGCGTCGCCCCAGGCGTGCAGTTGCCAGATGTCCACGTGGTCGGTGCCGAGCCGCCGCAGCGACCCATGCAGGTCGTCCAGCAGCGTCGCTCGGGAGGTGTCCACGACCCGCTCACCGTCCCGGAACGCGAACCCTGCCTTCGTGGCGATCACCAGGTCGTCCCGGGTGACGTCGGTGTGCATGAGCTTGCCGAGCATCCGCTCGGCTTCGCCGCGGGCATACGCCGGCGCGGTGTCGACCAGGTTGCCGCCCGCGGCCACGAACGAGCGCAGCAGGGCGCGGGCGTCCTCGGACGACGTGTCCCGGCCCCAGGTCATCGTGCCGAGCCCGAGGCGTCCGACCCCGAGCCCGCTCGTTCCTACCTTGCGCCGCTCCATGACCGATCACCCTAGCGCGGACGCCGGTCGGCTCAGGTGGGCGTGACGACGCCGAAGACGAGCAGCAGGGCGATGGCGACGGCCGCCACGGACCGGTAGATGACGAAGCCGCTGAAGTCGTTGCTCGCCACGAAGCGCAGCAGCCACGCGATGGACGCGTACGCCACCACGAACGACACCACCAGGCCGATGACGACCGGCGCCCAGCCGACGGTGCCCGAGACGTCGCCGGCCGCCGAAACGGCCTCGAACCCCCCGGCCGCGATCAACGTCGGAATGCCCAGGAAGAAGCTCATCCGCGTGGCCGTCACGCGGTCGATCCCCATGAGCATGGCCCCCGAAATCGTCGCCCCCGAGCGCGAGACGCCCGGCACGAGCGCGATCGCCTGGACGGCGCCCAGGATGAGGCCGTCCTTCCACGTGATCGAGTGCTCGCCGCGATTCTGCTTGCCCAGCCGGTCGCCGACGAACATCACGATGCTCCACGCGGCCAGGCCGAACACCACGACCCACAGGCTGCGGAACGGTCCCTCGACCCACTTCTTGAGCGCCAGCGCCACGACCGCCGTCACGAACACGCCGCCGATGACCGCCCAGCCCAGGTTGTAGTCGGGGTTGGCGCGCCCCTCGGCGTTGCGCAGCCCGCCGAACCACGCCTTCGCGATCCGCAGAATGTCGGACCAGAAGTAGACGATGGAGGCCACCATCGCGCCGACCTGGATGATCGCGGTATACGCCGTGACGCCGGGGGAGTCGATGGACATCCCCATGAGCTTCTCGGCCACGGTGAGGTGCCCGGTGCTCGAAATCGGAAGGAACTCCGTGATCCCCTCGACGATCCCCAGCAGGATCGACTGCCACCACTCCATGCGCGTGTTCACTTCCCTTCGTCCGGTACGGCCACGCGTCAGCCTACTCGCGCCCCACCGCCGGACCCGGACGCCGCGCTCCGCCCCTCGTAGGATGGCGAGGGCACCACCCCCGAAAGGATCGCGCGATGAGCCACCCCGACTTCGTCCCGCCCCCGTATCCCGGCCAGGGCGGCTCTCCGCCCGGCGCGTCGGGGTGGACGCCGCAGCCTCAGCCCGTCGTGCCGCAGCCCCAGTCGGTCGTGCCGCAGCACGAGCCGGTCCCGGCGCAGCACGAGCCGGTCCTGCCGCAGCACGAGTCGGTCCCGGCGCAGCACGAGCGGGTTCTGCCGCAGCCCCAGTCGGTCCTCCCTCAGCACCAGTCGGTCCCGCCGCAGCTCCAGTCGGTCGCGCCGCAGTCCCAGTCGGTCGCGCCGCAGTCCCAGTCGGTCGCGCCGCAGTCCCAGTCCCGGACGCCGTCCCGCGGCTCCCTGCGCGCCGTCGCGGTGGCCGGATGGCTCGTGGCAGGGCTGGTCGTCGCGCTCGGCAGTCCCGTCGGGCTGGTGTGGTCGCCGAGCACCGCCGTCCCCGGCCAGCCCGCCCCGGCGTCCCCAGGCGCGCCGCAGTCCGGAGTCGCACCGGCGTCCACCGGTGCGCCCCAGTCCGGAGGCGACCCGGCGGGAGGACCCCAGGCGGGAACCGCCCCGTCGGGAGGACCCCAGGCGGGAACCGCCCCGTCGGGAGGACCCCAGTCGGGACCCGCCCGGCCGGGAGGACCCCAGGCGGGCGGGCCGCGGACCGGACCGAGCCCCACCGTGGGCGTCGGACGCAAGTCCGCGGTGGGGGCGGTGCTGCCCGACACCCTGCACGGCTATGCGCGCGCCCGGGTCGCGGACAAGACGACGTTCGACATCCTGCGCCCGGACGTCGCCTTCTACGACGTCCCCGGCCACGCCAACAACCGGCTCGGCGTGGGCGTCACCCTCACCAGCCAGGACGCCCGCACGCTGTGGGACGCCGACCAGGCGGCCCAGTCGAAGCAGGCCTTCGGCGACGTCCTGTGCTCCCAGCGCGGGCTGGCGATCACCTGCACGACCCAACTGCTGCACGGCACGCTCACCTCGTCCGCCTTCGGCGGCAATGTGCCCGACCTGGCCACCCTGGCGGCCATCACGAGTGAGGCCTACGCCGGGTTGCCATGAGCCGGGGCGGGCCCGCGGCGTCCGACACCCACCACCGCACTACGCTGGCGCCGGGTCCCCGACCCATCCGGACCGACCCGAACAGGAGCGCCGATGCAGGCCTGGCCACGTCCCGAGATCCCGACGCTCGCACGCGACCCGCGCCGTCCGCGGGTATACGACACGGCGACGCGCGGTCTGGTCGAGGTGGGTCCGGACGCCGCGTCCGGACTCCCCGCGCGGCTGTACGTGTGCGGGATCACGCCGTACGACGCCACCCACTTGGGGCACGCCAACACCTACGTGGCCTTCGACCTGCTCGTCCGGCAGTGGCGCGACGCCGGCCTGGACGTCCGCTACACCCAGAACGTCACCGACGTGGACGACCCGCTGCTCGAGCGCGCGGACGCCACCGGCGTCGACTGGACCGACCTGGCCGCCGAGCAGGTCGACCTCTTCCGCGCCGACATGACCGCCCTGCGCGTGATCCCCCCGGACGCCTACGTCGGCGTCGTGGAGTCGATCCCGCTGGTCGGGGAACTCATCGGACGCCTGCGCGCCGCCGGATACGTGTACCGGGTGGACGATCCGGACCACCCCGACTGGTACTTCGAATGCGCACGGGCGGTCGGCTTCGGGAGCGAGTCGGGCGTCGATGTCGCCACGGCCTTGGCGCTGTTCGGCGAGCGGGGCGGCGACCCGGGCCGTCCCGGCAAGCGCGACCCGCTCGACTGCCTGGTGTGGCGGCTCGCCCGCGACGGCGAGCCCGCCTGGGACAGCCCGCTGGGCCGCGGACGCCCCGGCTGGCACATCGAGTGCACCGCCATCGCGCTGGAGCACCTCGGGGCGCACTTCGACGTTCAGGGTGGCGGCTCCGACCTGGCATTCCCGCACCACGAGATGTGCGCCGCACAAGGGCGCACGGCGACGGGCGAGCCGTTCGCGGCGGCGTACGTCCACGGCGGGATGGTCGGTTACGAGGGCGAGAAGATGAGCAAGTCCCGCGGCAACCTCGTGTTCGTGTCGCGGCTGCGCGAGGCGGGCGTCGACCCCATGGCCATCCGGCTGGTCCTGCTGGCGCACCACTACCGCAGCGACTGGGAGTACACCGAGGCCGACCTCGCCGAGGCCGTGACGCGGCTGCGGCGGTGGCGGTCCGCGCTGGACGAGCCGTCCGCCTTCCCCGCGCAGCAGACCGTCGAGGAGATCCGCCGGGCCCTTCGCCGCGACCTCGACGCCCCGGCCGCCCTGCGCGCCGTGGACGCGTGGGTGGCGGCGTCCGAAGCCGTTGACGGCGACGACACCGAGGCCCCCGCCGACCTCGCCCGCGCCGTCGACGCGCTGCTGGGGGTGCGGCTCTGAGGCGTCCGCCCCGCGCTGCCCGGCCGGGGCCCCGGTGCCGCCCCCGGTAGACTCCCGGCTCGTGAAGTCGTTCGAGGCGTTGTGGGCCGAGTTGTCCGAGAAGGCCGTCACCCGACCCGAGGGGTCCGGGACGGTCGCGGAGCTGGACGCCGGCGTCCACTTCATCGGCAAGAAGATCGTGGAAGAGGCGGCCGAGGTCTGGATGGCCGCGGAGTACCAGTCGAACGCCGAGGCTGCCGAGGAGATCAGCCAGCTTCTCTACCACACCCAGGTGTTGATGCTCGCCAAGGGCATCACCCTCGACGACGTGTACAGCTACCTGTGAGAAGGGCCTATCCCGTGACCGACGCTCGCGCCGTGTTGAAGATCGCCGTCCCCAACAAGGGGTCGCTCGCCGAGGGCACCTCGGCCATGCTCACCGAAGCCGGCTACCGCCAGCGCACCGACACCAAGGACCTCGTCCTAGTCGACGACGCCAACGGCGTCGAGTTCTACTACCTGCGGCCGCGCGACATCGCGGTCTATGTCGGCGAGCGCACGCTCGACCTCGGGTTCACCGGACGCGACATGCTGCTGGATTCGGGCGCGGACGCCCACGAAGTGCTGGCCCTGGGTTTCGGCGGCACCCGGTTCCGGTTCGCGGCTCCCGGCGGCGAGACGATGGGCGTGGCCGACCTGCGCGGCAAGCGGATCGCCACCAGCTACCCGGGCCTGCTGTCGGCCTACCTTGAGGAGCAGGGTGTGTCCGCGCGGCTCATCAAGCTGGACGGTGCGGTCGAGACGTCGGTCCGGTTGGGGGTCGCGGACGCCATCGCGGATGTCGTCGAGACCGGCAGCACGATCAAACGGGCGGGGATGGCCGTCTTCGGCGACGCGATCCTGGTGTCGGAGGCCATCGTGATCGCGCCCAACGGCGTGGAGCGTCCAGACGGCCTGGACCAACTCCTGCGCCGCCTCCAGGGGGTCCTCACCGCACGCGCCTACCGGATGATCGACTACAACATCGAGGCGACCAAGCTGGACGCCGCGTGCGCCATCACGCCCGGGCTCGACAGCCCGACGGTGTCGCACCTGGCTAAAGAGGGGTGGCTGGCGGTCCGGGCGATGATCCCGGCTCAGGACGCCCACACGATCATGGACGAGCTGTGGAACGTCGGCGCCGAGGGGATCCTCGTCACCGAGATCACCGCCTGCAGGTTGTGACCATGCCCACGCCGGACCTCCCGCTCGTCGTCACCCCCCGCGTGCTGCGTGTCCACGCCATCGTCTGGACGGTGGTGCTGGTGGCCTTCTTCGTGTTCGGGTTCTTGGCGTTCCCGCCGGAGATTCGGGTGCTGTTCACGCCGTTCCAGATCGCCACGCTGGTCGTGCTCCTCGCCCTGATGCTCGGCCTCATCTGGGTGCTCGCCGGCTGTTGGGTCCGTGCGGACGCCGACGGCCTCACCTACCGCAACGGGCTGGTCACCCATGTGACGCCGTGGGCTGAGGTCGAGGGCATCCGGTTCCGCGACGGCGATGCTTGGGCGTTCGTCCTGCTGCACGACGAGCCGGGCAAACGCGCGCTCATGGGGGTCATGCGGACCGACGGGCAGCGCGCCCACGACGCCGCCGCCCATCTCGCGGAGTTGCACGCGGCGTCCGGAACCGCCCGCTGACCTACTCGATTCCGCGCCGCTTGAGGATCGCGGTGATCTCGTCGAGGTCCGCGTCGGGCGGGGTCGGCTGGCTGGCCGAGGTCCGCTGGGGCTTCGGGGCGACAGGCGGCGTCGGCGTGGGTTTCACCGCGGGCGAGCCGGAGCGCGTGGCGCTGCCGGGGCCGGACGCCGCCGCGTCGGCTTTGCGGGCCCGGGGCTTGGCCGGGACGACCCGGCTCACCAGCATCAACAGCACGCCGAGCCCGGCCACCACGATGCCGACCCAGACCATCGGCGTGAGCTCCACCGCCGCGACCCAGGCGCGCAGCGTCTCGTAGGCGCCCGCCACCTGCGGGCCCAGCCCGAGGAGGTACACCCCGATCGGCACGAGGGACAACCCGAGCCACCACATGACGGTCCGTACCTTGGCGAGGTTCCAGATGATCGCCGTCACGAGGATGCCGAGCAGGGTCAGACCGCTCGCGACGACGAGCTGTAGGAGGTTCGGGTCCATGGCCCTACGCTCTCACGCCGTCAGGGCGCCGCGCGCGCAGCGCGCGGTGGGAACCGGTGTCGATCCGGGTCACCCCGGACCGCTACGGTGACCCCGTGCGCACCCTTGGCCAGCCGAACGCCTCCTTCGCCGGCGACACCGGCGCCCCCGATCCCGACCTGCGGGCCGTCTTGGCGCGCGCCTACGACGGGGGCCTCGCCTACCCGCGCGCCCTCGCGGCGCTGTGCACGGCGCGCCTGCTGCTGCCGATCGTCGTGGCCCCGCCCGAGGTGGCGGACGCCGAGGGTGACGACCATCCCGAGATGGCGGCCGTCCTCATGCAGTCGGCGACCGGCGACAAGGGCGTGGTGGTGTTCACCGGCGTCGACCTGTTCGGCGCGTGGCGTCCGGACGCCCGCCCCGTGCCCTGCACCCTGGACGACGTGGCCGCGACCGCCGTCGAGACCGGCAGCACGGCGGTCGTCGTGGACGTCAACGGTCCGCATCCGCTGGTGATCGAACGGCAGGTCATCGACGAGCTGGCCGCCGGACGCCGCCTGGTGGAGCTTCCCGACGGCCAGTTCGGCTGGATGCACCTGGCCGCGGACGCCGAGGAGCAACCCGTCGCCGATTAGGGCCGCAGGGCGGCGTCCGGTATCATGAACGGGTTCGGTCACCCGCAACGGTGTCCGTGCGCAAAGTGGAGACGCCAAGCTCCCACCCGAGCCTCCGACGGAGACCGGGTCAGGTGCCCCCGATCCGTCGGGGCGAGTGCCGTCGGCTTGGGGCTTCCGTGTGCGCACGGGGCCCCTTTCGGTTCCTGGCCGGACACCGCCCCCGCCGAGGCGCGGGGAAGACAACGCAGGAGGAACCATCAGCAACGAACCGCGCATCAACGATCGCATCCACGTCCCCGAAGTGCGCCTGGTCGGCCCGAACGGCGAGCAGGTCGGCATCGTGCGGATCGAGGACGCGCTGCGGCTGGCCAGGGAGGCGGATCTCGACCTGGTCGAGGTGGCACCCATGGCACGTCCCCCGGTGTGCAAGCTCATGGACTACGGCAAGTTCAAGTACGAAGCAGCCCAGAAGGCCCGTGAGAACCGCCGCAACCAGACCAACACGGTGATCAAGGAGATGAAGCTCCGGCCGAAGATCGACGAGCACGACTACGAGACCAAGAAGGGTCACGTCGTGCGGTTCCTCAAGGCGGGCGACAAGGTCAAGATCACCATCATGTTCCGCGGCCGCGAGCAGAGCCGTCCGGAGCTGGGCCTCAACCTGCTGAAGAAGCTCGCCGACGACGTGGCCGAGGACGGCTTCATCGAGTCGGCGCCCAAGCAGGAGGGCCGCAACATGCTCATGATCCTGTCGCCGACGCGCAAGAAGTCGGAGGCGAGGATCGAGGAGAAGGCCGCCAAGCAGGCGCGCGCGGATCAGCGGGCCGCCGAGGCCGCGGCCGAGGAGCGCGAGCTCGCGGAGCGGCGCGCGGCCGCTCACGCGGCGGCGCAGCCCAAGAAGCGGCGGGGGCCCGCGGACAACATGGACCCCGACATCGACCTGTAACCAGACGTCACCCCACCAGGTAACGAGGACAAGAAAGAGAGCGGCGAAACCATGCCGAAGATGAAGACGCACTCCGGTGCCAAGAAGCGGTTCAAGATCACCGGCACCGGCAAGGTCATGCACCACAAGGCCGGGATGATGCACCGCAACGAGGTCAAGCCGTCGACGCTCACGCGTCGCCTGACGGGCAACGCCGTCCTCAGCAAGGCCGACGCCAAGACGGCCAAGAAGCTGCTCGGCAAGTGACCGCCTGACCCCCGATTCGCAACGCAACAAGGAGTAACACGACATGGCACGCGTCAAGCGCGCAGTGAACGCGCAGAAGAAGCGCCGCGAGGTGCTCGAACTCGCCTCTGGCTACCGGGGTCAGCGCTCGCGGCTGTACCGGAAGGCGAAGGAGCAGATGCTCCACAGCGCCACCTACAGCTACGCCCACCGCAAGGACAAGAAGGGCGACTTCCGGTCGCTGTGGATCCAGCGCATCAACGCGGCCGCCCGCGTGAACGGCATGACCTACAACCGGTTTATCTCCGGCCTCAAGGCCGCCGGCGTCGAGGTCGACCGCAAGATCCTGGCTGACTTGGCCGTCACCGACGAGGGCGCGTTCGCCGCTCTGGTCGAGGTCGCCAAGGCCCACCAGCCGGCCGCAGCCTGACCTGAACAACCCCCTTCGCCGCGCGGCAGACTCCCGGCTTCGGGAGTGCTGCCGCGTTGGCGTCCCCGCACGTCGGCCGGGCTGCGCCGGTCGGCTGTGGCATCGTGGAGTCCCGGAGGAGAGACCATGACAACCGAACGCATCGAGATCGAGGAGCCGTCGCAGGCAATGCTGCGAGAGGCCCGCAAGCTGCTGCGCCGCAAGGAGCGCCGCGCGAGCGGAGCGTTCCTCGTGGAGGGTCGCCAGGCGGTGCGCGAGGCGATCCGCACGCCGGGCGTCGTGCAGCACGTGTTCGTCCGGTGGGGCAGCGCGCACGAGAACCTCGACCTCGTCGAGGAGGCCCGGACCGCCGGCATCCCCGTCTACGCCGTCAGCGAGCAGAACCTGGCGACCATGTCCGACACCGTGACGCCGCAGGGCATCGTCGCGGTGGCGAGGTTCGTGGATGTCGGCCTGGACGAGGCCCTGCACCGTCCCGACAAGGACGTCTCGCTGGTGGTCATCTGCGCCGAGATCCGCGACCCGGGCAACGCCGGCACCGTCATCCGGTGCGCGGACGCCTTCGGGGCGGACGCCGTGATCCTCAGCTCCGACTCCGTCGAGGCCTACAACCCCAAGGTCGTCCGGGCCAGCGTCGGCAGCCTGTTCCACCTCCCGATCGTCACCGGGGTCGACCTGGCCACCGCGATCGAGGCCTGCCGGACGGCGGGCCTGCAGGTGCTCGCGACCGACGGCGAGGCGGGCAACGACCTCACCGACCTCGGCGACGATCTCGCCAAGCCCACCGCGTGGGTCATGGGCAACGAGGCGTGGGGGCTGCCGTCGGAGAGCCTGGCCCTCGCGGACGCCTCCGTGGCCGTCCCGATCTACGGGCACGCCGAGAGCCTCAACCTGGCCACCGCGGCCGCCATCTGCCTGTACGCCTCGGCGAGCACCCAGCGCTCGCAGCGGTGAGCCGAGACCGGAAGGACGTCATGAGCGGGCCCAACGACCCCTACGACCCCAAGCAGGTGAGCGCGCTGAGCGCGGAATCCCTGGACGCGATGGTGGCCGACGCCGTGGCGGCCTTTGCGGCGGCGACGACGGTCGCCGATCTGAAGGAGGCCCGGCTGGCGCACGCGGGCGAGAAGTCGCCCATCGCGTTGGCCAATCGCGAGATCGGTGCGCTGCCGCCGGCCGCCCGCAAGGACGCCGGCCAGCGCATGGGCGCGGCCCGCGGCCGGATCAACGAGGCCCTGGCCGCCCGCCAGGCCGAGGTGGCGGCGTCCGAACTCGAGCGCACGCTGGCGTCCGAGGCCGTCGACGTGACGCTGCCGGTCGCGTTGGCCCCGCAGGGGGCGATCCACCCGATCACGGGCCTGATGGACCTCATGAGCGACGTGTTCGTCGCCATGGGCTGGGAGGTGGCCGAGGGCCCCGAGGCCGAGGGCGAGTGGCTCAGCTTCGACGCGCTCAACATCCACCCCGATCATCCGGCTCGAGGCGAGACCGACACGCTGTTCCTGGAGCCGGCCGAGCATCACGTCCTGCTGCGGCCGCACACCTCGCCGGTGCAGATCCGGTCGCTGCTGGATCGGCCGCTGCCGGTCTACGTGGTGTGTCCCGGCAAGGTGTACCGCGCCGATGAGTTCGACGCGACACACGTGCCGGTGTTCCATCAGATCGAGGGTCTGTGTGTCGACCGGGGCATCACCATGGCGCACCTCAAGGGCACGCTCGACCACCTCGCGCGCGCCATGTTCGGCGACATCACGACGCGGTTCCGCCCCAACTACTTCCCGTTCACCGAGCCGAGCGCCGAGATCGACCTGGAGTGCTTCGTCTGCCACGGCGCGTCGGTGGGCAACCCGGACGCCCCCTGCAAGACCTGCCGCTCGGAGGGCTGGATCGAGTGGGGCGGCTGCGGCATCGTCAACCCGCGCGTGCTGGAGGCGGCCGGCGTCGACAGCTCGGTGTACTCCGGGTTCGCGTTCGGCATGGGGATCGAGCGCACCCTCATGTTCCGCAACAACGCCGCCGACATGCGCGACATGGTCGAGGGCGACGTCCGGTTCAGCCGGTCGCTGAAGGGGGAGGCACGCTGATGCGCGCACCGATGAGCTGGCTGGCCGAATACGCCGCGTTGCCCGCGGGCCTGACGGGCCGCGCACTGGCGAACGCGCTCGTGGGCGCCGGCCTGGAGGTCGAAGCCGTGGACGCCGTCGGCGGCGACATCTCGGGTCCGGTCGTGATCGGGCGCGTGGTGGACTTCGTCGAGGAGCCCCAGAAGAACGGCAGGACCATCCGCTGGTGCCACGTGGATGTCGGGCCGGCCCTGGCCCCGGACGCCGCCCCGCAGCCCCTGCGCGCCGGGGAGGCCACCGCGGCCCTCGGCGAGGATGCGGAGGCGTACTGGCCGCGCGGGATCGTGTGCGGGGCGCTCAACTTCGTCCCCGGCGACCATGTGGTGGTCGCGCTGCCCGGGTCGGTGCTGCCCGGCGGCTTCGCGCTGGGGTCGCGCAAGACCTACGGCCACGTCTCCGACGGCATGATCTGCGCCACCGACGAGCTGGGGCTCGGCGGCGACCACAGCGGCATCTGGGTGCTGCCCTCCGACGACGCGGGCACCCCGTGGGTGCTCGGGGTCGACGCGCTGCGGGCCCTCGGCGTCCGCGACGAGGTGCTCGACATGCCCGTGACCCCCGACATGGGGTACTGCCTGAGCATCCGCGGGCTGGCGCGGGAGGCGTCCCAGGCCCTCGACGTGGTCTTCACCGACCCGCTGACGCTCGCTACGCCCGCCGCCCGCGCCGACGGCCACCCGGTGCGTTTGGCCGACGACGGCTGCCCGCTGTTCGTCGCGCTGACGGTGGAGGGCTTCGATCCGGCCGCCCCGACGCCAGCCTGGATGGCGACGCGCCTGGCGGCGTCCGGCATGCGCTCGATCAGCCTGCATGTGGACATCTCCAACTACGTGATGCTCGAAACCGGGCAGCCGAACCACTGCTACGACGCCGACGCCCTGCGCGGCGCGATCGTCGTGCGGCGCGCGGCTCCGGGCGAGCGGCTGACCACGCTGGACGATGTCGACCGGGCGCTCGACGTCGAGGACCTCGTGATCGCCGACGACCGCGGCCCCATCGGGCTCGCGGGCGTGATGGGCGGACAGTCGACCGAGCTGGGCCCCACGACGACCCGCATCGTCATCGAGGCGGCCCACTTCGATCCGGTCGCGATCGCCCGGACGGCGCGGCGGCACAAGCTGGGCAGCGAGGCGTCCCGACGCTTCGAGCGCACGGTCGATCCGGGGGCGGCCTACCCGGCGGCCCACCGCGTGGCCGAACTGCTGGTGATGCTGGGCGGCGGCACGCTCCTGCCCGCGGAGACCGTCGCCGGCGCGGTGCCGCAGCCGCCCACCCAGACCATCCGGGCCGACCTGCCCGCGTCCGTGCTCGGCATGGACGTGCCCGCCGCCCGCGCGGTCGAGGTGCTGCGTGCCTCGGGCGTGAGGGTCGTCGAGGACGGCGAGACGCTGGCGCTCACCCCGCCGACGTGGCGTCCGGATCTGCGCGACCCCTACGACTACGTCGAAGAGGTCGGGGTCAAGATCGGCTTGGAGCACCTGCCCTCGGTCGTCCCGCCGGCTCCGGTCGGCCGCGGTCTCACCCGCGAGCAGGAGCTGCGCCGGGCCATTGGCCGGGCGCTCGCGACGGCCGGGTTCGTGGAGGTGCTGACGTTCCCCTGGGCCTCGGACGCCGACCTGGACGCCCTCGGCGTGCCCGCCGACGACGCCCGCCGCCGGACGGTCCGGCTGGCCAACCCGCTAGCCGACACCGCCCCGCTCCTGCGGACCTCGATCCTGCCCGGGCTGTTCGCCGCCGCGCAGCGCAACACCTCGCGCGGCAACGACGACCTCGCGCTGTTCGAGTCCGGACGCGTGTTCTTCGCGGGCAACGGCCAGGCAGCGCCCCTGCCGGGCGTGCAGGGTCGGCCTTCGGACGCCGACCTGGCGGCCATCGAGGCGGCCCTCCCCGACCAGCCGCAGCACCTCGCCGCGGTCGTGTCGGGCCACTGGCGTCCTGCCGGCTGGCAGGGTCCGGCGGAGAAGGCCGGCTGGACGCACGCGCTGGCGGCCGCCGACACCGTCGCGGGCGTGCTCGGGCTGACGCTCAGCCGCGCGGCGGCGTCCGTCGCCCCGTGGCACCCCGGCCGCTGCGCCGCGCTCACCGCGGGCGAGCGGCTCGTCGGGCACGCCGGCGAGATCCACCCGCGTGTCTGCGAGGCGTTCGGGCTGCCGCCGCGGACCGCCGCCGTCGAACTCGACGTGGACGCCCTCCTGGCCGCGTTCGGCGGCCCGGGAGCGATCGTGCCGGTGTCGGGCCACCCTGTGGCCAAGGAGGACATCGCGCTCGTCGTCGCCGAGGACGTGGCGGTCGCCGACCTGGAGGCGGTCGTCCGCTCCGGGGCCGGGGAGTTGCTGGAGTCCGTGCGGCTGTTCGACATCTACCGCGGTGCGCCGGTGCCCGAGGGCCGCAAGAGCTGCGCGTTCGCGCTGCGGTTCCGCGCCCCCGACCGGACGCTCACCGACACCGAGATCGTCGCGGCCCGCGACGCCGCGGTGGCGGCGGCGACGGCGGCGTTCGGGGCCGAACTGCGCGCCTGAACCTCACTCGCCTTCGGTGAACAGCCGCAGGAGGAGGTCGGCGCTGGAAGCGGTGGTGGGCTCGGCGAGCACGCCGTTCAGCTCGCGGACGTGGTCGGTGATGAGGGCATGCACCGGCCGCGCCGCGAAGCGGATCATGTCGGCGCGCTCGTTGACGGTCCACACGATGGGCTTCTTGCCCGCCGCCAGCAGGGCGGCGAGGCGCTCGTCGCTGGCCTCGTCCTCCTCGATCACGGCGTACTCCCCGGCCAGTCGGGTGGAGTCGCCCAGGCTGCGGTAGTAGACGAACCCGGCGGGCAGGTCGGCGTGCCGGGACACGACGTACTCGATGAGGCGTTGGTCCAGGCCCATCACGATGACGTCTCGGGACATGCCGAGGGAGCGGACGAGATCGGCCATGTCGTCGGCCATCTTCTGGTCCGCCGTGGCGCCCTTGAGTTCGAGGATCACCTTCGTCCGGCCGCGGGCCTCGACCAGGAACTCCTCGGCGGTCGGGACGCGCTCGGAGCCGTCCTTGGCCAGGCTGATGTCGAGGGCCTTGATCTGCGCCAAGGTGAGCTCGCTCGACTTCTTCTTCACCCCCGCGGCGCGGGCGAAATCGTCGTCGTGGTTGAGGACGTACGCACCGTCGGCCGTGCGCTGGACGTCGACCTCCACATACGCCACGCCCTCGGCGATGGCGGCGCGCAGGCCACCCAGGGAGTTCTCGGGGCCGAGGTCGCCGCCGGCGCGGTGCGCCGCCACGAGCGCGGTGGGCGGGATCCGCATCACGTCGTTGAACACCAACCCCAGCGGCGCGGCGAGCGCGACGACGCCCAGGAGCGTCAACGCAGCGAGCGTCCGCGGTCGGCGCAGGACGCGGTCGAGCCAGGACGCCCCGGAGCGCGCCGGCAGGTCGGGGACGCGGTTCGCCACGTCGGAAAGTGCCGGGTCGGACGCCGCGGTTGCATACCACAGCCGCGTCAGGAGGTGGCAGTGCAGCGGGACGACCACCAGCGCCGCCACGACGGTGACGAGTTGCTGGATCAGCAGCAGCGCCAGCAGCAGCACGCGGGTGCCGGCAGCCTCGGCGTTCAGGGTGGCGATCAGCGTGAGGATGATTCCCCACCACACCGCGACGACGGCGAGCGCGCCGGCGGTGGCGGCGAGCGAGGGTGCGACCACCAGCCTCAGGTAGCGGGGGATGCCGCGTCCGACCACCCGGACGCTCGTCGTCAGCGCACGCGTCACCCCCAGATCGCCCAGCACGACGCCGTGGAAGGTGAGCGAGATCGCCGCCAGCGCGAGCGCCAGCACCACCACGACGGCGACATAGGCCACCGCGAGGTGCGGGGTGGCCCACACCACGGACGTCACGAAGTTCGGGATCCGCAACCCCTGGGTGACGCTGACGCCCCATGTGGCCCCCGTCAGCGGGGCGGCCAGCGCCAGCGCGAGCAGCAGCGGGATGCTCCCGAGGCCGGCGAGGCGGGGGAGGCGTCCGAAGCCGTGGCGTAGCACCGCGACGAAGCCGGCCGGCGGCAGGCCGCGGTGGTGGCGTCCGCTGATGACGATGAGGCCGACGAGTTCGACCACCGCCGCGACCACGACGAGGGCCGCCAACGCCGCCAGGTAGGCCAAGCCGCGCGGCGAGAACAGGAACGCCACCAGGTTGCCGTTGGCGACGGCGGCGTAGCGATCCACGAGCAGCCAGGTGAGGAAGGCGAAGGTCGGCAGGACCACCACCGCGAGCAGCAGCCGCGTCAGGACCTGATAGCCGAGGAATTCCCGCAGGCCGCGGGCGAACTCGGCCAGCGACTCCCCGACGGTACGCCGGAGGGGGACCGAGGAGCTCACGCGTCGTCCTCCTCCGCAGGGGCGGCCGGCGCGCTCAGCAGCGCGAGCCGCAGCGCGCACGCCTGCCGCACGACGCTCGCGACGGTCTCCTTCGTGCCCTGCCGCAGGCGGGCGTCCGTCGCCGACACCAGCGAGAAGTTGAAGGCCGTGAACGTCGCCAGGAACCCCGCCACCTTCAGGTGCCCGGGAGTCAGGACGTAGGAGTCGCCCAGCCACCCGATCGACACCAGCACCTTGGGGGCCTCGCGGGTCCAGGCCGCGACGGTCGCCCCCGACACCGCGAGGTAGCCGATGGCCAGCAGCAGGACGAACGTTCCCAGCGCCACCACAAGCGCCACGACGAGCTGGCTGAGAATCGCCACCAGCCGGACGTTCGTCTGCTGCCGCGACGTCAGCGGCGTCTCGGCGGGCCACGAGGCGGGCTCGGGGGCGTCCGCGAGGGGGGTTCCGGCGAGCGCCTCGCGGTAGTCGGACGCCGTGGCGAACCGGGTCAGGTCGGCCAGACCGAGGTTCCGCTGGCTCCCCAGGAACAGCCCCGCCATGCCCAGCAGCAGCACGAGGAGCAGGACATAGCCCGAGATCGGCATGATGGCCACGGTCGCCCACACGCCGGGGTTGAGGAAGAAGAAGAACACCACGCCGAGGGACACCGGCAGCGTGGTGGCCAGCGCCGAGCCGGTCTCGGTCAGCGAGCGGATCAGCGTCCGGGCGAGCCAGCCGAACAGGGTCACGAGTCCCCAGCGCTCCAGCGTCAGGATCGTCACGAGGCCGACCGTCTGGACGAACGCCATCACGAGCGCGAACGCCAGCAGCAGTTCGGTGCCGGTCAACTCGAAGAGGTCGGAGACCTCGGGGTCCGTGGACAGCACGATGGTCAGGGGCGGCACGACGAGGAACGCGATGCCCTCGGGGATGCCGATCCGCTGGACGGCCGCGAACGGACGCCGCCGACGCAGCAGGTTGGCGACCACCCAGGTCACCACGACGGCCACCGCGGAGATGACGAACGACTCGACCAAGCCGACGGTCGTCATCGACGGGACGCCGAGCAGCATGGCGACGAGGAACCAAATCACGAGCGCGGGGGTGGCCCGCGACGCTGTGGTCGTCTGCGCGGGCGTCCCCTGGACCAACAGGGCCAGCCCGCGGCTCCGGAACCAGCGTTCGGTCTGCAGCAGAGCGTTCGTCACGCTCGGCATGCTAGGCCCTACGCGTCACGGCTTCCCATCCATGCGGACGAATCGGTATCCGTGCGCCCGGTACCACTCGATGATGGCGGGCAGCGCGGCGATCGTGTTGGAGCGGTTGGCCGACACCTTGCTGTCGGGCTCGGCGCTCGCCTTGGCCGTGTGCAGCAGCAGGATCGGGTGTTGCTGGTCGCCCACCTGGGTCGAGTTGGCGACGATGGCCGCCGTCGCGGCGGCGGTGGTCGTGTCGGGCTGTTGCCAGTCGAGGGAGTCGATGGTCCACATGACCACCGTCGAGCGGGTCGCCTTGGCCGCGGCCGGGACGTTGTCGAGGAAGCCGCCCGGGGGCCGGTAGAAGCAGGCCGTCTCGCCCGTGGCGGCGTGGATCGCGGCCTGCGTGCGGGTGATCTGGTCGGCGACGAACGCGGGCGTCCAGCCGCCCGGGACCGCCTTGGGGTAGCGGTGGTCGAAGGAGTGCGTCCCGATGAGGTGGCCCTGAGCGACCAACTCCTTCTGCACCGCGGGGTACGCCTGCGTGTGGGCGCCGGTGTCGAAGAAGGTCGCGTGGACGCCCGCCTTGGCCAGCACCGCGGCGAGCTCGAGCGTCTGCGGTCCGGGACCGTCGTCGAACGTCAGCGCCACCGTTTTGCCGGTGCCCGGCGCCTGCCGGACCGACGCGCCCGTCGACGCCGGGCAGCCCAGCGGGCTCACGGTGCCGGTTGGGGTGGGGGTCGCCGTCGGCGTAGTCGCGGACGCGGTGGGTGCGGTAGGGGTCGCGGACGCCGCGGGTGCGGTGGGGCTCGTGGGGGTCCCGGGGGGCGGGGTCAGCGGGGTCGCGGCGCATCCGGCCAGGAACAACACGCTCACGATCGCCCACGCGGGGGTACGCAGTCGGGTTCTCACGAGGGTCCATGCTGCCATGCCGCACAAGGCGGGGCGGCGTCCGCGGCCTTCGTGGGAGGATGGGCGGACCATGCGCCTCACGCCCTTCCTGCCGCCCGACGGCAGCGCGGATCCCGACGACCTCTACACCGGCTTCGGCGCGTGGGCGCACGCCCAGGGGCTGGAGCTCTACCCACACCAGGACGAGGCGGTCCTCGAGTTGCTGACCGGGGCGAACGCCATCGTGACGACCCCGACCGGCTCGGGCAAATCCCTCATCGCCACGGCCGCCCACTTCGCGGCCCTCGCCCGCGGCGTCCGGAGCTGGTACACCGCCCCGATCAAGGCCCTGGTCAGCGAGAAGTTCTTCGCGCTCGTGGCGACGTTCGGCGCCGAGGCCGTCGGGATGATGACCGGCGACGCCGCCGTGAACCCGGACGCGCCCATCATCTGCTGCACGGCGGAGATCCTCGCCAATGTCGCCCTGCGCAAGGGCGCGGACGCCGACGTCGGGGTGGTCATCGCCGACGAGTTCCACTTCCTGGCCGATCGGGATCGGGGCTGGGCCTGGCAGATCCCCACCTCCGAGCTGCCGCAGGCCCAGTTCCTGGTGATGTCGGCCACCCTCGGCGATGTGACGCGGCTGGCGAGGGCGCTCACGGCGAGCACGGGGCGTCCGACAGCCGTCGTGGGCGGCGCGGAACGGCCGGTCCCGCTGGTCTTTCGCTGGTCGCTGGATCCGATCCACGAAACCATCCAGGCGCTGATCGACACGCATCAGGCGCCGGTGTATGTGGTCCACCCGACCCAGGGTGGGGCCGTCGAGCAGGCGCAGGCGCTGCTCAGTTCGGGGATCGCCGACCGCTCGAAGCGCCGCGAGCTCACCGAGGCTCTGCGCGGCTTCCGGTTCGCCGGAGGGTTCGGCAAGACGCTGTCGGCGCTGTTGCACTCGGGCATCGCCGTGCATCACGCGGGCATGCTGCCTCGGTACCGCCGTCTCGTCGAGACGCTCGCGCAGCAGGGGCTGCTGGCGGTCATCTGCGGCACCGACACCCTCGGCGTGGGGATCAACGTGCCGATCCGGACGGTCCTGTTCACCCAGCTCACCAAGTTCGACGGCCGCCGGACGCGGCTGCTGCGGGCGCGGGAGTTCCACCAGATCGCCGGACGGGCGGGGCGTCCGGGCTTCGACACCGTCGGCTACGTCGTCGCGCAGGCGCCCGAGCACGAGATCGAGAACGCCCGGATCGCGGCCAAGTTCGCCGACGACCCCAAGAAGCTCAAGAGCGTGCGGCGCAAGAAGCCGCCCGAGGGGTTCGTGAACTGGACGCAGGCGTCCTTCGTCAAGCTCACCGAGGCGCAACCCGAGGAGCTCGCGGTGCGGCTCAAGGTGAGCCACGCCATGCTGCTCAATCTGCTCCAGCGGGACGCCGACCCCGGGCCTGCCTTCGCGCGCCTGGTGGACGCCGCCACCTCCGACCGCGCCGAGCGCCGCGCGCTGTTCCGGCGCGCCGCCCGGATGGGTCGCTCGCTGATCCGGGCCGGGGTCGTCGTGCGGCTGCCCGAAGCCACGCCCGAAGGACGCCGCCACGCCCTCGCCATCGACCTGCAACGCGACTTCGCGCTCAACCAGCCGCTGAGTGCGTTCGCCCTGGCCGCGCTCGAATTGCTCGACCCGGACGCGCCCGACCACGCCCTCGACGTGGTGAGCGTCATCGAGGCGACGCTGGAGGATCCACGGGTGATCCTGCTCGCCCAGCAATTCAAGGCGCGCGGCGAGGCGGTGGCCGAGCTGAAGGCCGACGGCTACGACTTCGCCGAGCGCAAGGAGATGCTCGACGAGGTGACGTGGCCGCGCCCGCTGGCCGAGCTGATCGAGGCGGCCTACGAGACCTATCTGCCTGGACACCCGTGGCTGGCGGAGACGCCGCCGTCGCCGAAGGCGATCGTCCGGGACATGTTCGCCCGGGCCATGACGTTCGGCGAGTATGTGGCGTTCTACAAGCTGCAACGCTCCGAGGGGCTCCTGTTGCGCTATCTCTCCGACGCCTACCGCGCCCTACGCCAGACGGTGCCGGAGGCGTCCCGGACCGAGGAGTTCGAGGACATCTTGGCGTGGCTGGGGGAGGTCACCCGGCTCACGGACTCCTCCCTCCTGGACGAGTGGCAGGCGATGGCGGGGCTCTCGCACGCGGGCGGGGTTGCGGGCGGTGCCGAGGTGCCGCCGCCCGAGCACACGGTCACCGGCAACGCGCGGGCCTTCCGGGTGCTGGTGCGCAACGCGATGTTCCGCAAGGTCGAGCTGGCGGCCTCCGACGACGTGGACGGCTTGGCCTGCCTGGAGCCGCCGGGGACGCCAATGACCCGCGCTGCCTGGGACGCCGCCCTGGGCGACTACTACGACGAGCACGACGAGATCGGCGCGGACGCCGACGCGCGCGGCCCGCGGTTCTTCGAGGTGACCGAGGCCGGACGCACCTGGGCGGTGCGGCAGGTCATCGCCGACCCGGCGGGCCACCACGACTGGTCGATCGCCGCCACCGTCGACCTGGACGCCAGCGACGCCGCCGGCGACCTGGTGCTGCGGACCGACTCCTTCGCCCGCCTCGACGGCTGAGACGCGCTCAGCGGGTCTCGTAGACGTCCGGGACGCCGTCGCCGTCGGCGTCCGCGAACTCGAGCAGTTCGATCTGGCGGTACCGGCGGTTGCGGGGGACGAGGATCGCGGCGGCCAGGACGGCGGCCAGCACCGAGGCGAGCAGGATGCCCACCTTGGCGTGGTCGTTGGAGGCGCTGCCCAGCCCGAAGCTGAGTTCGCCGACGAGCAGGGACACGGTGAAGCCGATGCCGGCGAGCGTCCCGACCCCGACGAGGTCGACCCACGAGACCGAGTCGTCCAGCTCGGCGCGGGTGAAGCGGGTGACCAGGAAGGTGCTCGCGACGATGCCCAGCGGCTTGCCCAGGACGAGGCCGACGATGATGCCCACGGTCACCGTGTCGGCGAGCGACGCCTGGAAACCCTGCCAGCCCCCGAGGGCGACGCCCGCGGAGAAGAACGCGAACACCGGCACGGCGAACCCGCTGGAGATGGGGCGGTAGCGGTGCTCGAAGAGCTTGGCGAGCCCCGGACCCTCGGCGCCGTCGGATCGCCGGACCGGCAGCGTGAGCCCGAGGAGCACGCCCGCGACCGTCGCGTGGATGCCGGAAGCGTGGATCAGCGCCCAGGCTGTCGCGCCCAGCGGCAGCATGAGGAGGAACGGCGCCCACGCGTGCGTGGCGAAGAAGCGGCGGTAGCGGGTGACGAGCACCCCGAAGACCACGATGACGGCCAGGCCCGCGGCCAACTCCAGCCAGTGGACCGATGTCGTGTAGAAGATCGCGATGATCGTGATGGCGATGAGGTCGTCCACGACGGCCAGGGTCAGCAGGAAGATGCGCAGGGCGCTGGGCAGGTGCGAGCCGATGATCGCCAGCACGGCGACGGCGAACGCGATGTCGGTGGCCGTGGGGATCGCCCAGCCGTGCAGGGCCGCCGGGTGGGACAGGTTGAGCGCGGCGTACAGCAGCGCCGGCACCGCGACCCCGCCCGCCGCGGCCACCACCGGGACGATCGCCCGGCCGGGGTCGCGCAGATCGCCCGCGACGAACTCCTGCTTGAGCTCCAGCCCGACGAGGAAGAAGAAGACCGCGAGCAGGCCATCCGCAGCCCACGTGCCCAGGCTGAGGTTGAGGTGCAGCGCCTCCGGGCCGACGACGGTGTCGCGCAACGCGAAGTACGACTCGGCGCCGGCGGTGTTGGCCCAGACGATGGCGATGGCGGCCGCCAGGATGAGCAGCAGGCCGCCGGTCGTCTCCTGCCGCAGGATCTCCGCGACGCGGCGTGATTCCGTCCAACTGCCGCGGCTGAGAGCACGACGGATCCGGCGAAGAGCGGCCACGGGGACTCCTGAGGTCGAGAGAAGGGACGTCGACCAGACTTCCCGACACACCGCGCGCGAGTCTATCGGAGCCGGCCGGCGTCGGGTTTGGCATAGATATGCACGTGGGTGCATAATCATGCACGTGACCATACGAATTGCCGTCGCCGGATGCACCGGCTATGCCGGAGGCGAGATTCTTCGGCTGCTACTGGGCCATCCGGACGTCGAAATCGGCGCCCTCACCGCCAAGGCCAGCGCCGGGAGCCGCCTCATCGAGCACCACCAGCACCTCACGCCGTTGGGCGACCGGATCGTCGCGGACACCACCGCGGAGAACTTGGCGGGCCACGACGTGGTCTTCTTGGCCCTGCCGCATGGTGCGTCCGCCGAGATCGCCGCGCAGCTCGGTCCGGACGTGCTGGTCATCGACTCCGGCGCCGACTTCCGCCTGCGCGACGCCGCCGCGTGGGAGCGGTTCTACGGCACCCCGCACGCCGGGACGTGGCCCTACGGCCTGCCGGAGCTCCCGGGGCAGCGGGCCGCGCTGTCCGGAGCCCGCCGTGTCGCCGTGCCGGGCTGCTTCCCGACGACCATCACCCTCGCGCTGGCGCCCGCGCTGACCGCCGGGCTGGTCGACGGCTCCGACGTCGTCGCCGTGGCCGCGACCGGGCCGTCGGGCGCCGGCAAGGCCTTGAAGCCGCACCTGCTCGGCAGCGAGCTGATGGGGTCGGCGTCCGCGTACGGGGTGGGCGGTGTCCACCGGCACGTCCCGGAGTTGCTGCAGAACTTCGCGCTGTTGGGCGCGCCGGCGCCGAGCGTCTCGTTCACGCCGGTGCTCGTGCCCATGCCGCGCGGGATTCTCGCGACGGTTACCGCGCCGCTGGCGTCGGACGCGGCCCCGGACGCCGTCCGCGCGGCCTATGCGGGCGCCTACGCCGACGAGCCGTTCGTGCACCTGCTGCCCGAGGGGCTGTGGCCGCAGACCCAGTCGGTGGTGGGCAGCAACCACGTCCACGTGCAGGTGGCCGTGGACGCCGCCGCCGGCCGCCTCGTTGCGGTCGCCGCGCTCGACAACCTCACCAAGGGGACCGCCGGCGGCGCGGTCCAGTCCATGAACCTCGCCCTGGGACTGCCCGAGACCCGCGGCCTGACCACGATGGGAGTCGCGCCGTGAGCGTCACCGCAGCCCAGGGATTCGTCGCCGCGGGGGTGGCCGCCGGGATCAAGGCATCCGGACGCCCCGACCTCGCGCTGGTCGCGAATGTCGGTCCGAAGAACGCCGCCGCGGGCGTGTTCACCTCCAATCGCTTCCAGGCCGCGCCGGTGGTGTGGTCCATGGACGCCCTCACCGGACAGGCGTTGGACGCCGTCGTGCTCAACTCCGGCGGTGCTAACGCCTGCACCGGGCCCGACGGGCTCGCCGACGCCCGCGCCATGGCCGAGGCCACGGCGTCCGCGCTCGACACCGACGCGAGCCGGGTGGCGGTGTGCTCGACCGGACTGATCGGCGTCCGGCTGCCGATGGACGTCGTTCGCGCGGGGATTGCGGACGCCGCGGCGGCCCTGTCGCCGACCGGCGGTCCGGACGCGGCGACCGCGATCATGACCACCGACACCGTGAGCAAGCAGGCAGCGGTGACGTCCGAGGCGGGCTGGACCGTCGGCGGCATGGCCAAGGGAGCCGGCATGCTCGCGCCCGCGCTCGCCACCATGCTCGTGGTCGTCACCACGGACGCCGACCTGAGCCCCGCGGAAGCGGACGCCGCCCTGCGCGCCGCCACGCGCGTCACCTTCGACCGGACCGACAGCGACGGCTGCATGTCCACCAACGACACCGTCCTGCTGCTCGCCAACGCCGCGTCCGGCCAGGCCCCCGACCTCGCGGAGTTCACCGACGCCCTCACCGCGGTGTGCGCCTCGCTGGCGCGGCAGTTGCTCGCGGACGCCGAGGGCAGCAGCCACGACATCGCCGTGACGGTGGTGCGGGCGGCGTCCGAGGCCGACGCCGTGGACGTGGCCCGGTGCGTCACGCGCTCCAACCTGTTCAAGTGCGCGATCTTCGGCAACGACCCCAACTGGGGGCGCGTCCTGGCCGCCGCGGGGACATCGAGCGCGGCCTTCGATCCGGACGCCGTGAGCGTCTCCTTCAACGGCGTGACCGTGTTCCGCTCGGGCGCGCTGGGCGAGGACCGCTCGCTGGTCGACCTCTCCGGGCGCGACGTCCACGTCGAGATCGACCTGGCCGCGGGTGACGCGCAGGCCACCGTCTGGACCAACGACCTGACCTACGAGTACGTCAAGGAGAACGCGGAGTACAGCTCATGAGCCCCAACGCCACGCGGCACACCACCGACCGGTCGGAACTGTTCGCCAAGGCGGGCACCCTGATCGAGGCGCTGCCGTGGCTGGAGCGCTACGCCGGCAAGGTGATCGTCATCAAGTACGGCGGCAACGCCATGATCAACGACGAGCTGAAGCGGGCGTTCGTCCAGGACGTCGTGTTCCTGCGGCGCTGCGGCGTCAAGCCGGTCGTCGTCCACGGGGGTGGGCCGCAGATCTCGAGCATGCTGACGCGGCTGGGGATCGCGAGCGAGTTCGTGGGAGGGTTCCGGGTCACGACGCCCGAGGCCATGGACGTCGTGCGGATGGTGCTCGTCGGCCAGGTCGGGCGCGAGCTGGTGGGGCTGCTCAACGCCTACGGACCCCTCGCCATCGGGCTGTCGGGCGAGGACGCCGGGCTGTTCACCGCCGAGCGCCGGGGCGTGGTGGTCGACGGCACCGAACGCGACCTGGGGCTCGTCGGCGACGTGGTGGGGGTGAACGCCGAGACCGTGCTGGATTTGATCGAGGCCGGACGCATCCCCGTGATCGCGACCGTCGCGCCCGACGAGGACGGCGCGGTCCACAACGTCAACGCCGACACCGCGGCGGGGGCGCTGGCGGCCGCGCTGGGGGCCTCCCGCCTGGTCGTCCTGACCGACGTGGCGGGGCTCTACGCGGACTGGCCGAACTCGTCGGAGATCGTGGCGCGCATCACCACCGACGAACTGCGCGCGCTGCTGCCGAGCCTGGAGTCCGGCATGGTCCCCAAGATGGAGGCCTGCCTCAAGGCGGTCGAAGGTGGGGTGCCCAGCGCGACGGTCATCGACGGCCGCGATCCGCATTCGGTGCTGCTGGAGATCTTCACCGACGACGGCGTGGGCACGATGGTGGTCCCCGCATGACCGGCCAGCAGGAGTGGAGCGCGCGCTACGGCGCCGCGATGATGCACACGTTCGGGACGCCGCAGCGCGTGCTGGTCCGGGGCGAGGGCGTCTACGTCTGGGACGCCGACGGCACCCGCTACCTCGACCTCCTCGGCGGGATCGCGGTCAACGCGCTGGGGCACGGGCACCCCGCGCTGGTGCAGGCTGTCGCCGCGCAGGCCGCCGAGCTGATCCACGTGTCGAACTTCTTCGCCACTCCCGCTCAGATCGAGCTGGGCGAGCGGCTGGACGCCCTGGTCCGAGACGGCGCGGACGTCCCCGCCAGGGTGTTCCTGACCAACTCCGGCACGGAGGCCAACGAGGCGGCGCTCAAGGTCACCCGCCGCACGGGCCGGACGCGGATCGTCGCGATGGCGGGCTCGTTCCACGGCCGGACGATGGGGGCGCTCGCGCTCACCTCCAAGCAGGCCTACCGCGAGCCCTTCGAGCCGCTGCCCGGCGATGTTACGTGGGTGCCCTATGGCGATGCCGCGGCCCTGGCGTCCGTCGTCGACGACACCGTCGCGGCCGTCGTGATCGAGCCGATCCAGGGCGAGGCGGGTGTCCTCGTGCCGCCGGAGGGCTTCCTCGCGGACGCCCGCGCCGTCACCGCCCGGCACGGCGCGCTGCTGTGGCTGGACGAAGTGCAGACCGGGATCGGACGCTGCGGGGCGTGGTGCGCGCACCACGGGCAGGGGATCGTCCCGGATCTCGTGACGCTGGCGAAGGGTCTGGGCGGCGGCGTCCCGATCGGGGCGTGCGTGGCCCTGGGTGCGGCGGCCGAGCTGCTGCAGCCCGGACACCACGGTTCGACCTTCGGCGGCAACCCGCTGGCGGCCCGCGCCGCCCTCACCGTGCTGGACGTCCTCGACGCCGGGCTGCTCGCTCAGGTGGCCGACACCGGCGACTGGCTGGCCGAGGCGCTGGCGTCCGTGCCGGGGGTGGCGGGCGTCCGCGGCCGCGGCCTGCTGCGCGGCGTGGTGCTGGACGCCCCCGTGGCAGCCCGGGTGGTCGAGCTGGCCCTGGGGGCCGGGTTCATCGTCAATGCGCCGGCCCCGGACGTCCTGCGGCTGGCCCCGCCGCTGGTGGTGACTCGCGCCGAGTTGGAACCCTTCGTGGCTGCGCTGCCGGGGCTGGTGGCGGAGGCGTCCGCGTGAGCGAGGCCCGCGCGCCCCAGACCAAGACCGCGCGCCAGGCGCGGATCGTCGAGCTGGTGTCCCGTGCGGAGATCCGCTCCCAGACCGAGTTGGCCGAACTGCTGGCCGCCGACGGGTTCGGGGTCACCCAGGGCACGCTCAGCCGCGATCTGGTCGACGTCGGTGCCGTCCGGGTGCGGACGCGGGACGGCGATCTGGTCTACGCGCTGCGGGGCGAGGGCTCGTTCGTCCGGGAGCGGGGCGAGGCGCGGCTCGCGCAGGTGTGCGCCGAGTTGCTGACCTCCGCGGAGGCGTCCGCCAACCTCGTCGTGGTGAAGACGCCGCCGGGCGCGGCGCAATACTTGGCGTCGGCGATCGACAAGGTGGGATTGCCCGAGGTGCTCGGGACCATCGCCGGGGACGACACGATCCTGCTCGTCGCGCGGGATCCGGCGGGCGGGCAGGCCCTCGCCGATCACTTGCTGGGGCTGGGCACGAAGGAGGAGCGATGACGCAGGGACGCTTGTGGGGCGGACGGTTCGAGGGCGGTCCCGCGGAGGCCATGTTCGCGCTCAGCAAGTCGACGCAGTTCGACTGGCGGTTGGCGCCTCACGACCTGGCCGGGTCGCGCGCGCACGCTCGGGCGCTGCACCGAGCCGGGTTGCTCACCGACGCCGACCTGGCCGCCATGCTGGCCGGGCTGGACGCGCTGGCCGCAGACGTCGCGTCTGGGGCGTTCGTCGCGGCGGACACCGACGAGGACGTACACGGCGCGCTGGAGCGCGGCCTCGTCGAGCGGGTCGGTGCCGAGTTGGGCGGACGCCTGCGCGCCGGCCGGTCGCGCAACGACCAGATCGCGACGCTGATCCGGCTGTACCTGCGCGAGGAGCTGCGGGTCGTGGCGGCGGGCGTCCAGGGGGTCGTCGTGGCCTTGTACGAGCAGGCGCGCCAGCACCTGGGCGTGCCCATGCCGGGCCGCACCCACCTGCAGTCGGCGCAGCCCGTCCTGCTGTCGCACCACCTGCTGGCGCACGCCTGGCCGCTGCTGCGCGATATCGACCGGATCCGCAACCTGGATCGGCGCCTGGCGCTGTCGCCCTACGGGTCCGCGGCGCTGGCCGGGACGTCGTTGGGGCTCGATCCGCAGTTCGTGGCGGCCGAGCTGGGCTTCGAGGGCTCGGTGCCGAACTCGATCGACGGCACGGCGTCCCGCGACCTGGTGGCCGAGGCGGCGTTCGTCCTGGCGATGATCGGGGTCGACCTGTCCCGGATCAGCGAGGAGGTCATCCTCTGGTCGACCGTCGAGTTCGGTTTCGCCCGGCTCGACGATGCCTGGTCGACCGGCTCGTCGATCATGCCGCAGAAGAAGAACCCCGACGTCGCCGAACTGGCGCGCGGCAAGGCCGGACGCCTCGTCGGACATCTCTCCGGCCTGCTGACGACGCTCAAGGGGCTGCCGCTGGCCTACAACCGCGACCTGCAGGAGGACAAGGAGCCGATCTTCGACTCCCTCGACCAGCTCCGCGTCCTGCTGCCCGCCATGGCCGGGATGATCGAGACGCTCCAGTTCCGGCCCGAGCGGCTGGCCGCCCGCGCCCCGGAGGGGTTCTCGCTGGCCACGGACGTGGCCGACTGGCTCGTCCGGCAGCGGGTGCCGTTCGCCGAGGCCCACGAAGTGGCCGGCAAGGCAGTCCGGTACTGCGAGGGGCGCGGCATCGAGCTGTACGACCTCACCGCGGGCGACCTGCCCGGGATCGATGCGCGGCTGACGCCCGGCGTCCTGGGGGTGCTGACGGTCGAGGGTTCCATCGCCTCCCGGGACGGACGGGGCGGCACCGCTCGCGCCCGGGTGTCCGAGCAGCTCCAGGAGGTCCACGACGCCATCGACGGCATCAGCGACTGGCTGCTGGAGTGGCAGCGCCCCGAGCCCGAGGCGTCCGCACCCGCCGAGGGTCCCGAGCGCGACTGCCCGTGTTGCGCGGGGAGCGGCCAGGTGGCCTCCGATGCCGAATTCGGCTGGTTCGCCGAGCCGCCCGAGGTCTGACCGGCACTGAGGCGCTGCGAGGGCGCGTCCGCGGCGTCCCCTAAGGTGGGGCGCGTGAATGCCGTACTCGACGAACTGACCTGGCGGGGTTTCATCGCCCACTCGACCGACCCGGAGGCGCTGTCGGCGCATCTGGACGCGGGGCCGATCACGTTCTATGTCGGGTTCGACCCCACCGCGCCCAGCATCCACATGGGCAACCTCGTCCAGTTGATGCTGGCGCGGAAGCTCCAGCCGGCCGGGCACCGTCCGATCCTGCTCGTGGGTGGGTCGACCGGACTGATCGGCGACCCCAAGCAGTCGGCCGAGCGCGTGATGAACGCCCGCGAGATCGTTGCGGAGTGGGTCGAGAAGATCCGCGTCCAGGTCGCGAAGTTCGTCGACTTCGACGGCGCGAATCCCGCAACGCTGGTCAACAACTACGACTGGACCGCCCATCTGTCCACGCTCGACTTCCTGCGCGACGTGGGCAAGCACTTCAGCGTGAACCGGATGCTCGACCGGGAGGTCGTGAAGGCACGCCTGGAGTCGGGAATCAGCTACACCGAGTTCAGTTACGTCCTGCTGCAGTCGCTGGACTACCGCGAACTGTACCGGCGCCACCACTGCACGCTGCAGACGGGCGGCTCCGACCAATGGGGCAACATCACCGCCGGCGTGGAGTTGATCCGGCGCTCCGAGGGCGCTCGTGTGCACGCGCTTGCGACGCCGCTGCTCACCAAGGCCGACGGCACCAAATTCGGCAAGACCGAGGGCGGCACCGTGTGGCTGGACCCTGAGATGACGAGCCCGTACGCGTTCCACCAGTTCTTCTTGAACTCCGAGGACTCCAAGGTGGGGGAGTACCTGCGCATCTTCAGCGAGCGCGGGCGGGAGGAGATCGAGGCCCTGGAGCGGGAGCATGCCGAGAAGCCGTTCCTGCGCGTCGCGCAGCGGGCGCTGGCGGACGATGTCACCGACCTGGTGCACTCGCGCGCCGAGCGGGAGGCTGCCACGGCGGCCGCCGCGGCGCTGTTCGGGCGATCCGAGCTGCGGGACCTGGACGCGCGCACCGTGGCTGCGGTGGCGAAGGAGTTGAAGGCCGCCACCCTGAGCGTGGGTGCCGAACTGCCCACGGTCGTGGACGCCCTTGCCGAGTCCGGCGTCGTCGCCAGTCGGTCGGCGGCCCGGCGCGCCGTGGACGAGGGGGGCGCGTACGTGAACAACGTGAAGGTGACGGACGCCGACGCGCGGCTCGAGCCCTCCGACCTGCTGCACGGCCGGTACGTGTTCGTCCGCAGGGGCAAGAAGACCGTCGGCGCGATCGCGCTGGAACGCTAGTAGGAGGGTCCTCGCCCCTGTCGGGGCTGGGCGGGCAGACCTCGCCACCACCCGACGCATCGCTCGTCGGAGGGTCTTCCTCGTCCGCAGGGGCGAGAAGACCGTCGGCGCGATCGCGCTGGAACGCTCGTCGGAGCGTCCTCGCCCCTGCCGGGGCGGGGACGCCACCGCCCGATTTGACCTCGGGTCGTGCGCCGCGTAACGTTCTCCAAGCCTTCTGGTGAGCCGGACGGGCGAGGGAGACCTCGAACGGACGGGCCAAGGCCGATCCGATCACCCAACCGAGACCCTTCTTTGACAGAAGTATGTCTGGATTGGGAATGGATCGGGGGAGAGCAAAGCCGATTTGACAGGGCAAAGCGAACCCCATAAAGTTCTACGAGTTGCCCCGGAAAGGCTCGAAAGAGTCCCAAGGTGTGCGTCGGAAGTTTGAGAACTCAACAGTGTGCTTAGGTCAATGCCATGTGACCAA
>CAYZXQ010000030.1:15971-32215 GCA_964482465.1 uncultured Nigerium sp. | reverse complement strand
CCGGAACCACGAGATCGTGGGCTCGTAGTGACCATACGGGCCCAGATCGAGGGGGTTCGGATCGCTCGATCCGGGCCGCCGCAGCCAGGACATGATCGATCAGCGTTTCCCTAGGCCCAGATGAGCTTGGGGGGATTCTCCGTGAAGTCGATGGTGACCGGCGTGTCCCGATCGATGTTCGCGGTCACGTCGCCCGTCATGCCGTCGCGCGTGGCGTTCGCCGTCGCCTCGACCGTGTAGTGGGCGGTGCCCTTGGCGGTCATCGTGGCGACGTCCAGCGTCGGAGCGAAGGAGCCCCAGGGGTCGTTGACGAGCTTGTAGCGCAGCGTGCCCGGGGTGAGCTGGACGCCCGACTCGTCGAGCTGCCAGGGGCACCCGGGCGGGGCGCTCACGTTGGTCGCCACGCAGGCGTCCAGGGCGGCCTTGCCGGCCGCGCGGGCCTGGCCCAAGCCGGCCTCGCTGAGCTTGGGGGTGACCGCGAGAGTCGCCACCGGCGTTCCCGGATCGGGGATCGTCACGGTGGTAGCGCCGTCCAGGGCCACCTGCTCGACACTCGGCGCGGCGGTGTAGGTGCCCGGGAACACCGGGTTCGTCGTCTGGGACAGGGTCACCCCGTTGATCCGCAGGCCCTTGACGTTGGTGACCATGAGCTCGCTGAGGCCGTCTGCGACCTTCCACGTCGTACGTCCGTCGCCGACCAGCAAGATGTCGGCCGTGACCTGCTCGGCGCCGAGCTTGTAGGTAACGGACGCCGACCCCTCGCCCTTGTCCGATCGGACCGCCGACACGGCGATGTCTGTCAGCGGCGTCGTCTTGAGCGACTCCTTGAGGACGTCGTCGGTGAGCAGGTCCTTGTTCGCGGGCTCCTGGGCGAGGAGCTTGATCGCGTTCTGCGCGTTCCCCTCCGACAGTGCCGTCAGGTAGGACGTTGCCGTGTCGCGGAGCGCCTTGTCGCGGGCCTCCGCGCTGGAGGTCACGACCCACCACGCGATCCCGGCCGCGAGCGCCACGAGCACGATCGCGGACGCGACGATCATCAGCGGGCGCTTCCACAGCGGGGTGGCGGCGGACGCCGCGGGCTCGGCCTGGGCCGATTCGGACGCCGCGTCGGGCTCGGCCGGCGCGAACTCGGGCGCCGCGTCCGAAGCGGAGAGCGGGACCGTGGCGTCGGTGGACAGGGGCCGCTCGACGGTGTCGGCGATCACCTCGGTGGGCTCGTCGGAGGACGCCTCGGGACGGTCGTCAGTCATCGTGTACCTCGCAGATCTCAGGGGGAGCGCCGTCCATCTTGCCACGCGGCTGGACGACGAGTCTGCCCTCGCTACGCTGCACGACATGAACGCGACCTCTGGCCCAGCCCCGCTCGACCTCGGCGCCGACCTCGTCACGCTGCTCCGCGCCCTCGTCGACGTCGAGAGCGTGAGCGGCGCGGAGGGTCCGCTCGCGGACGCCGTCGAGGCCGCCCTCAGGGCGTGCGACCACCTCACGGTGACCCGGATGGGCAACAACGTCGTCGCCCGGACCGACCTCGGACGCCCCACGCGCGTCGTCGTCGCCGGCCACCTGGACACCGTGCCGGTCGCCGGCAACCTGCCCAGTTGGATCGAGGGCGACCGCGTCTACGGACGCGGGACCGCCGACATGAAGGGCGGGGTCGCGGTGGCCCTGGCCGTCGCCGCCGAGCTGACGGAGCCGCGCCACGACGTCACCTGGATCTTCTACGAGTGCGAGGAGATCGAGGCCACCCGCAACGGCCTGGGACACCTGGCCCGCAGCCACCCCGAGTGGCTGGCCGGTGAGTTCGCCGTGCTCATGGAGCCGTCGAGCGCTCGGGTCGAGGGCGGTTGCCAGGGCACCACCCGCTTCACGATCGGGCTGCGGGGCACGGCCGCCCACTCGGCCCGCTCGTGGCTCGGCCACAACGCGATCCACGACGCGGCCGACGTTCTGGACCGCCTCGCCCGCTACGAGCCGCGCATCGTCGATGTCGAGGGGCTCACCTACCGCGAGGGGATGAACGCGGTCGCCATCTCCGGCGGAATCGCGGGCAACGTCATCCCCGACGCGTGCGTCGTGACGGTCAACTTCCGGTTCGCGCCCGACCGCGACGAGGCGGACGCCAAGGATCATTGCCGGGCGACCTTCCCCGGGTACGACCTGGTCTTCACCGATTACGCGGACGCCGCCCGCCCCGGCCTGGACCGTCCGGCCGCCGCCGAGTTCGTCGCCGCCGTCGGCGGCACGCCGAGCGCCAAGTACGGCTGGACCGACGTGGCCCGCTTCAGCGCACTGGGCATCCCGGCGGTGAACTTCGGGCCCGGGGATCCGGGCAAGGCGCACGCCGACGACGAGTTCTGTCCCGTCGCCGACCTGGCCGTCTGCCGGGACGCCCTACTCCGCTGGCTGGGCTGAGCGGGCCGGTAGGGTGGCGTCCGTGGGCAAGCGGAACCGGCGCGGGACGCGCCAGCAGGGGCCGGTGATCCGGCGGCACGACCAGGTCCAGGCCACCACGACCGACCAACGGCTGCTCCAGAGCCGCGGCGACACCGACTGGGTCCACGCCGATCCGTGGCGCGTCATGCGCATCCAGGCGGAGTTCGTGGAGGGTTTCGGGACGCTGGCGGAGGTCGGTCCGGGCATCAGCGTGTTCGGCTCGGCCCGCACGCCGAAGGACCACCCCATGTACGCGGCCGCCGTTGAGATCGGCTCGAAACTGGCGCAGGCGGGCTACGCGACGATCACCGGCGGCGGTCCCGGCGTCATGGAGGCCGCCAACAAGGGCGCGCTCGACGCCGGCGGCGTCTCGGTGGGGCTCGGCATCGAGCTGCCGTTCGAGCAGAAACTCAATCGCTACGTCAGCCTGGGCATCAATTTCCGCTACTTCTTCGTGCGCAAGGTCATGTTCCTGAAGTACTCCCAGGGCTTCATCGTCATGCCCGGCGGCTTCGGCACGTTCGACGAGCTCTTTGAGGCCCTCACCTTGGTCCAGACCCACAAGGTGACGTCGTTCCCGATCGTCTTGTTCGGCACGTCCTACTGGCAGGGCCTGGCGGACTGGATCGAGGCGTCCGTGGAGAGCAACGGCTACATCGCCAACGGCGACCTCGCGCTGTACTGCCTCACCGACGACGTGGACGAGGCCATCCGCCACGTCACCAGCTACGCCCGCGCCGCGCAGGAGGCCTGAGCCGTGCAGTGGGTGCTCTGGACCGCCGTGGTCGTCATCCTGGGGCTCGCCGCCGTCGCGGGCAGCGGCCGGTTCGGCTCGATGCCGGACGCCGTCCGCGACGTCCCGACCCCCCAGCTCCCCGAGGGTCCGCTGATCGGCGACGATCTTCGGGCGGTCACGTTCGCGACGGTGACCCGCGGTTACTCGATGGCGCAGGTCGACGCGCTGCTCGATCGCCTCGCCTGGCAGCTCGACGCCGAGCGTCCGGCGTCCGCCGACGGCGTCGTCGCGAACGAACCGAACCTGTGAGGACGCCGTTTGGTTCGATCTGCGATAATGGCTCAGCACATGCCCCAACGAGAACGAGGTACCGATGGCAGCGATGAAGCCCCGCACGGGTGACGGCCCGATCGAGGTGGCCAAGGAGTCGCGGGTGATCGCGATGCGGATTCCCGCCGAGGGTGGCGGTCGTCTCGTCATCGAGATGAACGCGGCCGAGGCCGCCGAGCTCCTCGAAGCGCTCAAGGGCGTCGTCGGCGAGTAACGAGCCCTGCGAACGACGTGGCCCCCGGGATCCTCCCCGGGGGCCACGGTGCGTCTGGGCCGCGTCGTTATCGCGCCCGATGGTGCTCGATGGCGGCCTGGTAGACGGCGACGGTCTCCTGGGCGATCTTCTCCCAACTGAACTCGTCGATGCAGCGCTGCCGTCCGGCCAGACCCATGGTGCGGGCCAGTTCGGGGTCGCGGGTGATCGTGTTGACCTTGTCGGCGAACTCGCGCTCGAAGGCCGCCACGAACTCGGGATCGCCGGCCTTGGCCGGGTCGTAGGGCACCAGCAGCCCGGTCTCGCCGTCCACGACCACCTCGGGGATGCCGCCGACGGCCGACGCCACGACGGGGATCTCGCAGGCCATGGCCTCGAGGTTCACGATCCCGAGCGGCTCGTAGATGGATGGGCACGCGAACAGCGTCGAGTGCGTGAGCACCTGGCGCACGGACGCCCGGGGCAGCATCTCCTGGACCCACGTCACGCCGCTGCGCTTGGTGTTGAGATCGGCGAACGCGGCGTCGAACTCGGCGGCGATCTCCGGGGTGTCGGGCGCGCCGGCCAGCAGCAACACCTGGGTGTCGGGATCGAACAGCTGCGCGGCGCGCACGAGGTGGATCAGGCCCTTCTGGCGCGTGATCCGGCCGACGAAGGTCACGATCGGCTTGGACAGGTCGACGCCGAGGCCCTCGATGACGTCGGTCGCGGGGTCCGGCTTGAACTCCTCGGGATCGATGCCGTTCTTCACCACGTGGATCCGGTCGCGCTCGACGAAGGGGTAGGCGTCGGTGATGTTCTTGATCATGGCCGCGCTCACGGCGATGACGGCGTCCGCCTCGGCGTACGCGGTCTTCTCGATCCATGAGCTGACGCGGTAGCCGCCGCCGAGTTGTTCGGCCTTCCACGGCCGGTCCGGCTCGAGGGAGTGGGCGGTGACGACGAGCGGGATGTCCTGGTAGTGGCTGGCGATGATGCCGGCGAACTGGGCGTACCAGGTGTGGGCGTGCACCACGTCCACCTCGGGAATCGCCGCGGCCATCGCGACGTCGGTGCCGAGGGTCCGGATGGCGCCGTTGGCGCCCTCGGGGTAGGTCTCCGGGTGGGAGGTCGCGCCCTCGCGGGGCTCGCCCATGGCCTGGACGTCCACCGACTCGACGAACTTGGACAGTTGCGGGACGAGCTGTCCGACGTGGACGCCCGCGCCGCCGTAGATGTACGGGGGATATTCCCGCGTGAGGATCGAAACGCGCATGCCGCCAGCGTGGCACACATTGCCCCAGTCGGAGCCGAAACGGGCGGCGGTCGTCCCGCTCGTGGACGGTTCGTCACAACCCGAGCGCAGATTTCGGATTTCCCCTGCCCATCGGCGCCCTTTCGTCGTAGGTTCGGGGTATGACCGAACGACCCAACGTCCTGTCGATCGTCCTGGCCGGTGGTGAGGGCAAGCGGCTGATGCCCTTGACCGCCGACCGCGCCAAGCCGGCCGTCCCCTTCGGGGGCACGTACCGCCTGATCGACTTCGTCCTTTCGAACATGGCGAACTCCGAACTCACCAAGATTGCCGTCCTGACGCAGTACAAGTCGCACTCGCTGGATCGGCACATCGCACAGACGTGGCGCTTCTCGACGCTGCTCGGCAGCTACGTGACGAGCGTCCCGGCGCAGCAACGCACCGGCAAGGAGTGGTACCAGGGCAGCGCGGACGCGATCTTCCAGTCGATGAACCTCATCGTCGACGAGGATCCCGACTATGTCGTGGTGTTCGGTGCCGACAACATCTACCGGATGGACGTCGAGGCGATGCTGAAGGCGCACATCGAGTCCGGCGCCGAAGCCACCATCGCGGGCATCCGCGTGCCGCGGCACGAGGCGTCCGCGTTCGGCATCATCGACGCCTCCGAGGACGGCCGCATCAACCAGTTCCTGGAGAAGCCGTCCGACCCGCCCGGGCTGCCCGACAGCCCGCACGAGTCGTTCGCGTCGATGGGCAACTACATCTTCACGCGCAAGGCGTTCGTGGAGGCGTTGGTGGCGGACGCCGACGACACGACGAGCAAGCACGACATGGGTGGCAACATCGTGCCGTTCTTCGTCGACAAGGGTCAGGCCGCGGTCTACGACTTCACCAAGAACACGGTGCCCGGCGCGACCGAGAAGGACCGCAACTACTGGCGCGACGTGGGCACCATCGACGCCTACCACGCGGCCCACATGGATCTCGTGAGCGTCGACCCCGAGTTCAACCTGTACAACCGCAAGTGGCCGATCATGACGTTCCAGGCCCAGGCCCCCGGCGCGAAGTTCACGCTGCGCGGCACCGCCGAGGACTCGATCGTGTCCGCCGGCTGCATCATCTCCGGCGGCGACGTCGACCGCTCGGTGCTGTCCCCGAATGTCCTGGTGGACAAGTGGGCTCGCGTCGAGGAGTCGGTCCTGTTCTCCGGCGTCAAGATCGGCCGCAACGCCGTCGTCCGGCGGACGATCCTCGACAAGAACTGCGTCGTCGAGGACGGCGCCGAGGTGGGCGTCAACCGCGACGCCGATCTGGCGCGCGGCTTCGCAGTCAGCGAGCACGGTGTCACGGTCGTTCCCAAGGGCGGACGGGTCTACGCCTACTGATCCCCACCGGACGGCCGAAGGCCCCGCGATCATTCGGATCGCGGGGCCTTCGGGCGTTCCGGGGCCGCGGGCGGACGCCGTGGGGCCGGACGCCGCGGGCCCGACTCAGACGCGGCGGGCGAGCGCCAGTCCGTCGCCGACCGGCACGAGGATGGCCGCGAACTCCTCCATCTCCTGGGTCGCCTGCAGCGCCTCGCGGATGATGACGGTGTCGTCGTCCTCGTTGGCGGGATCGGCCACGCCGCCGCCGGCGAGCGCGTGGTTGATCACCAGGACGCCGCCCGGCCGCAGCAGACGTGCCGCCTGGGCCACGTACTCGACGTACTCCAACGGGTCGCCGTCGACCAGGACCAGGTCGTACGCGGCGTCCGACAACTTGGGCAGCACCGTGAGCGCGCTGCCGGCGATCAGCCGCGCCCGACGGGTGGCGATACCGCCCGCGGCGAACGTCGCCCGGGCGGACGCCTGGTGCTCGGGCTCCAGGTCGATGCTCGTGAGGATGCCGTCCGGCTGCATGCCGGCCAGCAGCGCCAACCCCGACACGCCCGCGCCGGTGCCGATCTCGACCGCCGCGCGGGCGCCGATGAGCGCCGCGACGAACGACAGCAGCGCCGCGCCGCCTGGGGTGACGGGGGTCACACCCAACTCGGCGGAGGCCTTGCGGGCGCGGACCGCCAGCTCGGATTCGGGGACGAACGACTCGGTGAAGGCCCAAGACGCGGCGTGGGTGTCGTGGGAAGCGGGCTTGGCTGCGGGAGTCACGACGCCAGCGTAGAACAAAATGCCCACTACGATTCGAGCCATGACGTACACGGTGACGGCGGAACTGGTGGCCAACGTGCTGAGCGTGGCGGTCCAGGTGGGCCAGCAGGTGAGCGCGACGGACGAGGTCGTGGTGTTGGACTCGATGAAGATGGAGATCCCGGTGCTGGCCGATGTCGCGGGCGTGGTGACCGAGGTGGTCGTCGCTCCCGGCGATGTGGTCCGCGACGGCGACCCGCTGGTCATCATCCGGCGCCCCTGACGCGCGCCGTAGACTGACCGACATGCGCAGCTCCACGCCCGGCAGCCCGGCGGCCCCCTTCGGGCGACTGCTCACCGCCATGGTGACGCCCTTCACGCCCGACGGCTCGCTCGACCTCGACGAGGCCCGACGGCTCGCCGCCCACCTCGTGGACGTCCAGGGCAACGACGGTCTGGTCATCAACGGCACGACAGGGGAGTCCCCGACGACCGACGACGCCGAGAAGCTGGCACTGCTCAAGGCCGTCAAGGCCGAAGTGGGCGACCGCGCCTCTGTGGTGGCCGGTGTCGGGACCAACGAGACCGCCGCGACCATCGCCCGGTGCCGGGACGCGGTGGAGGCGGAGGCCGACGGCCTGCTCGTCGTGACCCCCTACTACAGCAAGCCGCCCAAGGACGCCCTGGCGGAGCACTTCGCGCTCGTCGCGGACGCGACCGAGCTGCCGGTCATGGTGTACGACATCCCCGGCCGGTCGGCGATCCCGGTGCCCGAGGATGTCCTTGTCGCGCTGGCCGCGCATCCCCGGATCGTCGCGGTCAAGGACGCCAAGGGCGACATCGTGTCGTCGGCGCGCGTCATGGCGGCCACGGATCTGGCCTACTACTCCGGCGACGACGCCATGACGTTGCCCCTGCTCAGCGTGGGCGGGGTCGGTGTCGTGGGCACGTCCACGCACTTCACGGGTGCCCGCACCAAGCAGCTCATCGACGCCTTCGTGGCGGGCGACGCCGCGACGGCGCTGGCGATCCACCGCGAGCTCCTCGACGTCTACACGGGTGTGTTTGCCACACAGGGCTGCATGCTGGTGAAGGCCGCGCTCGCCGCCCGCGGCATGAACCCGGGTGGGCTGCGGCGTCCGCTCAAGTCGGCGAGCGCAGCAGAGACCGCGCGGTTCGTGGCGTTGCTGGACGCCGCCGGTCTCTGAGGGCGACGGGGGCGGGGGCGTGTTCGACTTCAACATGCTGGAGATCGGCGCGTTGCTGGCGCTGGCCGTCATCATCTTCGGTCCCGAACGCCTGCCCGACCTCGCCCGCAAGGCCGCCCGCATCCTGTCGTTCCTCCGCCAGGTGGGGTCGGACGCCCGCGCGCAGCTTCGCGAGGAGCTGGGTCCGGAGTTCGCGGACATCAGCCTGGCGGACCTCAACCCTCGCACCTTCGTCGCCAAGCACGTCCTGAGCGGGGAGGAGATCGGCGACCTGCGGGCCATCCGCGACGACGCGTTGGCGAGTGGCCAGCTCGTCCGCGACACGGTCGCGTCGGCGTCCGCCACCCCCGCCATCGACCCCCCTGCGGCACCTCGGATCGTCCGCTTCGACCCCGAGGCGACCTAGGCGCATGCGCTAACCTCGCGGCGTGAGCGCTGGTGCATCCGCGATCTTCGTATCGCGCCTTCGAGGACTTCCCGTGCTGGACGCCGGCGGCGACCAGTTGGGGAAGGTCCGCGATGTCGTCGTGCAGAACCGCGCCCACGGGCGGCCCCCGCGGGTGAAGGGGCTGGTGTTGGAGTTGCTGGCGCGGCGCCGGGTGTTTCTGCCCATGGAACGCGTCCACACGGTGGCGGCCCAGCAGGTCATCATCTCCGGGGTCATCCACGCCGGTCGTTTCGAGCGCCGCGACCAGGAGCTGCTCATCGTCGACCAGCTCTTCGACAAGCGCGTCACCCGCGCGGACGGTACACCCACCACGATCTTCGATGTGGCGATCCTCCAGGCCCGGACCCGCGACTGGGAGGTGACCGAGGTCGCGCTGCGCACCGTGGCGGGGCGGCGTCCGTTCTCGCGCGGGCACGTGACGGTCGTGGAGTGGGACGAGGTGCCGGACTTCTTCATCGCCACCGGCCAGGAGACCGACCAGTTGGTCGCCCAGCTCTCCGAGATGAAGGCCGCCGACGTCGCCCGCGAGCTGCACGACATGAGCCCCGACCGGCGCGCCGAGGTGGTCGAGGCGCTGGAGGACGGCGTCCTGGCCGAGGCGCTGGAGGAGCTGCCGGAGTCCGATCAGGTCGACGTCATCTCGAAGCTCGACGCCGAACGTGCCGCCGACATCCTGGAGGAGATGGATCCCGACGACGCCGCCGACCTCATCGCCGAGCTGGAGCCGGAGCTCGCCGAGGCCCTGTTGCAGCGGATGGAGCCCGAGGACGCCGACGACGTCCGCACGCTGTTGACCTACGACGCCGCCACCGCGGGCGGTCTGATGACGCCCGAGCCGGTCGTCCTGGCCCCGGACGCCACCGTGGCCGACTGCCTGGCCCACCTGCGGAACGAGGAGATCACCCCGGCGCTCGCCGCGCTGGCGTTCATCTGCCGGACGCCGCTGGAGACGCCGACCGGGCGCTTCCTGGGGGCCGTCCACATCCAGCGGCTGTTGCGGGAGCCCCCCTCCACGCTGGCGGCCAGCGTGGTCGACTCCTCGGTGGCCCCGCTCGGACCGGGCGCGAACATCGCGCAGGTGAGCCGCTACTTCGCGACCTACGACCTCGTGTGCGCCCCGGTGGTGGACGACCAGGGTCGCCTGCTCGGCGCGGTCACCGTGGACGACGTGCTCGACCACATCCTGCCGCTGGACTGGCGCGGCGTGCAGTTGGACGGGTCGGAGGCCGGCGATGCCGATGCGTGACGAGGCGCCGCGGCTCAACACGCCCGGCCGCCAGCGGCGGTTCCTGCCGCGGATGCGCCTGGCCCCCGACGCATTCGGCGAGTTCGCCGAGGGGTTCGCGCGCTGGATGGGCACCGCCCAGTTCATCGGCTGGATGACGGTCTTCGTGACGGCCTGGATCGTGTGGAACACCAACGCCCCGGAGTCGCTGCGGATCGACCCGTTCCCGTTCATCTTTCTGACCTTGGTCCTGTCGCTGCAGGCCTCCTATGCCGCGCCGTTGATCCTGCTGGCGCAGAACCGCCAGGAGGCCCGCGACCGGGTCGCGCTGGAGACCGATCGGCAGGTCGCCGCGCAGGCCCGCGCCGACATGGACTTCCTGGCGCGCGAACTCGCTTCGCTGCGCATGCGGATCAACGAAATGCCTACCCGCGACTTCCTCCGCAGCGAGCTGCGGGAACTCGTCGAGGATCTCGACGAGCGGGCTCGGGACGCCGCCGGCGCGGTTCCGCCGCGCGAGCGCCGCAAGGAGCGCTGAGGGGCGAGCCCGCGGCGTCCGCGGCCGACCTCGGCTGCGCACCCCGCGGACGGCGCTCATCGTGCGTAACCGGTCGATATACGTCCCGGTGACGCACAGTGACGGGCGACGGCGTCCCGCCGTTCTCGCTGTCGGCGCAACTACGCCTAGAATCGCGGCCATGTCCACGCCCGAGCATCCGCTGTACGACGCCGTCCTCGCCGCCCTCGCGGGCGTCCAGGACCCGGAGATCCATCGTCCGATCACCGAGCTGGGCATGGTGGACGACGTGGCCCTCGACGCCGACGGCTTCGCGCGCGTCCGGGTGTTGCTGACCATCGAGGGCTGCCCGCTCAGCTCGACCATCGAACACGACATTCGCGCGGCGCTGCAGGGCGTGACGGGGCTCACCGGCCTCGACCTGGAGCTCGGGGTCATGAGCGACGAGCAGCGCGCGGCCATGAAGCAGATGCTGCGCGGCGGGATCGCCGACCGCGAGATCCCCTTCGCCGCGGACGGCAACCTCACCCAGGTGCTGCTGATCGCGTCCGGCAAGGGCGGCGTCGGCAAGTCGTCGGTGACGGTCAACCTGGCGATGGCGCTGGCCGCGCGCGGCAAGTCGGTGGGGGTGTTGGACGCCGACATCTACGGCCACTCGGTGCCCCAGATGCTCGGCCTCATGGAGGCCAACCCGACGGTCGTGGAGAACATGATCATGCCGGTCCCGGCGTTGGGGCTGAAGGTCATCAGCATGGGCATGCTGAAGTCGTCGCGCGAGCAGGTCATCGCTTGGCGCGGTCCGATCCTCGACCGCGCGCTGCACCAACTCCTCGCCGACGTCTACTGGGGCGACCTCGACTTCCTGCTGCTCGACCTGCCGCCCGGCACCGGCGATGTCGCCATGAGCCTCGGCAACAAGCTGCCCAACGCCGAGGTCATCGTCGTCACGACGCCGCAGCAGGCCGCCGCGGAGGTCGCCGAGCGGGCCGGGACCATGGCGTCCATGCTCGAGCAGAAGGTGCTGGGCGTCGTCGAGAACATGGCCTACCTCGATGCGGTCTGCCCCCACTGCGGCGGCACCCATCGCGTGGAGCTGTTCGGGTCCGGCGGGGGCGCGCGCGTCGCCGAGGCCCTGACGCTGCGGCTCGGCTACGACATCCCGTTGCTGGCGGAGGTGCCGCTGGATGCGGCCATGAGCGCCGGCGGCGACGAGGGGGTGCCGCTGGTGGCAACCGACGTCACCCGTCCGGCCGCCGCGGCGCTGGACGGCCTGGCGGAGCGGCTGGCCACCCGAAAGCGGGGGCTGGCTGGCCGGAAGCTGAGCCTGCACGTCGGCTGAACGCATGGATGTCCGGACGCGCCGACGGATCGACGGGCTGTGGTCGCGGCGACTCGGGACGCCGGTGCCCGGCATCGGGCGGGTGTCGGTGGGGTCGTCGGGAGCCGAAGCGTCCGGCGTGCTCGTGCTGCGGTTGGGGGAACGGACGTGGGTGGACGCCCCCGTCGCCGCCCTCGATCCGCTGGTGTGGTACGTCCGGACGGCGCCCGAGGACGCCCTCCTCTCCCCGCGCTGGTGGGGCGAACTCGACGGTTTGGACGTCCGCGCCGTGTCCGGTCCCGCGGTCCACGCGTGGGCGGACGCCGCCACGCCGCTGCCTCTCGGCGGGGGCGAGTTGCTGGTTCCGGGGTCGGTGGCTGAGCTGCCGGCGTCCTGGTTCGCGGACGCCGCGGCGACCTTCGGCGTCCGGCGCGCGGAGAGGGTCGTCGCGGCGAGCGCCGTCCGTCGAGCGCTGGGCCGTCCCTGCGAGGTGACGGCGTGGGTGGCTCCCGCGTGGCGCGGCCGGGGGCTGGGCCGGTCCGTCGCGGCCACCGCGGTCGCGTGGGCCGTGGCGCGGTCGGGTCTGGCGCTGTGCCGGTCCGATGCGGACGCCCCCCGCGCGCTCGCGCGGTCGTTGGGGATGGCGGAGTACGGGGTGGGCCTGGAGGCGACCCTCGGCGTCAGCCCGCGCTCGCCAACTGCACCACCAGGTTGATCGTGCAGGCGAGGACGACGGCCCCCAGCGCGAACGACAGCAGCGCCTGCCGGAGCGCGGTGTGGCGGATCGCGCGCGTCTGCAGCGTGGTGTCGGAGACCTGGTAGGTCATGCCGATCGTGAACGCCAGGTAGGCGAAGTCGACGTAGGTGGGGTCCTCGTCCCCGCCGAAGTCGATCCCGCCGGGCGCGCCGCCGTAGTAGAGACGCGCGTAACGCACCCCGAACATGGTGTGCACAAGGAACCACGACGCCGCCACGCTCGCCACCCCGATGAGCGCCTCGATGTCGGCCCCGCCGTGGCGCGCCGTGGCGGCGAGCAGGAACCCCACGCCGACGACGGCCGCCAGACTCGCGGCCAGCAGGACGAGGTCGCCGACCGCGCGTCCGGGATCCTCGCGGGTGGCGTGGACTCCGGTGGCGTCGGCGTTCAGGGGGGCGAGCCGAAGCCAGGTCCAGGTGCAGAACGCCGTGGCGGCGGCGATCCAGCCGACCATGGCCGACCAGTCGGGGCGGCCCGCGGCGGCGACCGCGCCGGCCACGAGCGCCCCGACGAGGGTGCCGACGGCGAGGCGGAACCACGTGGTGTCGAGGGTGTGCGTGCGCATGGGTCCATGCAACCACGCGGGCGTCCGGGACCGCGGCAACGGCCCAGTCAGTAGGGTGGAGATCGTGAGCAGCCGAACCGCCGTCCGTCGCACGATCCTCGCCGTCCCCGGGTCCTCGGACCGCTTCATCGCCAAGGCGCGCGGCCTCGGCGTCGACGCGCTCTTCCTCGACCTGGAGGATGCCGTCGCGCCCTCGGCCAAGGCCGAGTCGCGCCGCCGCATCGTCGACGCCTTGCTCGATCCGGCAGGTTTCGCGGCGCCGACGGTGACGGTCCGGGTGAACGGCTGGGAGACCCCCTGGACCTACGCCGACGTGATCGAGGTCGTCACGGCCGCGGGCGCGAAGGTGGACGCGCTGGTCCTGCCCAAGTGCACCTCGGCGTCCCAGGTGCAGGCGCTCGACCTGCTCCTCACCCAGGTGGAGCACGCGGCGTCCCTGCCGGTCGGCGGGATCGACCTGGAGATTCAGATCGAGGACGCCCTCGGCCTGCTGCACGTCGCCGAGATCGCGGGCGCCTCGCCGCGCATCGCGTCGCTGGTCTTCGGGCCGGGCGACTTCATGGCGTCGCTGGGCATGGCCAGCCTGAGCGTGGGGGAGCAATTGCCCGGCTACCCCGGCGACCACTTCCACCACGCGCTCATGTCGATCCTGGTCGCGGCGCGCGCGCACGGCGTCCAGGCCATCGACGGTCCGTACGTGGCGATCCGCGACGTCGAGGGGTTCCGGCGGTCCGCGGGGCGCGCGGCGGCGCTGGGCTACGACGGCAAGTGGGTCCTGCATCCCGACCAGGTGGCGGCCGGGAATGAAATCTTCTCCCCGCGCGCTGAGGATTTCGCGCGCGCCCAACGCATCATGGCGGCGTACGCCCAGGCGGCGGACGCCGCGGTGGGGGCCATCGTCGTCGACGACGAGATGGTGGACGAGGCGGGCGTGAAGGTGGCTGCGGCGATCCTCGCCCGCGGTCGCGCCGCAGGAATGGAAGGACGAGCATGACCCAGCCAGGTTTCGCCGCGGCCAACGCGTCGCTGTTCAAGCTGGAGTATCCACAGTCGATCGGCGTCTTCGGCACCTACGAGGAGGCCCAGCGGGCCGTCGACTACCTCGCCGACCACGACTTCCCGGTGGCGAACCTCGCCATCGTCGGCACCGACCTGAAGCTGATGGAGCGCGTGACCGGACGCCGGACGTGGGCGACGGTCCTCCAACAGGGCGTGCTCAGCGGCATCTCCACTGGCCTCATGGTGGCGCTGTTCATGATCTTCCTGATGCCGAACGACAACTTCCTCGGGCAACTGCTGTTGGCGCTGACCATCGGCATCGTGATCGGCGTCCTGTTCGCCGTGATCGGCTACGCGATGAGTCGCGGGCAGCGGGATTTCACGTCCGTGTCGCAGACCGTCGCCACCAAGTACGAGGTGCTGTGCGAGCACAAGGTGGCCGTGCAGGCGCGGCAGTTGCTGTCGCAGGCGCCGGGCGTCCGCGCTGCGCAGTTCGACCCGGCCCAGCCCGGCTGGCCCGGCCAGCCGCAGCCTTCGGCGTCCGCCGACGGCGAGGTTGCGCAGTACCCGTGGCAGCAGCCCGGCTACCCGCCGCCCCCGCCGCCCGCCGACCAGCAGCGCTGACCCACAACGGCACAAGCCCCCGGACGATCGTCCGGGGGCCTTGGCGTAGATCGGATGACTAGATCTTGACGACCACGGTCTTCATGATCTTGTCGGCGAACGTCTGCTTCTTGGCGTCCCACAGCGGGAACAGGTAGCCGATGAAGCAGATGCCGTCGAGGATGTGGGCGATCTGGCGGACGATCGCCATGGCGATGCCGATGGGCTGGCCGGTGGCCTCGCTCACCATCTTGGTCTTGGCGAGTTGCTTGCCGAACGTCTGGCCGGTCGTGCCCTGCTTGATGCCGCTGTTGTAGAGGACCCACAGCAGCGGGAGGACCGCGGTGATGAGGTAGTAGACGATGCCGCCACCCACCACGGTGCCGGAGGCGTAGTCGGCGCGGGGCGCGAAGGGTGTACCCAGCAGGCTGAAGATGATGCTGGGGGCGACGTAGTCGACGAGGCCGCCGAGCGCACGGGTGCCCCAGTCGGCCAGACGCGGGGAGCCCTGCGGGGCGGCGCCGGGGTAGGGGGCGGGGGGCTGCTGGCTGGAGTAGGGGTTCATCGGCGCACCAGCGGGCTGGTACGGCTGTCCGGCGGGCTGGTAGCCCTGAGCCGGAGGCTGGTAACCCTGTGCCGGGGGCTGGTAGGGCTGGTTCGGATCACCCTGGGGGTAGTTCGACGTCATGAGTTCAGTTTCTCCTTATCGGGGTGCTGATGCCCTGTGATCGTAAGACACCGGCGTTTCCGGTCGTCACGGGTCCGGCACATGGGCGTGTGACAATGGCCGGTGTGACGACCACACCCTACGACAACGAAGGGTTCAGCGCGGCTACCGCGCTGAGGCGTTTGGGTGTCTTCGGTGCGACGGGCGTGGCGTTGGCGGGGATGGGCGCGCTCGGCGTCGGACTCCCGTGTCCCTGGCGCTACCTCACCGGGACGCTGTGTCCGCTGTGCGGCGCGACGCACCTCGGGGTGCGGCTGCTGGCGCTCGACGTGCCGGGAGCCTTCGCGGCGAACCCCTTCGTCTTCGTGCTCCTGGTGGTGCTCGCCGGGCTCGGGGTGCTGTGGGCCGTCGAGGCGCTGGGCGGTCCGGCGGTGCGGCCGCCGCGATTCCTCACGCGGTCGGTCGACCGCTGGTGGCTGGCGCTCGGGGTTCTCGGCGTGGCCTTTGCCGTCCTGCGCAATGTCTGGTGAGACCGGCCAGGCGACGTACACCCCCACCGGTGACCCCGGCACCCGAAGCGGGCAAGGGCGCACGGGAGGCCGGCCCTGGTGCTGGGAGGTTCCCTGCACCGCCGGATGGTGTCGCCCCCGGGCGATGCTCACCTTCCACAGGGTTTGTGCTCACCCTGCGCCGGCGGGACGCTCATCCTGTCGGGATGATGCTCATCCACCGGGACTCGCGTGCTCATCCCGTCGTGACGAGGGCCGATCCTCGGCGGGGTATCGACGTCCGCCGGGTGCGGCCCTCCCCGGGATCGCGCATTCCTTCCCCGGGATCGCGCTTGCCTCCCCCGGGATCGCG
>CAYZXQ010000030.1:0-15871 GCA_964482465.1 uncultured Nigerium sp. | reverse complement strand
ACCTCCCGGGATCGCGCCTCCCCCGGGATCGCGTTTCACCTCCCGGGATCGCGCCCACCCTCCCGGATCGCGCTTACCTTCCCCGGATCGTGCCTTACCTTCCCCGGATCGTGCTCACCCTCCCCGCGGGGGCGGGCGGGACGTCGGACCGTCAGGCGTCCAGCATGTCCCCGGCGAGGTACTCGGCGTAGGCGGGCAGGTCCAGCTGACCCGAGCCAGAGACACCGATGAGGATCACCGGGCTGGTGCCGGCCTCGGCCGCCGCCCGCGCCTGCGCCAGCGCACCCGCGATGGCATGGTTGGACTCCGACGCCGGGACGATCCCCTCGGCGCGCGCGAACAGCACGCCCGCCTCGAACGCCTCGCGCTGCTTGATCGCCACCGCCCGCATCAAGCCCTCGTGGTAGGCGTGCGACACCAGCGGCGCCATGCCGTGGTAGCGCAAGCCGCCGGCGTGCACCGGATCCGGGACGAAGTCGTTGCCGAGCGTGTACATCTTCAGCAGCGGCGTCATGCCCGAGGAGTCGCCGAAGTCGTAGCGGAACTCGCCTTGGGTCAACGACGGCGCCGCGGCGGGCTCGCACGCCACGACGTCCACCTGCGCGCGCCCCTGGAGGTTCTCGCGCAGGAACGGGAACGCGATGCCCGCCAAGTTGGACCCGCCGCCGGCGCACGCGAACAGGAAGTCGGGGGCGTCCTCGCCGAAGGACGCGAGCTGCTTGATCGCCTCCTGGCCGATGATCGTCTGGTGCAGCGCCACGTGGTTCAGGACCGACCCCAGCGCGTACGACGCCCGCGGGTCCGCCACGGCCACCTCGATGGCCTCCGAGATCGCCATGCCCAGCGAGCCGCTCGTCCCCGGGAAGCGCTGCCGCAACTGCCGGCCCACCGCGGTCGTGTCCGACGGCGAGGGCGTCACGGTGGCCCCGAACGTCTGCATCAGCAGGCGTCGATACGGCTTGGACTCGTAGGTGTTGCGCACTTGGAACACGTCGCAGGTCATGTCGAACGCCTGCGTCGCGAACGCGAGCGCGGCGCCCCACTGGCCCGCGCCCGTCTCGGTGACGAGCCGCGTCTTGCCGGCCAGCTTGTTGTAGTACGCCTGCGGCACCGCGGAGTTCGTCTTGTGCGACCCGACGGGCGACTCGCCCTCGTACTTGTAGTAGATGCGTGCCGTCGTGCCGAGCGCCCGCTCCAGCCGCCGTGCGCGGTGCAGGGGCGACGGACGCCAGAGGTGGTAGATCTCCTGCACGGCCGCGGGGATCTCGATCCACCGCTCCGTCGACACCTCCTGCTCGATCAACCCCATCGGGAAGATCGCGGACATGTCCTCGGGCGTGATGGGTTCCTGAGTCCCCGGGTTCAGGTGCGGGGCAGGCGGCGTAGGCAGGTCCGCGACGATGTTGTACCAGTGCGTGGGAATGTCGGATTCGTCGAGGAATACCTTGGTCTTGTCGGTCACCCGGACACCTTAGAGCCGGACGCCGTCGGCGTCCGAACCGTCTTGGGCCGTGGCGTCCGGGTTCGGCGGTTCCGGACGCCGCAGGCCCGGCTCAGCCGCGCAGGCGCGCCATCCAGGCTTCGACGTCGTCCGCCTCGCGGGGGAGCTGGTCGGACAGGATGCGGCAGGGGCCGTCGGTGATGAGGATGTCGTCCTCGATCCGGACGCCGATGCCGCGGAACTCCTCGGGCACGAGCAAGTCGGTGGACTTGAAGTAGATCCCCGGCTCGACGGTGATGACCATGCCGGCGCGGAGCGTCCCGTTGCGGTAGAACTCGTTGCGGGCCTGCGCGCAGTCGTGGACGTCCAGGCCAAGGTGGTGGGACGTGCCATGCACCATCCAGCGACGGTGCTGGCCGCCGGTGACCGGATCGAGGGACTCCTCGACCGACACCGGCAAGATGCCCCACGCGTGCAGGTACTCGGCGACCACGCGAATCGCGGCGTCGTGCACCTCGTGGAACGTCGCCCCGGCGCGGGCGGCGTCCATGCCCGCCTGCTGCGCATGCCGGACGGCGTTGTAGACCGTGCGCTGGGCGGGGGTGAAGCGGCCGTTGACGGGCAGGGTGCGGGTGACGTCTGCGGTGTAGAGGGTGTCGACCTCGACGCCGGCGTCCATGAGCAGCAGGTCGCCGTCGCGGACGTCCCCGTCGTTGCGGACCCAATGCAGGGTGTTGGCGTGGTCGCCGGACGCGCAGATGCTGCCGTAGCCGACGTCGTTGCCCTGGTGGCGCGCGTGCAGGAAAAACACGCCCTCGCACCAGCGCTCGCCACGGCCCTTCGCGACGGCCGTCTCCAGTTCGGTCACGACGGCCTCGAAGCCGGTCGCGGTGGCCTCGCACGCCCGCTCCAGCTCGGCGATCTCGAAGTCGTCCTTGATGAGGCGCATCTCGGAGACGGCGACGTCGAACTCGACGTCGACGCAGGGGTCGAACGGCACGTCGTTGGTCCGGCGCAGTTCGTCCAGCAGCCGGACGAGGCGCTCGTCCACGTCGCGCAGCACCCGGATGCCGATGCGGTCGGCGTCCTTGGACAGGTGCGCCGGCAGGTCGGAGACGGGGGCGCAGGTCAGTCCGGTCAGCGCCGCCATCTCGTCCAGCGACTCGCGCTGCCCGACCCACATCTCGCCGTAGCGGGCGTCGGCGTAGAACTCCGGGTCGGTCCGGGGCGCGCGCGGCTTGAAGTACAAGGTGGCGTCGTGGCCGGTCGGCTCCGGGACGCCGGTCTCCTCGTCCAGATCCGGGCCGAAGGTCGGTTCCATCACCAACACGGCGTCCGGCTCGCGGTCGGTGCCCAGCCCGGTGAAGTACGCGAACGCGCTGTGCGGACGGAACGCGTAGTCGGTGTCGTTGGCGCGGGTCTTGAGCGGCCCCGCGGGGATCACGAGCCGGTCGCCCGGGAACGCCGCGCTGAGCGCGTCGCGGCGAGACGGAGTGTGGGCGGCGGCGGGCAGCGGCTCGGGCAGCGTCTCGTCGTAGGGCGCCCACTGGGTGGGGATGAAGGCGATGAACGGGTCGGAGAACGGGGACTGCCGGTTGGACAACTTCGGCTGCTGCTGTTGGCTCACGGTCACCTGGTTTCGCGGACGGGACAAGGCGGGACGGACCGAGGATACCCCCCGGACGCCGCCGGTCGCGGTGCCAGGCCTGGGGCGCTGACGGCGCGGCAGGATAGGGTGCTCGCGACTGACCAGAAAGGACTGTCCATGTTGGCGGATCCCGACGCCCAGCGCCGACTCCTCGATCTCCAGGCGGTCGACACCGCGATCGCCCAGCTCCAGCACCGCCGGCGCAGCCTGCCCGAGCACGCCGAGATCGCCGAGTTGCAGGCCGAACGCGCGCGGTTGGCGTCCGAGGTCGTTGCGAATACCACCCGGGTCTCCGATCTGGAGGACGAGACCCGGCGCGCCGAGGCCGACCTGGTGCCGGTCCGGGAGCGCAAGGCGCGCAACCAGACCCGCGTCGACAACGGGTCGGTGACCGACCCGAAGGCGCTGCAGGCGCTGCTGGACGAGATCGTCCACCTCGGCCGCCGCATCGGCGACCTGGAGGACGCCGAACTCGATCTCATGGAGCGACTCGAGGCCGCGCAGGGTGCGCTCGCGGACGCCGTGGGCCGCAAGCAGGCGCTGGAAGAGCGGCTCCGCGCCGTCGTGGCCAGGCGCGACGCGGCGCTGGCAGGGCTGGGCAGCGAGCTGGCCGAGCGCCAGACCGAGCGCGACGTCGTCGCCAAGGTCATCCCGGCCGACTTGCTGGGCCTGTACGCCAAGGTCGCCGAGCGCTCCGGCGGGATCGGCGCCGCGCTGCTCCAGCGGGGCCGGTGCCTCGGCTGCCAGTTGGAGGCGACATCGGCCGACCTGGCGCGCTATCGCGCCGCCCCGGCGGACGCCGTCCTGCGCTGCGAGGAGTGCCAGCGCATCCTCGTCCGGACGGGCGAGTCGGGCCTCTGATGCCCTCGGCCCACCTGGCCTTCGGCGCGGGCGTCCCGGGACCGATCCGGGCGGGGGTCGCCGCGCTGCGGGAGCGTCTGGGGGTTCCGGACGCCTTCGGTGCGGCCGCGCTCGCCGAGGCCGAGGCGGCGGCGTCCGCACCCGCGCTGCCCGCGCGGGACGCCACGGACATCCCCTTCGTGACCATCGACCCGGAAGGGTCCACCGACCTGGATCAGGCGGTCCACCTCGAGCGCAACGGCGACGGCTACCGCGTCCGCTACGCCATCGCCGACCTCGCGGCGTTCGTGGCGCCCGGCGGTGCCCTGGACGCCGAGGTGCATGCCCGCGGGCTGACGCTGTACGCGCCGCACGGCCGGACGCCGCTCCACCCGCCGGTCCTGAGCGAGGGCGCGGCGTCGCTGCTGCCCGGCCAGGTTCGTCCGGCGCTGCTGTGGGACCTGGGGTTGGACGCCGCGGGTCGCCTCACGCGGGCGTCCGTGGCGCGGGCGCGGGTGCGCAGCCGGGAGCAGTTGACCTACGCGGGGGTCCAGGCGGCGCTGGACGGCGGCACGGCACCGGAGTTGCTGATGCTCCTGCGCGAGGTCGGGCTGCTGCGCGAGCGGCTGGAGGCCGAGCGCGGCGGGGTCTCGCTGCGGGAGCCGGAGCAGGAGGTCGTGGCGCGGGACGGCTCGTGGGAGCTGGAGTTTCGGCGTCCGCTGCCCGTCGAGGGCTGGAACGCGCAGATCTCGCTCATGACGGGCATGGCCGCGGCCGAGTCGATGCTCGCCGGCAAGGTGGGGGTGCTGCGGACGCTGCCTCCCGCCGAGCAGTCCGGGATCGACCGGCTGCGGCACGTCGCCAAGGCGCTGCGGATCGCGTGGCCGGGGGGCGTGAGCTACCCGGAGTTCGTCCGGGGGCTCGATCCCGAGGTGCCCGCGCACCTGGCGATGCAGACCGCGTGTTCGCGGCTGTTCCGCGGGGCGGGGTACGTCGCGTTCGACGGGACCGTCCCCGAGCAGCCCCTGCACGGCGCGCTCGCCGCGCCCTATGCCCACTGCACCGCGCCGCTGCGGCGGTTGGTCGACCGGTATGTCGGGGAGGTCTGCGTGGCCTTGTCGGCCGGTGAGCCCGTGCCCGGCTGGGCGCTGAGTGCGCTGTCCGGGCTTCCGGACGCCATGGCCGCGGCCGATGCGCGGGCGAAGAAGTACGAGCGCGGCCTTGTCGATCTGGCCGAGGCGCTGGTCTTGCAGCCGCTGGTCGGTCGGACGCTGACCGGGGGTGTGGTCGAGGCGAACGATCACGGTGGCGTCGTGCAACTGGAATCCCCGGCCGTGGAAGGCCGGTTCTCCGGGCGCGCGCGCCTCGGCGACAGGGTGAGGGTGCGCGTCGAATCGGTCGATCTGTCTGCCGGCACGTTCGTGCTCACGGCGATCTGAGGGCCACCGGCAGGGGTGGTGGTTCCGTTGTGTGGGAGCCGTCGCCCCGCGCCTTGATCCCGGGAGGCTCCTCGAGGTTCGTCGTGCTCGACGATCCCACGAGCTTGTTCGGCGCGCGGAACGTGATCCCGGTGGCGCGAGGTCCTCGTGCAGTCGTGGTCGCGTCCTGGTCGCGACAGGCAACTGAACCCCTAGAGGCCATGTGCGGCCCCTCACGGTCTGCCAGCGTGAGGTGAAGACCGATGCGGAGGAGGAACCATGAAACGACGAGCGGCGATCGCGATGAGCCTCGGCCTTGCCCTGACGCTCACGGCGTGTGGTGGCGGTGGCGGTGCGCCGTCGGCCCCGGCCAGGGTCTATGAGGAGAAGAAGATCGGTGATGCCGTGACCGTCAAGGTTCCCCAGGAGTTGAAGGCGACGGACAACGGCTACCGCGGCTGGATCGTCAAGAAGGACGGCGAGCCGTGGAGCATCGACATGATGCTCGCGCCCCTCTCGGATGTGTCCTCGGCCGGTACCTGGGAGGGTGCGGTCAAGACCTACAAGGGCGGATACAGCACCTACACCGACGTGAAGATCGGTGGCAAGAATGGCGGCAAGTTCGACATGGGTGCCGCTTTGAAATACATCGCGCCGGTGGACGAGAAGAGGTTGCTCACCATCGTGGTCAAGGACGGCAAGGACGGCGACGCCGCGGCGCGGCAGAAGATCGTCGAGCAAGAGGCCGTGAAGTATCTGCTGGCCAACATCACCATCACGTAGCCCACGAGAGAGTTTGGCCCGCCGCGTCAGAACGACGAGAGCCGTGGCCCCGTGCGTGTCGCCAGCGCGGATCTCGCGTAAAGTGGGTCCTCGGACGAGTCGGCCGGGTGATCGCGGCGGGAAACCGTCGAGGAAAGTCCGGACTCCACAGGGCAGGGTGGTGGGTAACGCCCACCCGGGGTGACCCGCGGGACAGTGCCACAGAGAACAGACCGCCCGCCAACCGCGCCGGCGTGCCGGGGTAGGGGCGGGTCAGGGTGAAACGGTGGTGTAAGAGACCACCAGCACCCCAGGCGACTGGGGTGGCTCGGTAAACCCCACCCGGAGCAAGACCAAGAAGGGCTTCGGCCCGCGGACGCCGTTTGAGCGTTGCCCGCGCGAGGCGTCCGGGTAGGTCGCACGACATCGCCGGCGTCCGCGCCGGTGGATCGAAGGCGGCTGGCAACAGCCGTCGCAGATGGATGGTCGCCCGATCCCTTCGGGGGTCGACAGAATCCGGCTTATAGGCCGACTCGTCCCCACAAGCGTGCTGCGGCTAGGCGTTCGACCTAGTGGTGGGGTGTTGAGCGTGTTCGTTTGTGTTCGTTTATGCCTGATCGCGTACCGAGCAGGACCGAGCAGGCTCAGACAGGAGAGCCGCCGCGCGCCGATCCTCCGACCGAGCAGGCACCGAGCAGGAATTGGACAGACGAAAGCCCCCCCGCCCGAGGGGGCGGGGGGCTTTTGGGCGTGGCGCGGGCGGGGGTCAGTCGTCCCAGGGTGGGGTTGGTGGGGCGGGGTGTTGGCGTATCTCGTCCCAGCGGGCGACGAGGGCTTGGGCCCACGCTACCCAGGTGCCGATGCGGTGGCGCAACTCGGCGATGTCGCGGTCTTGGGTGCGTGACTGCTCGCGTAGCTCGTCCACTCGACTCGCGAGGCGGGTGACCTCGATTGTCAGTCGGTCGATTTGCCCCGAGGCGGAGGTTTCGGCGGCGGCTGCGAGGCTGATCCGTGACTGGTGCCGGCCTTGCCACGCGTCGGCGATGACCTTGAGCGCGCCCCCACCGAGGAGGGCGACCATGATCGAGGCTACGGCGCCGATGATGGTCGGGTCAGTCCACCTCACGAGTGGCCTCGATCCTGCGTCGGGTGGCTTGCTCGTCGCTGGCCACGATTCGGTAGCGGACCACGGACACAAGCGCTGACGATGGCCGAGCACGACGGGCTGCTGGCGAAGCGGCCGAAGGGTGTGCGGCTGCCGCGCATCGAGCGCGAGCCGGTGGTGCCGTTGACGGTGGAGCAGGTGCACGCGATCACGGCGAAGATGTCGGTGCGGTGGCGGTCGCTGGTGGTCGTGGGGGCGGCGTCCGGGCTGCGGTCGGGGGAGCTGCGCGGGTTGACGTGGGACCGGGTGCAGGGCGGCGTGCTCGTGGTGGACCGCCAGCTGGTCGGCGCGGACGGCAGGAAGCTGCTGTGGGGGCCGCCGAGGTCGCCGGCGTCCCGGCGTCGGGTGCGGGTGGGTGCGGTCGCCACGGCGGCGCTGGAGGCCCAGCGGGCGGCGTTCCCGACCGACGACCTGGTGTGGCGGACGCGGCACGGGACGCCGTTGTCGCGTACCCGCGCGTCGGAGGTGTGGTGCGAGGCCGCCGACGGGCTGGGGCTGCGGGAGCGGTCGGGGTGGCACGATCTGCGCCACCACCACGCGTCGCTGTTGATCGCCGCGGGCCTGTCGGTGCGGGCGGTGGCGGACCGGCTCGGCCACGAGGACCCGGTGGAGACGCTCCGCACGTACGCGCACCTGTGGCCGACGGACGAGGGGCGTGCGGTGGCGGTGGTGGAGGAGGCGTTGGCGGGGTTGTCGGTGTCTAGCCTCCCTTGATATTGTATGTTTAGACACCCTAAACTAGAGTCATGGTCAAGCCGATGAAGTACCGCGACATCGCGAAGCTGCTCAAGCAAGCGGGCTTCACGCCCAAGCCGGGCAAGGGTGACCACGAGAAGTGGACGGCCCGCGATGGTCGGCACGTGACCATCCGCCACCAGCAGGACGCCTCGCCCGGCGTCGTGCGGCAGGTGCTGAGGGCGATCGAGATCGAGGAGGGACGATGACCGACATCACGGTGACCGCGCGCCGTTGGGAGCGCGGTTGGGAGCTCTGGATCGACGATGACCACGTCACCCAGTCCACGACTCTCGCGGACGCCGAACAGCAGGTTCGCGACTACCTCGACACCGACGACCCCGACGTCGACCACGCCGACTGGGCGATCCGCGTCGTGCCCGAGTTGGGCTCCCTCGGTGACGACGTTGCCGCAGCCAGGGCGGCCACCGACGAGGCCGCGGCCGCGGTGCAGGACGCTGCTCGGCGCTCACGCGAGGTCGCTCGCCGGCTCAGGGGGGCGGGCTTCTCCGTCACCGATTCGGCGGCCATCCTGGGCGTCTCCCGAGGACGCGTGTCCCAACTGGTGAGCGACACTCGATAGCTCCCACCGAGCAGGGACCGAGCGGCGGGGGCGTCGGGCCTAGTCAGGGTCAGTAGGCCAAGAATCCGGCTTACAGGCCGACTCGTCCCCACAAGCGTGCTGCGGCTAGGCATCATGCCTCGTCGGTTGCTCGGGCGGTGGCGACGGAGGCGATGACCGACATCACGGTGACCGCGCGCCGCTGGGAGCGCGGCGGGGAACTCCGGATTGACGCCGGCCGCGTCACCCAGTCCACGGCGCTGGCCGACGCCGAGGCTCCGCGTCCGCGTTCCCGGACTCACCGCCCGGACGGACCGATCGGCTACCCTCGCGTCATGCTCGCCGTGCTGTCGCCCGCCAAGTCGCTGGACTACACCTCGCCGCTGCCCACCAAGAAGCACTCGACGCCGCGCCTCCTGGACGAATCCGAGCGGCTGATCGACATCCTCGGACGCCTCAGCGTGGCCGAGGTCGCGAGTCTGATGACCCTGTCCGACGACCTGGCGGCGCTCAACGCCCAGCGCTACGCGGACTTCCACACGCCCTTCGCCCCGCCGGACGCCCGCCCGGCGGTCCTCGCCATGGACGGCGACGTCTACCGCGGTCTGGACGCCCGCTCCTGGGGCGAGCGCGACTTCACCGAGGCCCAGAAGACGGTGCGTATCCTGTCCGGGCTCTACGGAGTCCTGCGCCCCCTCGACCTCATGCTGCCCTACCGCCTCGAGATGGGCACCCGGCTGGCCACCGACCGCGGCACCACCCTCTACGACTTCTGGGACGGACGCATCACCGACCTCCTGCGCGCCGACCTCGCCGACTCCCCGGGCGCGGCCGTCGTGGTCAACCTTGCCTCCGACGAGTACGCCCGCTCGGTCCGTTTCGACGCCCTGGACGCCCGCGTCATCGCCCCCCGCTTCGAGGACACCGACGCGCGCGGCCGCCGCAGCATCGTCTCGTTCTTCGCCAAGCGCGCCCGCGGCACGATGGCCGCCTGGCTGGTCCGCAACCGGGTCCGGACGCCGCGTCCGCTCGTCGACTTCGCGGAGGCGGGCTACCGGTACGACCGGGAGTCGTCCACGCCCGACCGGCCGGTGTTCGTCCGCGCATTCGCCGACCGGACCTGACCGCTCGTCACGACCGAACGATCCTCAGCCCCTCAGCCTCGGACGCCGGCTCGCCCTGATCCGGCACCAGTTCGTGCAGCACGACCTGCGCCCCGGACCGACCTGCGCGCGCCACGGCGTCCGCACGCTCGGCCCGCGACCAGGCGTTCCAATCCAGGACGACGTCTCCGCCCGAGGACAGCACCTGATCGGCGGTCTCCCAGACGAAGGCCCGGACGCCGTGGGCGGCATGCTCGTAGGCGTCCGAGCCGGGCGCCAGGTCGGGGAACAGCCGGGCCATCCAGTCGCCCAGGTTGAAGCGGATGGCCCCCGCCGCAGCCAACTGCCGCGCGAGGTCGGTCTTGCCCGAGCCCACCGGACCCAGGAACAGGTGAACGGTCGGTCCCAGCACGGGGACGCGCGGCTCGTCGGTATTGACTGCCCAGCCGCCCGCGCTGAGCTGGGCGATGACGCGCTGGATCTCGTCGTGGGAAGGCACTTCGTCCAACACGCGCAGGATCTCCGCGCCCACGCGCGTCGGGTCGGCGGGCAACAACCCGGACCGCTCCAGCCGCTCGCCGACCGCCGCGATCTCGTCGTCGGTCATCCGGCGGCGCAGCAGCGCTACCAGCGGGATGTAGTCACCCTCGGGAATACCCTCGGGGTATCCCGCGCGCAGCCACGCGACGATCTTCTCGATCGGAGCGAACATAGCGCCCGGTCACCCCCTACGGCTCACCGCTCGACTCGACACGGAACTTCAGTCCCGATGGTCCGGGGGACAGTGTAGGCCGTCGTGGGCAGCCCGGCCCGGTCCGCCCCGAGTCAGCCCTGCGGCGGGACGGTCAGCACCTCGGCGCCGTCGGGGGTCACGGCCAGCGTGGACTCCCACTGGGCACAGCGACTGCCGTCGTTGGTGACGACCGTCCAGCCGTCGGCCCACTGGTGGTTGGCCTGGTCGCCGAGGGTGAGCATCGGCTCGATGGTGAAGGTCATGCCGACCTCCATGACCGTCGCGTAGGCCGGCTGGTCGTAGTGGGGGATCACCAGTCCCGAATGGAACGAGCTGTTGATGCCGTGCCCGGTGTAGTCGCGCACGACCCCGTACCCGAACCGCTTGGCGTAGGCCTCGATGACGCGCCCGATGATGTTGATCTCGCGGCCCGGCCGGACCGCCTTGATGGCCCGATTCAGCGCCTCGCGCGTCCGCTCGGACAGCAGGCGCGACTCCTCGTCGACCTCCCCGCAGAAGAACGTGCCGCAGTTGTCGCCGTGGACGCCGTCCTTGAACGCCGTGACGTCGATCTTGACCAGGTCGCCGTCCTCGAGCGGACGCGCGTCCGGGATGCCGTGGCAGATCACCTCGTTGACGCTCGTGCACAGCGACTTGGGGTAACCCCGGTAGCCCAGCGTGCTGGGGTAGGCGCCGTGGTCGAGCATGTAGGCGTGCGCGACGGCGTCCAAATGGTCGGTGGTGACGCCCGGCGCGATCTCCGCGGCGGCCGCCAGCATCGCGCCCGCGGCGATGGTCCCGGCGGCGCGCATCAGCTCGATGGTCTCGGGGGTTTGGACGTCCGACCCCGTGTGCCGGTCAGGACCCGGGCGTCCGACGTAGTGCGGCCGCGGGATGCTCGCCGGCACGTCGCGCATCGGGCTGATGGGGTAGGGGCGCAGCTTCGTCACCCGGGCATCATAGTTGGACGCTGCGACTCACGATCCGACGTGGAGGCTGGCCCAGGCAGCGTCGACCCCGGCGTTGAGCTCGGCGTTGGGTTTGCCCTTCTCGGACGTCGACTGGGACGCCGCCACCACCTGACCGCGGCCCCCCGGCAGCGTCAGGATCGCCAGCCGGACGGTCGTGAGGTAGGTGGCGTTCTCGTCCGGGAGGTCGACGGTGCGGATCACGACCGTCGCGGGAACGCCCGCCACGTTCTCGGACGTCCGCTTGGAGGAGGTCGGGGCGTCGAACCCGTAGCGCTCCCACACCGCGTTGATGATCTCCTCGGGCGTCGTCCCGGCGGTCGGGGCGACGTAGGCCAGCGTGAACTCCGCGCGCGCGTTCTCCGCCGCGCTCGACGAGGTCGCCACGCAGTCGTAGGCGAGCGCCGGATCGTCCTTGGCCCAGGCGCCCGGCAGCGTCACCCCGGCGAAACGGGTCTGCTGGCGTCCGTCGGCGAACGGCTCGGGGCATGCCCCCGTCGGCGCCAGCGCCTGCGGGGATGCGAGGGGGGTGGCGGACGCCGAGGTGCGCACCGCCTGCGCCACCGACGGCGCCGGGGAGAGCGGGGCCGAGGGGGCGGGGGACGCCCACGGGGTCGTCAGCGCCAAGGTCGCTCCGAGGACGATCGTGAGGGCGGACGCGCCGGCGATGAGGGGGATCCTTCGGCCCGGGCCCGGCTCGGGGGGAAGCCCGCGGCGCGGGCCGGGTAGGGCTTCGGGGAGCGCCCGGCGCGGGGCCCCCGGACGAATGGCGCGGGCCGGAACCGACGGCGTCCGCGGCCCGGGACCGTCGGCGAAGCGACCGCCGCCCGAGGGGCGCCCCCCGCTGCCGGGGGAGGGGTTGCTCGCCGTCACGCCGTGATCCTAGTGTGGCCACAAGGCGAATCACGAATGAGGGATGGAGACTCCCATGACCGAGGGCCAGTGGTACTACTGCCTGAAGCACCGCACGGTCGAGCCCTACGACGCCTGCAAGGCCGAGGACCGTCTCGGGCCGTATGCGACGAGGGAAGACGCCGAGCACGCACTGGAAATCGCCGCCGAGCGCAACAAGGACTGGGACGAGGATCCCCGCTTCAACGACGAGGCCGAGGTCGAGGGCGACATCGACGAGTGGGACAAGGACTCCGAGGGCTGGGGCCCGTTCAAGCACTGAGCGGTGGCGTCCCGGGGGCGGCCGACGGGCGGTCTCCGGCGGGGCGATCCGGCCGACGGCGGGGGCGTCCGGCACTGTAACCCGCGCGTAACACGGGGTAGGCCAGACTGGGCGCCATGGATAAGCAGACCGAATTCGTCCTGCGCGCCATGGAGGAGCGGGACATCCGGTTCGTTCGCCTGTGGTTCACCGACGTCCTGGGCTTTCTGAAGTCCGTGGCCATCGCGCCCGCCGAGCTCGAGGGAGCGCTCAGCGAGGGCATCGGCTTCGACGGGTCGGCGATCCAGGGCTTCGCGCGGGTCGCCGAATCCGACATGGTGGCGCATCCGGATCCTTCGACGTTCCAGCTCCTGCCGTGGCGCGGCAGCCAGGGCGGCACGGCCCGCATGTTCTGCGACATCGCGCTCCCGGACGGGTCGCCGTCGTTTGCGGATCCGCGGCACGTCTTGAAGCGGGCGATGAAGAAGGCCGCCGACATGGGCTTCACCTTCTACTGCCATCCCGAGATCGAGTTCTACCTGTTCCGGCAACCGATCATCCCCGGCGAGCCGCCGATCCCGGTCGACACCTCGGGCTACTTCGACCACACCACCAGCTCGGCCGGCACGGACTTCCGTCGCAAGGCGATCACCATGCTGGAGCAGATGGGCATCTCGGTGGAGTTCAGCCACCACGAGGGCGGCCCGGGCCAGCAGGAGATCGACCTGCGCTACGCGGACGCGCTCACTATGGCCGACAACATCATGACGTTCCGGGTCGTCATCAAGGAGGTCGCGGGGCTGCAGAACCTCTTCGCGTCCTTCATGCCCAAGCCCTTCACGCAGCACCCCGGGTCCGGCATGCACACCCACGTGTCGCTGTTCGAGGGCGACAACAACGCGTTCCACGACGCCTCCGCGGAGTTCCACCTGTCCAAGACCGGACGCCACTTCGTCGCTGGCCTGCTCCACCACGCGGCCGAGATGACAGCGGTCCTGAACCCCTGGGTGAACAGCTACAAGCGGCTGGCCGGCGGCGGCGAGGCGCCCGAGTACGTGTGTTGGGGTCAGAACAACCGTTCGGCGATGGTCCGGGTGCCGATGTACACCCCGTCCAAGAACAGCTCGGCGCGCGTCGAGTTGCGCTCGCTCGACTCGTCGGCGAACCCCTACCTCGCATTCGCGCTCATCCTGAACGCCGGGCTGGCCGGTATCGAGAACGAGTACGAGTTGCCGGAGCCGGCCGAGGACGACGTGTGGGCGCTCACCGACCGCCAGCGCCAGGCCATGGGCATCAAGCCGCTGCCGAAGAACCTCGACTCGGCGGTCCGCGCGATGGAGAGCTCCGAACTGGTCGCCGAGACCCTGGGCGAGCACGTCTTCGACTTCGTCCTGCGGAACAAGCGCGCCGAGTACACCGAGTACCTCCGCCAGGTCACCCCGCTGGAGCTCAGCAAGCTGCTGCCCACCCTGTAGCGGACGCCGCCCGCCCCGGCGCCTGGCGGGGGCGGTTTGGGACGCCGCCCGCGCCGCCCCGGCGTGTGCCAGTGTTGCCCCTACCGTGATTGACTACTTCGCCTCCTTCCAGCCCGACCTCCACGGCGTCCCCCTGCCGGATGTCGAGGTGCGCCCGGCCGCGGACGCCGACCTGGCCGCCTGCGGGCACCTCGTCGCGCGACGCGAGGGCGGGGACGCCGGCGCCTGGACCGAACGGTTGCGCATCTGCCGGACCGAGGGCGACCAGCAGGTGTTCGTGGCCGCGTGCGGCGACCGGATCGTCGGCTACGCGAAGGTGGGGTGGCTGGAACCCGTCGCCGCCGGCGGCCGGGGCGCGCCGGACGGCTGGTACCTCAGCGGCATCGTGGTGGCGCCGGAATTCCGCCGCCGCGGCCTGGGGCGCCTGCTGACCGAGGCGCGCTGCGCCTGGGTGTTCGAGCGCGCGGACGCCGTGTACTACGTCGCTTCCGCCACCAACCGCGCGTCCGTGGTCCTGCACGAGGACCTCGGGTTCCGCGAGATCACCCGGGACTTCGTGCTGCCCGGGGTCACGTTCGGGCGCTCCGACGGCGTGCTGTTCCGCGCCGAATCGTTCGCCTCCCGCGTCCGCCGCCTGGAGCCCAGCCGCTCAGCGTGACGGGGTCGCCGCCGGCTCGGGGGAGGCGGACGTCCGGGAGATCGGAGTCGCGGACGCGCTCTGTCCGGGCCGGAACTGGTTGGAGTTCGCCGGCACCGCCAGGCTGTGGTCGGCGACCACGACGACCTGGCCCACCGTGACTCCGGAGGTGATCTGGACCCGGCCCTGGCCGCGCGCGCCCAAGGTGACGTCGGTGACGGTGATCGTCCGGCCGTCGGGTCCGAGCACCTGAACCGTCCCGGTGGTCTCGCCGGTGGGCGTCACGGCCGAGGCGGGGAGGTAGGTGACGTCCGCGACGGAGCCGACGAGCACGCGGGCGGTCGCGAGCGAGCCGGCATAGAGGCGCTGGTCGGGGTCGGCGATGACCACGGTGACCGCGTACGTGGGGGTGCTGGCCGTGGCCGAGGTGGGGAGGTCGTTGATCTGCGTGATGGTGCCGTCCAGGGTGAGGTCGGAACCGGGCGGCGAAACCGACACCTTCTGGTTCGCCGACAGGAGCGGCCGCACCGACAACGGCGCCTGCACCGTCACCTGAGCCCCGCCCTCGCCGACGATGGTTGCGGACTTGCCTGCCGACGACAGGCCCGCCACGAGCGTCATCGCCCCCACCCGTCCCGTGAGGGGAGCGGTGAGCGTGGCCCGGTCCAGGGCGTCCTGGGCCTGTCCCCACTGCTGCTGGGCCTGGAGCAGCGCCGCCCGGTCGGAGGCCACCCGCGCGGCGTTGGTGGTCGAGCCCACACCGCCGGCCGTCGAGGCCCCCGCGCCGGTGCCGGCCGCAGCCGCGCCCCCGGTTGCCGTCCCGGAGGTGGTCGCGCCCGGTCCCGCGCCGGTCCCGCCGGTTCCTCCGGTGCCGGTTCCACCTGTGCCGGTTCCGCCTGTGCCGGTTCCACCTGTCCCGGTTCCGCCTGTGCAGGTTCCCCCTGTGCCGGTTCCACCCGACCCGGACGGGGCCGTGAGGGCGCGGAGTGCGGCGAGGCAGGCGGTCACCTGGGCGTCGGAGGGTCCGGCTGGGGGATCGGCGGCCGGCGCCGACGTGCCCGCGCTGGGGGCCGCGGACGCCGCATCCGACGGTGGGGCGGGGACGGACGGGACCAGCGACCCGGGAGCCGACGGCGGGACGGACGGCGGGACCGAGGGCGGCGCGGACGGGGGAGCCGTGCGCGGCGCGAAGACCGCGACGCAGGCGGGACCGGCCAGCGCGGCGGTGAGG
>CAYZXQ010000029.1:0-32479 GCA_964482465.1 uncultured Nigerium sp. | reverse complement strand
GTAGCCCCGACGGGATTCGAACCCGCGCTACCGCCTTGAGAGGGCGGCGTGCTAGGCCGCTACACAACGGGGCCAGGTGTCGCCTTGCGGCGACCGCGAAAGGCTACCAAAGCTGACCCGCCCGAAGCCAATCGGACGAAACACCTTGTCAAGCGGCCTTTCCGCAGGGGTACTAGGACTCGAACCTAGACTGACGGAACCAGAATCCGGCGGGCTGCCAATTACCCCATACCCCTGGGTCCACGACTGGATCGAGACACTGGGTGCGGCGCCCGGTCCACTCATGGAGGCGCTGGCCCGGTTGGACCAGCGGTGGACCACTCTAGCGAACCTCGGCCCCGGGCTCAAACCGAGCGGTCCGCGTCCGGATGTCCAGGCGTCGCGCGAGCCACAGCGCCACCACGAAGAAGACCCCGAACCGCGCGAGATCCCACGCGACGGCGTCCCAGCCGACCACGGTGACGGCCTTGACGTCCGCCATCGAAGTGGTGAGCCCGGCGATCAGGAAGGCGCACACGTTGTTGGCGACGTGCGCGGCCACACCGGCCTCGACTCCCCCCGTCCGCCACACGAGGATGCCCGCGAGGACGCCGAACGCGAACCGGTCGAGCAGCAGCGGCACGTTCTGCTGCGCGCCATGGAACGCCGCGAAGACGGCCGCGGACGTGAGGATGCCGAACCACGGTGACTTCACCAGCGACCCGAGCGCCGCCATGAGATACCCACGGAAGAAGTACTCCTCGGCGGCGGCCTGCAACGGGGAGGTCAGGACGACGAGGAGCGCGAACCACCCGAAGTCCGCCTGCGGCCGGATCTCCCAGGCTCCCCCGCTCACGACGTTCTGCAGCGCCAGCACCCCGAGCAGCGTGACGAAGCCGGCCAGGAGCGCCGGCCACAGGAACCGCCAGCGCACCCCCGGCTGGACCGACGACAGGTACCCCGGACGCACCCGGTGCACCACGAGCATCAGCCCCGCCGCGATGGGCAGCAGCAACGCCAGGCCCAGATGCACGACCACGAGCCCGAACGGCACGCGGTAGCTCACCAGGTCGGCGTAGGTCTGCGCGAAGGGCGCCTGCTGCCCCGTCGCCACCCAGAATGCGGCCGCCAGCACCTGCATGACGATCGGCGCGAACACCAGGAACGACATCACCCCAAGCCCGACGCCCGCGAGCGCTGCGACGGGGGTCGCCCGCGGCGTCCGCAGCATGCCGGAGTAGGGCGCTTCGGACGCGACCGGCTCGGTCGCCCACTGGGCCACGATTCCGGACGCCGTGGGCCGGGGCCTGGGCGTCCGGGCGGGGGCGGCGCTCATGCGTCCGCGGCCACGACGGGGTTGGACAGGGTGCCGATCTGCTCGATGGTCACGTGGCAGACGTCGCCGGGGACGAGGCGTCCGACGCCCTCGGGGGTCCCGGTCAGGATGACGTCTCCGGGCAGGAGGGTCGTGAACGCCGACACGTGCGCGACGAGCTCGGCGATCCCGTGGACCAACTGGGCGGTGTTGCCGGACTGGCGCTGCTGGCGTCCGGACGCGGTGTCGACGGCGACGCCCACCTGCAACGCCGATGCCTCCTCGATGGACAGGTGCGTGACGATCCAGGGACCGAGCGGGCAGAACGTGTCGCAGCCCTTGGCGCGGGCCCACTGCCCGTCGGACGCCTGCAGATCGCGGGCGGAGACGTCGTTGGCGCAGGTGTAGCCGAAGATGACCTCGGCGGCCCGCTCGACGGGAACGTCCTTGCAGATGCGCCCGATGACGACGGCGAGCTCGCCCTCGTGGTCGACGGCCTGGGTGATCGGCGGGTAGACGATGGGCTCGTCGGGACCCACGACGGAGGTGTTGGGCTTGAAGAACGCCATCGGCACCGCGGGCACCTCGTGGCCGAACTCGGCGGCGTGCGCGGCGTAGTTCCGCCCGATGGCGACGATCTTGCTGCGCGGGATCACCGGCGCGACCAGGCGTACGTCCGCCAGGTGCAGCCGCTCGCCGGTGTAGTGGACGGGCCCGGCGAGAGGGTCCCCGGTGAGGACCGCGAGGGTGTCGGGGTGCTCCCCGGCGTCCTCGGCCAGCTCCACGACGCCGTAGGCGGGGTTCCCGGACGAGACGAAACGAGCGATGCGCATGGCCGTACCCTACCGACGCTCTCGGCCCGTGCGGCGTCGGGACTCTCGCCATCGCCGCCGGCCGGGCCCGTGACTGACATACTGCGGGAATGAGCACCTATGACGTGGTCGACCTCATCCGTTCCAAGCGCGACGGCGGGCAGCTCACCGACGACGAGATCCGTTGGCTGATCAACGCCTACACGGCCGGAACCGTGGGCGACGAACAAATGTCCGCGATGGCTATGGCCATCTTCTTCCGAGGCCTGGACGCCCGCGAGCTTCCGACCTGGACCAAGGCGATGATCGACACCGGCGAGCGCATGGACTTCAGCTCGCTCTCGCGCCCGACCGCCGACAAGCACTCCACCGGCGGGGTCGGCGACAAGATCACCCTCCCGCTGGCGCCGCTCGTGGCGGCGTGCGGCGTGGCGGTCCCGCAGCTCTCGGGACGCGGGCTCGGCCACACCGGCGGCACGCTCGACAAGCTGGAGGCCATCCCGGGCTGGCGCGCTGCGCTGTCCAACGAGGAGATGCTCGCCCAGCTCGAGGACGTCGGGGCGGTCATCTGCGCCGCCGGGTCCGGCCTGGCGCCCGCCGACAAGAAGCTGTACGCGCTGCGCGACGTCACCGGGACGGTCGAGGCGATCCCGCTCATCGCCAGCTCGATCATGAGCAAGAAGATCGCCGAGGGCACCGGCGCACTGGTGCTCGACGTGAAGACCGGCAGCGGCGCGTTCATGAAGACCCGCGAGCGGTCCGCCGAGCTGGCCCGCACGATGGTCGCGCTGGGCAAGGCCGCCGGGGTCACCACCGTGGCGCTCGTGACGGCCATGGACGCCCCGCTGGGCCTGTCCGCGGGCAACGCCTGCGAGGTCGCCGAGTCGGTCGAGGTGCTGGCCGGCGGCGGGCCCGCCGATGTGGTGGAGCTCACCGTCGCCCTCGCCCGCGAGATGCTCGCTGCGGCGGGCGTGGACGCCGACCCGGAGCGCGCGTTGGCGTCCGGGGCCGCGATGGACGCCTGGAAGCGGATGATCCGCGCCCAGGGCGGCGATCCGGACGCCCCGCTGCCCGTCGCCCGGCACACCGAGACGGTCGTGGCGCCGGCGTCCGGGACCATCGCGTCGATGGACGCCATGGCCGTCGGACTGGCCGCCTGGCGGCTGGGGGCCGGACGGGCCCGCAAGGAGGATCCGGTGCAGGCGGCCGCGGGTGTCACGTGGACGGCGTCGGTCGGGGACCGCGTCACCGCGGGGCAGCCGCTGTTCACGCTGCACACCGACACCCCCGAGCGGTTCGAGCGGGCCCAGGCCGCGCTCGCCGAGGCCGTCACGATCTCGGACGCCGACGTCGACCGCGGCCCGATCGTCCTGGAGCGCATCGACTGAGGCGCAGCGAGCGGCCCCGGCTCGGTCAGTTCTTGAGGTCGGGGCCGCCGCCGTGCGCCAGCATCCGGTTGCGCTGCCAGGTGTCGAAGCGGTTGGCATGGCGCACCTTGATGTCGCCCAGCGTGAGCCTGCCGCGCAGGACGAGTTGAGGCTGACCCGGCCTCGCGCGTGGATCGACGCGCGAGGTCACCGACCCCATGCCGGACTCGACGTAGGTCACGTCCACACCGACACCCTCGGGCACGACGACGATGACGTCGCCCGCGCCGCCCACCACGGACAGATCTACGACGGCGCTGGCGATCCGCGCATCGCGAAAGTCGAGCTTGACGTTGCCGGCCACCGCGTTGATCTCTAGGAACGCGGGTACCTCCCACGCGCCGGCCCGCCGGACATCGTCCCAGCGGGCGGTCAGCACCATCGGGTTGTCCCAACTCGTCCCGGGGGCTCCGGACGCCGCGGCCGGCGGCGTGCCATCGAGCAGGCCGGGCAGCCGGTCCGGCGGCACGAGATCGGCCAGCGCGGCCGAGATGTCGCTGCGCGTGCGCCCCTGGAGCACCAGGGTGACCCGCTCGTCCACTTCGTCCAGGCGCAGCCGCCCGTCGGCGGCAGCCTCGTGTACCTCGTCGAGGGCGCGGTGGCGCTCCGCGTCCCCGATGCGGATGTGCGCCTCGCTCATGCGCCCAAGGCTACAAGCGCACTCAGCGGGCGATCAGGCCCCAGCGGTAGCAGTCCACGAGGGCTTCCCAGGAGGCCTCGATGACGTTGGTCCCGACGCCGACGCACGTCCAGGTGCGCGTCCGGTCGGTCATGTCGATGAGAACCCGAACGATGGCGTCCGTGCCGTGCCCCTGGTCGAGGATGCGGACGCGGTAGTCGACCAGCTCGAACGACGCCGCAGCCGGATAGGTGGCCTGCAGGGCGCCGGTGAGGGCCTGGTCGAGGGCGTTCAGCGGGCCGAACCCCTCCCCCGCCAGCCGGCGGACGTCGCCGTCGATGACGACCTTGACGATCGCCTCGGAGTCGCCGTCGGCGCCCTGTTCGTGGCCGGTCCAGGCACGCCACCCGAGCACGTCGAACGGCTTGTCCACCAGGCCCAATTGCTCGCGCAACAACAACTCGAACGAGGCGTCCGCCGACTCGTAGCTGTAGCCGGCCATCTCGCGGTCCTTGACCGTGTCGGTGACCGTGGCGGCCAGCTCGCGGTCGGACAGGTCGTAGCCCAGTTCGCCGCCCTTGAGCTGGATGTTGGCGCGCCCGGCCATGTCCGAGACCAGCATGCGCATGTCGTTGCCGACCGCCAGCGGGTCGGCGTGCTGGTAGAGGTTGGCGTCCACCTTGATCGCCGACGCGTGCAGTCCGGCCTTGTGCGCGAACGCCGACTGGCCGACGTAGGGCTGGCGGGCGTTCGGGAGGACGTGGGTGATGCCCGCGACCTTGTGCGACACCGACGTGGCCTTCGCCAGCGACTCCGCCGGGACGAGCGACCAGCCGTACTTGAGCTGCAGGTTGGCCACCACGGTGATGAGGTCGGCGTTGCCGGTCCGCTCGCCGTGCCCGTTGATCGTGCCCTGGACGTGCATGGCGCCGGCGTCCACCGCCGCGATGGTGTTGGCGACAGCGCAGCCGGTGTCGTTGTGGCAGTGGATGCCGAGGTCGATCCCGACTTCGGACGCCGCGGACACGACCTCGCCCATCCACCCCGGCAGCATGCCGCCGTTGGTGTCGCACAGCACCACGCAGGAGGCGCCGGCGTCCGCAGCCGTGCGGACCACCTCGAGGGCGTAGGCGGGGTTGGCGCGGTAGCCGTCGAAGAAGTGCTCGGCGTCGAGGAACACCCGCCGACCCTCGGACACCAGGAACGACACGGTGTCGGCGATCATCGCCAGGTTCTCCTCCAGCGTCGTGTTGAGCGCGCGACGGACGTGCTCGTCGTGGCTCTTGGCCACCAGCGTGATGACCTTGGTCTGCGCCTCCAGCAGCGCGCGGGTGAGGGGGTCGGACGCCGCCCGCCCGTTTACCCGGCGGGTCGCGCCGAACGCGACGAGCTCGGCATTGCGCAGGCCGAGCTCGCCCGCGGCGGCAGCCTGGAAGAACGCCGTGTCGTTCGGGTTGGCGCCCGGCCAGCCGCCCTCGATGAACGTGACGCCGAAGTCGTCCAGGGCGCGCGCGATCCGCACCTTGTCGTGGACGGTGAGCCGCAGGCCCTCCTGCTGCGCGCCGTCGCGCAGGGTGGTGTCGTAGACGTGGAAGACGTCGGGCGCGACCTGGACGGGCGACATGGCGGGCCTCTCTCTCGGGGCACTGGGGTGCCCAGCAAACCGCAGGAGTATCCCCAGCATCCAGTCGTCGGAACGTGGGTCTCGCGCCGTGAGACTCTCGACCGGGAACCGGCGCTCCCGTCGCGCGCGGGTCGGCCGTCGCTAGACTGACGCCGACCAGCTAGGAGGCATCCCATGGACCTCGCCGATCGGATCGGCCGCGGCGCCGTGGCCGCGCTCGACCTCGCGCCCCTCGACCGCCGGTTCGCCGACCTGTCGCGCCAGGTGCTGGAGGGTGGCGCCTCCCGATTCGCCACCGTCGTGTCGCCGAACGATCCCGTCACCCACGTCGTCCCCGTGGGCGTGCCCGAGGGCCGGGTCGACTTCGGCGCGTTGGTCCTGCAGCCCTCCCGGGCGGCGTTGGTGTGGCGCGACGGTGGCGGCCTGGAGCGGACGTCCGTCATCGAGTTGGACGCCACCACGCGGGTCACCCACACGCCGCTGATGCTCGGCGGGGAGGAGTGGACCCGCTTCGACCTGGCCGACGGCCGCACCCGCGCGGCCTTCCTCCTGCCGCCGACGAGCTCGACACGGCTTCGCTCGGCCGTCGTGACCCTGCTGGGAGCGACCCCGGCCGGCGGTCCGGCGGGTGTCGCGACGCCCCCGCCTGCCGCGCCGGACGCCACGATCGTCCGGCCCCAGACTCCCGTGACGCCGAGCGCACCTCCGGCGCCGCGCCCGCCCGCGGTCGACTACCCCACCCAACCCCTCCCGGGCTCGCCTGCCGCCTGGACCCCCCACGACACCCCCCTCTACCGGGACGCCCCCCGCGACCTGGCCGCGCCGGCATGGCCGCCGTCGGCGGCCATGCCCGGGTACGGCGTCCCCACGCCCGTCCCGAACCCCGGACCCGCCCCCGCGTCGGCCCAGAGCCTGTCACTGACCGTCGTGGGGTTCCTCGCCGGCCTGGCTGGGACGCTGCTGGTCGGTCTCGCGGCGATGGCGATGCTTCTTCGCTGACGCCGCCGCGATCCCGCCACCGAGCGCGGCGGCCGCCGCGGCCGCACCGGCGGCCAGGGGCCAGATCGCAGGGGGGCCGTCGGCCGCCGACGGCGAGAGTGAGGGCGCGGACGGCGGGAGTGAAGGCGCGGACGCCGTGGGCGACGCCCCGCTGGGAGACGTGGCGACCGGCGACTCGGGCGCGACGGAAGCGCCTCCCTGGGCCGACGGACCTACTCCCGCGGACGCCGACCCGCCGAGCCGCGCGCGGGCGTCCGGCAACAACCGCGAGGCGACCAGGGGGTACAGCGCGTCTCCCGGGCAATCGGTCTGCGACATGTCCCGATGGGCGGCGATCTGCGGCGTCGTCACGCGCGCGCCCGCGCGCCAACGCGACGACCCGCGCGAGGTGAAGGTCACGTCCTGGGTCAGCGACAGCCCCGAGCGGTGCGCGAGCCAGGCCAGCAGCGCGGTCATGGCCGTCATGGCCGCGGGGGTGGGGGCCACCTTGGTGAAGTCCCCGACGAAGCAGGCGAGTTGGGCGAAACCCTGGCTGCCGCCGGTGGCGTCGCCCCGCACCGGGCCGGCGATGCTGCCCTGGCGTCCCTCCCAGATCGTGCCGTAGGCGTCGACGAAGAAGTTGTAGGCGACGTCGTTCCAGCCGCGATGCTGGGTGTGGAAGGCGTAGACGGACCTCAAGCGCGCCGGGATGGCCGCCGCCTTGTCGGTGTTCGGGGTGAGGGTGTGGTGTACGAGCAGGAATTTGACGTCCTCGGCGAGGAGCGGACCCTTGACGGGGCACCCCGTCGCCCACGCGCTGCGTGGGCGGAGGTCGGGACGGTCCGGGGCGGCGAGCGCCGCGGCGGGCCAGGCGAGCCCGGCGGGAAGGCCGATCCCGACGGCCAGGAGGGCCTGGCGTCGGCTCAGCACGTCAGCCGCCGATCTGACGCGGGTAGCAGGTGCCGCCCGTGGTCCGTCCGAAGGCGGGGCAGGCGGCGGTTGCCTGCTCGCGGGAGGAGAAGTTCGCCACCACGAGGGCGTAGTAGCCCGGGTTGAAGCCCGGGACGGCGTCCGAATCCACCACGATCACCGGATACTGCGCCGTGCTCAGCGCTGCTGCGCTCTGGACCGCGGCGTCGGGTGTGCTGCTGGCCTTCGACAGGGAGTCCAGCACCAGCACGAAGCTTCCCGCGGGCAGAGACGTGGTCACGTTCGCCGGCGGCGCGTAGGTGGTCGGAGGCGCCGCCGGTGTCGAGGGCTCCTGCGTGGCGGTCGCCGTGGCGGAAGGTTTCGCGGACGGTTTCGCGGAGGAGGCGGAGGCCCGACTCGGGGACGGGGAGGACGCCGGGACGCCGCGACCCCCGGACACCACGACCCAGGCGAGCGCCACCACGACGAGACCGACGACGATCCCGGCGACGAGACCGACGAGCAGGTTGCCGCGCGCGGGCGGCCGATCGGATCCGGCGGCGCTCATGGCCCCTCGCTCAGATGACCCGGCGCATCCAGCCGTGGCGGTCCTCGACGCGGCCGTACTGGATGTCCAGCAGGGCGTCGCGGATCGCCAACGTCTGCGCGAAGGACTGGTCGGCGGGCGCGAGCTCGAAGGCTTTGGAGCGGAAGGCCGAGATCGGGCTGATGACCGCGGCGGTGCCGCAGCAGAACGCCTCGACGAACTCTCCGGACTCCAACCCCGCGACGAGATCGGACGGGGTGATCCGCGCCTCGACGGGGGTCAGGCCCAGTTCGCCGGCGACGGTGAGGATCGAGTCGCGCGTGACCCCGTCGAGGATCGTCCCGGTCAGCCGCGGGGTAACCAGCCGGCCATCGCGCGTCACGAAGAACACGTTCATGCCGCCCAACTCCTCGACGCGGTCCTTGCCGGACGCCTCGATGAACATGACCTGCGAGCAGCCTCGTTCGTAGCCCTCGTACTGGGCGATCAACGAGGCGGCGTAGTTGCCACCGCACTTGGCCGAGCCCGTGCCGCCGACGCCGGCGCGCGCCCATTCGTCGGTGACCCAGATGTCGATGCCCTTGACGCCCTCGGCGAAGTACGGACCGACCGGCGAGGCGATCACCGCGTACGTGACCTCCTGGGCGGCGCGGACGCCGAGGAAGACCTCGGAGGCGAACATGAAGGGCCGCAGGTACAGGCTCTGCTCCCCCGCCATGTCCGGGACCCAGCGGTGGTCGGCCTTGAGGAGCTCCACGATGGAGGCGACGAAGTCGTCCACCGGCAACTCGGGCAGCATCATGCGGGCGGCGGAGGTCTGCAGGCGGGCCCCGTTGCGCTCCGGACGGAAGATCCACACCGAGCCGTCGGCGTGTCGGTAGGCCTTGAGGCCCTCGAAGATCTCCTGCCCGTAGTGCAGGACGGCCGTGGACGGGTCCATCACGAACGGCCCGTAGGGCTTGATCGCGTCGTCGTGCCAGCCCTGCCCCTTCGTCCACGTGGCCACTGCCATGTGGTCGGTGAAGTAGTCGCCGAAGCCGGGGGCGGCCAGGATCGCCGCGACCTCGGCGTCCGAACGCGCCTGGGGATTCTGCTGGAGGGAGAAGGACAGGGCCATGCCGGAGACTCTAGCGCGGGCACCCTCCCGTGAGACGCGTGCCCACCGCGTCCGGACCACTCGCTACCCTCCTGCCGTGACCAACGACACTCCTGCCGCGACCCCCACCATCGCCGTCATCGGCGGCGACGGCATCGGCCCCGAGGTGGTGGCCGAGGGGCTGAAGGTGCTGACGGCCGCCGTCGGCGACGACGCCTTCTCCTTCGTGCCCTACGACCTGGGTGCCGAACGCTGGCAGCGGACCGGCGAGGTCCTGCCCGAGTCGGTCCTGGCCGAGCTCGCCCAGGCGGACGCGATCATCCTCGGCGCGGTCGGCGCCGCCCCGGGCAGCAAGGCGATCCCGTCCGGGCTGCTGGAGCGGGGGCTGCTGCTGAAGCTGCGGTTCGCGTTCGACCACTACGTGAACCTGCGGCCCTCCAAGCTCTACCCGGGCGTCGTCTCGCCGTTGTCGGACGCGGTGACGTCGCGCGGGCCCATCGACTTCGTCGTCGTCCGCGAGGGCACCGAAGGCCTGTACTGCGGCGTGGGCGGCTCGATGCAGACCGGGACGCCGTTCGAGGTCGCCAACGAGGTCAGCGTCAACACCGCGCACGGCGTGGAGCGGGTCGTCCGCGACGCCTACGAGCGCGCGATGAAGCGCCGCAAGAAGCTCACGCTCGTCCACAAGCACAACGTGCTGGTCAACGCCGGAGGCCTGTGGAACCGCCTGTTCACCTCCGTCGGCGAAGAGTATCCCGAGGTGGCGACCGACTACCTGCACATCGACGCCGCCACGATCATGATGGTCGCCGACCCGCAGCGCTTCGACGTGATCGTCACCGACAACCTCTTCGGCGACATCATCACCGACCTCGCCGCGGCCGTCACCGGCGGAATCGGGCTCGCGGCGTCCGCGAACATCAACCCGGACAAGACGTTCCCGTCCATGTTCGAGCCCGTCCACGGCTCCGCGCCGGACATCGCCGGCCAGGGCATCGCCGACCCCACCGCGACCATCTCGTCGATGGCGCTGCTGCTGGACCACCTCGGTCGTGGCGCGGACGCCGCCCGCATCGAGGCGGCCGTGGACGCCGACGTGATCGAGCGCGGCACCACCCGCCGCTCCACGGCCCAGGTGGGCGACGCCATCGCCGCCCGGCTGTCGTGACCCACACCGCGCCGTGACGATCCCGGGTGGGTGAGGTCGCCCCGGACGGTCGAGCTGCCGGCGGGCCCACGGGCGGCCGGCGGGTTCGGCGCCGCTCGACACCCGACACGACGACGCGGGACGACCTGAGCCGTCCCGCGTCGCGGTGCTTCCGGCGCTGCGTCGGACGCCGGTCGCGTGGTGATTACCCCTTGCTGATGGTCCGGTGGTGCTCCACGAGCCGCTTCTCATGCGGGCCGACCAGGGCCAGCAGGGCGATGGCGACGACCACGAACGCGGTGAGAACGGCGTAGGTGACGTTCCAGCCGAACGTCTGGATGAGCCAGCCGGTGCCCGTGGACGCCATGGTGGCGCCCAGGACGTACCCGAAGAGCCCGGTGAACCCGGCGGAGGTGCCGGCCACGCGGCGGTCGGCCATGTCGAGGGCCTGGAGGCCGATGAGCATGACGGGGCCGTAGATGAAGGCGCCGATGAAGAACAGGTAGGTCATGAGCAGCCAGTACGGCGTGCCGACCGGGGCCAGCCAGTACAAGACGACGAACAGCCCGACGCCCAGCATGAACGTGATGCCCGTGTAGGTGCGGTTGCCCTTGAAGACCTTGTCGGAGATCCAGCCGCAGGCCAGCGTGCCGAAGATACCGGCGAGCTCGAACAGCGAGAAGCCCATGATGCCCTGGGTGATGGAGACGTGGTGGACCTGCGACAGGTAGGTCGGCGTCCACGACAGCACGCCGTAGCGCAGCGCGTAGACGAACACGTTGGCGAGCGCGAGGTAGACCATGACGGGGTTGAGCACGACGTACTTGAGGATGATCTGCCAGTAGCTCATGCCGGCGGTGTCGCCCGGGTCGATGTCGACCTTGGCCGGGTCGTTGCGGTACTCCTCGATGGGCGGCAGGCCGACGGACGCCGGCGTGTCACGGATGACGAGGAACGCGAACAGCGCCACGACCAGGGCGAAGATCGCCGGAAGCCAGAACGCCGCCTGCCACTGCTTGTTGGTGATGGCCAGGCCCCAGGCCGCGATGGCGCCGACGGCCATGCCGCCCACGTTGTGCGCGGTGTTCCAGATGGCCGTCTTCCAGCCACGCTCGTTGGTCGAGAACCAGTGCACGAGCACGCGGCCGCAGGGAGGCCAGCCCATGCCCTGCACCCAGCCGTTGATGAACATGACGATGGCGAAGAACGCCAGGGACGCCGACACCGCGGGCACGAAGGCCACGACCAGGTTGCACACCGCCGACAGCGCGAGGCCGAGCGGCAGGAAGTAGCGGGCGTTCGAGCGGTCGGAGATCGTCGCCATGAAGAACTTCGAGAGCCCGTAGGCGATCAGCACGGCGTTGGCCACCAGGCCGATGCCGAGCTTGTCGATCCAGCCCTCCTTCTCGATGACCGCAGCGATCAGCGGGATGTTGTTGCGGATCAGATAGAAACCGGCGTAGCCGATGAAGATGCCCATGAAGACCTGGAACCGCAGGGAGGGGTAGCGGTGCTTGACCTCGTTCTCGGGCAGACGCGGGGCGGCCGGCGGGGCAGCCAGCAACGACCGGCGTTGCGGGGCGTCGACAGACATGTGAATTCTCCTGGTTCTGCGCGCCCGACCTCGAACGCGGCTCGGGACCATTCCATCGCCCGCCGTGCGCCCCGTCGCGTCCGTTCGGTGACAGTTGGTAACAGCCGCGTCACCGATTCGACAGCAGCCACCCCCGCACGGCGTCGACGTCCACCCGGACGCACGTCCCCACCGGCAGCGGGTCGCCGGCCGGGTCGCCCGCGACGGTGAGGACGCCGTGCTCGGTCTCGACGGCGTAGTCGAGCCGGTGGCCGTACCACGCGGCGTCCGCCACCTGACCCAACGCGCCCCGGACGCCGGCCCACGCCGGATGGTCGGGTTCCGGACGCAGCGACAGCGCACCCGGACGCAGCAGCGCCAGCCCCCGGCCCGCCCGCACCGCCGGGTGCGCGGGCAGGCGGACCTCGACGCCGAGCAGGTGGGCCACGCCGACCCCGGCGTCGACGGAGGCCACCGGGCACTCCACGAGGTTCGACCTGCCGACGAACGACGCCACGAACACCGAATCGGGACGGTTGTACACCGCCCGCGGCGTGCCGACCTGCTCCAGGCGTCCGGCGTTCATCACCGCGACGCGGTCGGCGACGCAGAGCGCCTCGTCCTGGTCGTGGGTGACGTACAGCGTGGTGAGTCCGAAGCGGCGCTGGTTGGCGCGAATCAGGCTCGCCAACTGGGGGCGGAGGGCGGCGTCCAGCCCCGACAGCGGCTCGTCCAGCAGGAGGACGGCGGGCTGCAGCACGATGGCGCGGGCCAGCGCCACGCGGCGCCGCTGTCCGCCGGACAGTTCGTCGGGGAACCGGTCGGCAAGACCGAGGATGCCGAGCCTCAGGAGGGCGACCTCGACGACCTCGGCGGCGTCCCGGCCGTCGCGGCGCCGGGCCCGCAGCCCGAAGGCGACGTTGTCGTGGACCGTCAGCTCGGGAAACAGGGTGTCCGCCTGGAACACCATCGCCACCGGCCGGTCCCCGCGGGCCATCGCGGCCACGTCCACGCCGTCGATGCGGATCGTCCCCTCGCCCTGCTCGAGCCCCGCGACCAGCCGCAGGAGCGTCGACTTGCCGCACCCGGACGGACCGACGACGGCCACCAGTTCGCCCGGGGCGACCGTGAGGTCGACGCCGTCGAGGGCACGGACCCCGCCGAATTCCTTGCGCAGATTCGTCAGTTCAATCAGCCCGGGCATCGCGCCACCCCCAGTTCGCCAGGGCGCCCACGAGCGCCACCAAGACCCCCAACACCACCGCCATGGCGGCCGCGGACGCCAGCCGTCCGGCGTCCACCTCGACCAGCATCCGCGCCGTGAGCAGCGGCACCTGCGCGTCGGTCAACAAGATCACCGAGGACGTCGCCGTCAGCGCCCGCGCCGCGCTCATCACGGAGGCCCTCCGCAGGACAGGACGCAGCCGGGGCGCGTACACCAGGCGCACGAGGGCGGGGCCGCGGGCGCCCAACAGCGTGGCCGCGTCGCGGGCGTCCGGCACCAGGTCGCGCAGCCCGGACAGGGTCGCCGTCGCGACCTGGGGCGCGTTGCGGAGCACGTGGACCGCCGCGATCATCGCGAAGGCACCCAGCACGCGCGACGGACCGTGCCCCGCCTCGCGGACGAGCGACCAGGCCAGGAAGGCCCCCAACCCCAGGACGAGGCTCGGGACGGCCACCGCGAGCCCCCACGACCGCGACGCCCGGTCGAGCGAGGCCCGGCTTCGGGACGCCGCCACGCCCGCCCCGGCCCCGACGACGACGGCGAGGGGCACCGACACCAGGGCCAACAGGACGGTCGTCGCCAGCGCGCGCGTGTACGGTCCGGCCAGCACCTCCCCGTAGGCCGACCAGCCGAATCCCTGGGGGACGACCGAGGCGACCCCGACCGTCGCGACGAGCACGACGATCACCGCGCCCAGCGCCCACGCCGCCCCGATCAGCGCGACCGCCGGCCCCTGCGGCTTCCGCCCGACCGGCGTCTCCGGGACGGCGTCCGCGACCCGCCGCACCCCCAGCCGCGCCGTCACGACCCAGTAGATCACCGCAGGCACGAGCAGCAGGACGCCATAGGCGGTGGCCGAGGCGAGATCCCCCTCGGCGTTGACCGCCTCGTACAGCCGCGACGCGACCACCCGGAACCCGCCCCCGATCACGAGCGGGTTGGCGAGGTCGGCGACGGTGTCGGCGAACACCATGAGCCAGGCGGCCAGCAGCGGTGCCCGCAGGCGCGGCCAGACGACGACCCGCATGGTCCGCCAGCGGGAGGCCCCCAGCAGGGCCGCCGACTCCAGTTCGCGGACGCCGAGGTGGCGGTAGGCCAGCACCAGGGTGAGGTAGGCGTACGGCAGTCGCGCCAGCGTCCCGGAGGTCACCAGGCCCATCAGCCCGTACACCTCCACCGGCGGCGCGCCGACCAGCCGGGCGGCGTACCCGTTGTGGCCCAACAGGATCACCAGCGCCATGGCGAAGGTGAACGTGGGCATGACCAGGGCGGCGAGGATCACGGCGTGCAGCACCCGCCGCCCGGGGAAGACGTAGAGGCGCCGCGCGTGGGCGAGCCCCCACCCCAGCGCCACCGCGAGGGTGGCGGTGCCGACGCCGTAGCCCACGGTGTTGGCGAGCACGCCCCCCTGCGACACCAGGATCGTCCCGAGGGCCGCGAGACCTCCCCGGGCGAACTGGCGCGCGACGAGGACGCCGAGCGCCACGAGGGGAAGCACGACGAGGATCGTCCAGCCCAGACGGGCCCAGCGGCTCACCGGTACACCTCGGCGGTGACGGCATCGGTCAGGGCGACCTTGGCCGCAGCAGCCTCGGCCGCCGTGTACACCAGGCGGGGCGCACCGGCGCCCAGGCGGGCGTCCGAGGCCAGATCCTCGCGGGTCGGCAGTTGCGCGCCCATGCGCTGCGCCTGCTCGGACACCGCGAAGTCGACATACCGCCGGGCGGCGTCCGCGTCGCGGGTGCCGGCGAGGATCGCGACCGAGCCGATTTCGGCGCCGGTGCCCTCGGCGGGGTAGGTGACCTCGAGAGACTCGTAGCCGGCGTCCCGGGCCTGGACGCAGTGCTGAGAGAAGGTCAGCGCCACCGCCGCCTCCCCGCGGGCGGCCACCAGCGCGGGGGCGATCCCCGATGAGGTGTACTGCAGGACATTGTCGTCGAGGCGGCGCAGGTAGTCGATCGTGGCGGCGTCCGACCCCAGCCGGACGCGGTTGGTCCAGACCAGCGTGTACCCCGTCCCGGAGGTGCGGGCGTTCGGCACCGAGAGCTGCCCGGCCAGCCGCGGGTCGAGCAGGTCGTCCCAGGAGCGGGGCGTCGGGACGCCGAGCCTGCGGAGCACGTCGGTGTTGGAGCAAAAGCCGAGGACGCCCACGTAGACGCCGGTCCAGTAGCCGTCGGGGTCGCGGTAGCGGGCCGGGATGGCCGCGGCGCCGGCGGGGCGGTATGGGGCCAGCAACCCGGTGCGCTTGGCGAGTTCGTAGGTGTCTGCGGGGCCGCCGTGCCAGACGTCGAAGTCGGCGGCGGCGCCGGGGCGTGCCAGGCGCGCGTAGGCCTCGCCGGTCGACATGCGCACGAGCGACACCTCGATGCCGGTGTGACGGGTGAAGCCCGCCGCCCACTCGCGGCAGACCGACTCGATGGACGAGCACAGCACCGAGATCGACCGCCGCGCCGACACCGAACCCACCACCGACGAGCTCCAGGCGAGCAGGGCCACGAAGAGGGCCGCGGCGACGATCCGGCCGAGCCGCCGGTCACGCATGGTCGGCGAGGGAGGGCATGAGATACCCGACGCCCCGGACCGCCACGACGAGGGCGTCGCCTTGCGGGACCCGGGAACGCAGCCGATGGACGGTCGTCTTGATCATGTCCCGCCCGCCCTGGACTTCGGCGGTGAACCACACCTCGTTGAGCAGGTCGCGCCACCCCACGGGCTCCCCCACCCGCCGGGCGAGTGCCGTCAGCAGCCGCAGTTCGACGTCGGTGAGCTTGAGGTGCTGGCCGGCCAGGGTGGCGCTGCGCTGGTCGAGGTCGATGACCAGGGGGCCGTTGGTGAGCCGACGCGACGCCGACGCCGCCCGGGCGCGCCGGACGAGCGCCTGCGCCCGCAAGGCCAGCTCGCGCGGCGAGAACGGCTTGGTGACGTAGTCGTCGGCGCCGGCGAGCAGGCCGGCCAGGCGGTCCTCCTCCTCGCCGCGGGCGGTGAGCATGATGATCGGGACGTCGGAGCGCGTCCGGATCCGCTGGGCGAGTTGGACGCCCGACGCGCCGGGCAGCATGACGTCGAGCACAACGAGGTCGAAGTCCTCCGCGCCGAACAGGCGCCACCCCTGCTCGGCGCTGCGGGCCGTCACCGGGACAAACCCCTGGGTTTCGAGCGCGAACGCCACGATGCTCACCATCTGGGTCTCATCGTCCACCACGAGCACCCGCGGCCGCTCACTCATCGACGGCCTCCCGCTCGACGGGGATCGTGAAGTAGACGGTGGTGCCGCGCCCCTCGACGGTGTCCACCAGCAGGCGGCCGCCGTGCTGCGCGACGATCCGCTCGGTGATCATCATGCCTAGTCCCGTGCCGGGTTGTTCGCGGCCGACGGTGAACGACTCGAACATCGTCGCGCGCTCCTCGGGCGACATCCCGCCCCCGTCGTCGGTCACGGCGACGATGGCCTGACCTTCGGACTCCGACACCGAGACGCTCACGCGGGCGTCCGGACCGGCGTGGCGGCAGGCGTTGTTGACGAGGTTCCACAGCGCCTGGCCGAGCAGCTTGCGGTCGGCCATGAGCAGCAGCGGTCCGGGCTGGTCCGCCAGGGCAATGGGGGTGTGGTGCAGGCGGCGGGCGTCCCGGACGGTCTCGCGGACGAGCGCCTTGAGATCGACGCGCTCCAGGCGCAAATCGAAGAGCTGAGCGTCGATCTTGGCCTCGGTGAGCAGATCCTCGGCCAGCGCGATGACCTGCTCGGCCTGCACGGCGATGGTGTGGACGAACTCGTGTTGCCGGGGCGTGAGCGGTCCGGGGGTCTCCTCGGCCAGCAGTTCGGCGGCCCCCTTGATGAGCGTCAGCGGCGTGCGCACCTCGTGGCTGAACACGTTGGGACGCTCGACCTTCTTCTTGACCAACTCGCGCAGGTGGGCGGCTTCGGCTCTGGACGCCGTCAGTGCGGTCCGCGCGCGAAACGCCACGACCGCCATCGCCCCGAGGGCGACCGTCAGCACCGCGACGAGCGTCCAGGCGAGCGGGGTCATGTCAGTGGCCGTCCGCGACGGACTCGGCGGCGGCCGCGCGCGCGTTGGCCCGCGCCTCGCGCCAGGCGCCGACGCGCTCGATGATCCAGCCCAGGCCGAGGCCGAGGGCGACCCCCACCACGATCCCGAGCAGCGGACGGTCGTGGAACAGCGAGCCCGCGGCCAGCCCGATCCCGACCGAGAACGCCGCCCACAACGCCGTGGAGACGGCGTCGATGACGAGGAACCGCCGCCACGGCAGCCGGACGCCGCCCGCGGTCATGTTGATGGCGATCCGGTACCCCGGGACGAAGCGCGCCGACAGCAGCACCTCGGCCCCCTTCCGGTGGATGAGGTCGTGCGCCCGCTCCAGCACGCGCTGCCCGCGCTCGCCGCGGAACAGCCGTTGCAGCGGGATCATCCGGCCGATCCAGTAGGCGGTGTTGTCGCCCGCGAACGCCCCCAGTCCCGCCAACGGCAGCAGGATCCACAACCGGACGGGGCCGCCGTGGGTCTCCGACAGCGAGGCCATCGCGATGACCAGCGACTCGCTCGGGACCGGCGGGAAGAAGCCGTCGACATAGCACAGCAGGGCGGTGACGAGGTAGGTCCACCACTCCCCCGCGTGACCCACGATGGCGTCCTGGATGGCGTTGTAGTACTGCACCATGCAGGGCTCCTCGGGGTCGGGGTCGTCGGCGCAGGGCCATGCTGCCACACCCGACCAACCCCGCACGCCCGAAACCGCACGCCGCCCCCCGGACGCGCACAGGGGACGCCCCCCAACGGGGCGCCCCCTGGCTGGTGACGATGCTCAGCGGCCGGCGTGACCCTCGACGTAGTCGCTGTCGTGGCTCTTGACCCAGCTCATGAGCTTGCGGAGTTCGCGGCCCGTCGACTCGATCGGGTGCTGCTCGGCGGCGGCCCGGAACGCCTTGAACTCCGGCGCGCCGGCGTCCTGGTCGTCGATGAACCGCTTGGCGAACGCCCCGGTCTGGATATCGGTGAGGACGTCCTTCATCCGCGCCTTGACGCTCGCGTCGATGACCCGCGGGCCGGACACGTAGTCGCCGAACTCGGCCGTGTCGGACACGCTCCAGCGCTGCTTGGCGATGCCACCCTCGTACATGAGGTCGACGATCAGCTTCAGCTCGTGAAGGCACTCGAAGTAGGCCACCTCGGGCTGGTAGCCCGCCTCGACGAGCGTCTCGAAGCCCGCCTGGACGAGCGCGGACGCCCCACCGCACAGCACGGCCTGCTCGCCGAAGAGGTCGGTCTCGGTCTCCTCGGTGAACGTGGTCTTGATGCCGCCGGCGCGCAGGCCGCCGATCGCCTTCGCGTAGGACAGGGCGAGCGGCCAGGCCTTGCCCGTGGCGTCGGCCTCGACGGCGACGATGACCGGGACGCCCCGGCCCTCGGCGTATTCGCGGCGCACGAGGTGGCCGGGACCCTTGGGCGCGACCATGCACACGTCCACGCCCTCGGGCGGGGTGATGTAGCCGAAGCGGATGTTGAAGCCGTGCGCGAAGAACAGGGCGTCGCCCGGCACCAGGTGGGGCTCGATCTCCTCGGCGTACAGCGTCCGCTGCACCTGGTCGGGGGCCAGGATCATGACGACATCGGACTCCTCGACCGCCTCCGCCACGCTCACGACCCGCAGGCCCTCGGCCTCGGCCTTGGCGCGGCTCGCGGAGCCCTCCCGCAGGCCGACGCGGACGTCGACACCCGAGTCGCGCAGGTTCAGCGCGTGGGCGTGGCCCTGCGAGCCGTACCCGATGATCGCCACGGAGCGGCCCTGGATGACGGTCAGGTCGGCGTCCGAGTCGTAGAACATCTCTGCCATGTGTCTTCTTCCTTCGTGTTGCGTGCGGGTCAGGCGGACTTGAGGCGGTCGGCCTTGCGATCCGTGAGGGACTTGCTGCCCCGGGCGACCGCGACCAGACCGGACTGGACGAGTTCGCGGATGCCGTAGGGCTGCAGCATCTCGAGCAATGCTGCCAGCTTTTCGGGACTGCCGGTCGCCTCGACCACGAGCGAGTCGGCGTGGACGTCGACCGTCTTGCCCCGGAACAACTGGACGATCTCGATGATCTGGCTGCGGGCGGTCGGCTCGGCCTTGAGCTTGATGAGGACCATCTCGCGGCGGACGGCCGAATCCTCCAGCTCGAGGATCTTGATGACCTCGATGAGCTTGTTGAGCTGCTTGGTGATCTGCTCGACCACGTTGCTGCCCTCGGTCGCGCTCACCTGCAAGGTGATCCGCGAGAGCTCGGGACGCTCGGTCGGTCCGACCGCGAGCGACTCGATGTTGTAGCCGCGGCGGGCGAACATGCCCGAGATGCGCGCGAGGACGCCCGGCTTGTTCTCGACCAGGACGCTCAGGGTGTGGGTTTTCATATGATCTCGTCCTCCCAGTCGGGAGCCATGTCCCGAGCAATCTTGATGTCGTCGTTGCTGGCGCCGGCCGCGACCATCGGCCACACCATGGCGTCCTTGTGGACGATGAACTCGACCACGACCGGACGGTCGTTGATCGCCATCGCCTCGTTGATGACCTGGTCGACCTCCTCGGGCGTCTCCGCCCGCAGCCCGACGCAGCCCATCGACTCCGAGAGCATCTTGAAGTCGGGCACCCGGAAGCTGTGCAGGTTGGTGTTGGAGTAGCGGCCGCCGTAGAACAGCGTCTGCCACTGGCGGACCATCCCGAGGCTCTCGTTGTTGATGATCGCGATCTTGATCGGGATCTTGTTGAGCGCGCAGGTGACGAGCTCCTGGTTGGTCATCTGGAAGCACCCGTCGCCGTCGATGCCCCAGACCACGGCGTCCGGATTGGCGACCTTCGCGCCCATGGCCGCCGGGACGCAGTAGCCCATCGTCCCCGCGCCGCCGGAGTTGAGCCAGCGTCCGGGCTTCTCGAAGGGCAGCAGGTGGGCCGCCCACATCTGGTGCTGGCCGACACCACTGGCGTAGAACGCGTCGCCCGCGATCTCGCCGAGCCGCTTGACGACGTACTGCGGCAGCAGCATGCCCTCCTTGGTCGGCTCGATGAGCGGGGCGTACTTCTCGCGCAGGTTGCCCAGGTACGACAGCCACGCGGAGTAGTCCGGCAGGTCCTCGCCCCGGAGCACCTCATTGAGGCCGGCGATGACGCGCTTGACGTCGCCCACGATCGGGACGTCCGCGGTGCGGTTCTTGCCGATCTCCGCCGGATCGATGTCGGCGTGGATGACCCGCGCGTTGGGGGCGAAGGTGTCCAGCTTGCCCGTGACCCGGTCGTCGAAACGGGCGCCGAGCACGATGAGCAGGTCGGACCGCTGCAGCGCGCCGACGGCCGAGACCGACCCGTGCATGCCGGGCATGCCCATGTGCAGCGGGTGGCTGTCCGGGAAGGCGCCGCGCGCCATCAGCGTCGTGACGACCGGGATCTGCGTCGTCTCGGCGAGTTGCCGCAGCTCCTCGTAGGCCTCCGCCTTGACCACGCCGCCGCCGACGTAGAGGGTCGGACGCCGCGCCTCGCCGATGAGCCGGGCCGCCTCGCGGATCTGCCGGGCGTGCGGCTCGACGGTCGGACGGTAGCCGGGCAGATCGACACCGGTCGGCCACACGAAGGGCGCCGTGGATTGCAGCGCGTTCTTGGCCAGGTCGACCAGAACCGGGCCCGGGCGTCCGGACGTCGCGATGTGGAAGGCGGCCTTGACCGCGCCGGGGATGTCCTCGGCGCGCGTGACGAGGAAGCTGTGCTTGGTGATGGGGAACGTGATGCCGCGGATGTCCGCCTCCTGGAAGGCGTCCGACCCGATGGACGCCGCGGACACCTGCCCGGTGATGGCGACGATCGGGACCGAGTCCATGTAGGCGTCCGCGATGGCCGTGACCAGGTTGGTCGCGCCCGGACCGGACGTCGCCATGCACACGCCCGGCTTGCCGCTCGTCATCGCGTAGCCCTGCGCGGCGTGCCCGGCGCCCTGCTCGTGGCGCACGAGGATGTGCCGGATCAGCTTGCTTTGGCCCAGCGGGTCGTAGACCGGGAGGATCGCGCCGCCGGGGATGCCGAACACGACGTCCACGCCGACCCGCTCCAGCGACTCCACGAGCGCCTGCGCTCCGGTCAGTATCTTGGGCGTCTCTTCATCGGCCATCGTCTTCCCCTTCTTGGTTCGGTATGCGTGCGTGGGTGCGTCGTTGCAAAGAAAAACCCCCGCTGCCAGGGCAGACGAGGGAGCGTGTCGACCGGCCAGCCGGGAGACACGCTGTCAGATTACGAGGACGAGCTTTCGCACGCCAGAAGGCTAGCGGACGCCGCGGCGTCCGACCCCGGACAGGACAGGTTTCCCACTATATGGACAAACTGCCGCATGTCGAGACGAGGATCAGCGAACGGGGAAGCCGGCCGCCGCCAGCCCCGCCTTCACCTCGGCGATCGTGAGGGTGCCGTAGTGGAACACCGACGCCGCCAGCACGGCGTCCGCACCCGCCCGGGCGGCGTCCACGAAGTGCGCGACGGTCCCGGCGCCGCCGGAGGCGATGACCGGGACGTCCACGACGCGGCGCACCGCCTCGATCATCTCCAGGTCGAAGCCGTCGGTCGTGCCGTCGGCGTCCATCGAGTTGAGCAGGATCTCCCCGACGCCGCGATCCACGGCCTCCTGGACCCACGCCAGCGCGTCCAGGCCGGCGGGCGTCCGGCCCCCGTGGGTGGTGACGCCGAAGCCGGAGGACTGGCCGGCCTCGCGACGGGCGTCCAGGGACAACACGCACACCTGATTGCCGAACCGGGCCGTGATCTCGTCGATGACGCCCGGCCGCGCGATGGCCCCGGTGTTGATCCCGACCTTGTCGGCGCCCGTGCGCAGGAGGAGGTCGACGTCCTCGACGCTACGGACGCCCCCGCCCACCGTCAGCGGGATGAACACGGTCTCCGCGGTGCGCCGCACCACGTCGTGGGTGGTCGCGCGCCCCTCCGACGAGGCGGAGATGTCGAGGAACGTCAGTTCGTCGGCCCCCTCCAGGCCGTAGGAGGTGGCCAGGTCGACCGGATCGCCCGCATCGCGCAGGTTGCGGAAGTTGACCCCTTTGACCACGCGTCCGTCGTGGACGTCCAGGCACGGGATGACCCTGATCGCGACCGCCATGGCCGCCACTGTACCGAGGCCCGGCGCGCCTCGCGGGCGACGTCCGGGCGGCTGCCTAGGCTCGGCGCTACGGACGTCGAAGGGGTGGGGATGGCCGCGACGCGCAAGGCTCGGTTGCTTCGGACCGCGGGAATCGCCGCGGCTGTCGTGGTCGTCGGCGGCGGGGTGCTGCAGGCCGTCAGCGCGCCCGGAGGCGGCGCGCCGGGGGCGTCCGGGGACGCGACGCCAAGACGAGCCGCCATCGTCGGTACCGATCCCGTCACGGTCTCGTTTGCCGGAGACGCCAACTTCGAAAACCAGCTCCGACCCGTGGCCCGCGACCCCGAGGGGCTGGCGGCGCTGAAGCCGTACCTGTCCCCCGCCGACATCACCGTCGTCAACCTGGAGACGGCCCTCACCGAGCGTGGGCGTCCGATCGCCGGCAAGCAGTTCACGTTCCGGACGCCCGCCAGCACCCTCACAACCCTCGCCCATGCCGGCGTCGATGTCGTCGGCATGGCCAACAACCACGCCGTCGACTTCGGGCGCGACGGCCTGGCCGACACCCTCGCGGCCCGGCAGGGCGCGCCGGTCAAGGTCATCGGCATCGGCGCCACCGAAGCCGAGGCGTTCGCACCAGCCACCTTCACCGTGGACGGTGTGAGCGTCGCCATCCTGAACGCCTCCCAGTTGCGCGAGCAGACCACCGTCAGCTTCGGGGCCAGCGCCGACTCCCCGGGCGTCGCGAGCGCGGTGACACCCGACCGGCTGGTGAGGGCCGTCCGCGACGCGGCGGCGCGCTACGACGTGGTCGTCGTCTTCCTGCACTGGGGGGTCGAGCGCGAGTTCTGTCCGAGCGCCGCCCAGTTCGCGCTCACCAAGCAGTTGGCGGACGCCGGCGCGGACGCCCTCGTCGGGGGCCACAGCCACCGTGTGCAGGGCGCGGGCTGGACCGGCTCCACCTACGTCGCGTACTCGCTGGGCAACTTCATCTGGTACAAGGACGACACCTTCCCCGGCCGGTCCACCGGCGTGCTGACGCTGTCCATCGACAAACAGCGCGTCGCCGCCCGCCGAGGGCTGCCCCCCGAGCGCCGGCGCGAGCCCGGCGCGATGGTGACCGCCCAGGCGTGGATTCCCCTGGAGAACAACGCCACGGGCATCCCGGCGGCCGTCAACGCGGCCACCGCGGCCCAGATGCTCTCCGACCGCGCGTCACGCATCGCCTGCGCCCGGCTGAGCGACCACCCATAAGGGCTACGCCTTCCACGAGATCCTCGTCGAACGCCACCGGCGTGCAAGCACGACGCGCAAGCATGATCTGCATACCGAGCGCGATGAGCCTGCTCCACGCTGGGATCGACACCGCCAGCATCGCGCTCTGGCTCGGTCACGTGAACATCCAAACCACGCAGATCAACCTCCACGTCGACCCGCATATGCGCGCGCAGTCGAGCAGTCCTCGGCCTATACTCCCTCACGCTCTGAATAAGCCTCTAGAGCTCGGAGCATCGATAAGGCACGCCGCCAGTGCTGGGAACTCCGATCCAAGAACCTCGCATTCATAGCTCGATAGTTCCAACCAACTCTGCTCTTCGTGGGAAACACTCCCGAAGAGCAGGCTACCATTGCCCCGTTCGAAACTGAGATCCTCTGGGTGGTCTGGCTCCAACCAGGCGTAGGGCGAGTGCACTTGGTCCCCGAGCCAGGAACAGGTCGTCGGGCTCAATTCGAATCGCAACGCCGTCGCCTTCCGACCGAGTAGGCGCGTGCCAGGCCACTCCCGGACACGAGACACGGTCGCGCCAGCCACTGATCTCAACCATTCGCTATCGCGCAGGACTCCAGGTTCTTTCGCGGAACCCGGCGGAACAATCAATTGTCCGAGAAAACCGAAGCGCGCAGCGAAGCGAATGAGGTCAAGATAGGACTGAGCGCTCCACTCACCGACGCCTTCGAGGTGCATCAACGCTCCTTGAGGGGGATGTGACTCACGGGGCCAACGTGGAAATAATGGTTCTGCCAACCAGACACCACGGCAAGAAAACGACCAACGGCACGCGACATCGCGACCTCCCAGGGCGCGGACCGATCAAACCCCCCGGAATGCCACACGCACGCCGACGCAAGACAGTCGCAGGGGCACGCGCCATCAGATCGACCCAACCCAGCCAGCCGATCAAGGCTCAGTCGTCCTCGTCGTAGGCGGCGTCGACCACCCCGCGGCGCATGGCGGCGATGGCCTCGTGGCAGGTGGCCCGCAGCAGGACGGGACCCACGGCGTCCGCGACCTGACCCGCCAGGTCGATCACCATGCGCGTCCAGCGGACGAAGTCGCCGGCGGTCAGGTCCGTGGCGTCCAGGACGGAGCCCAACTCGGCTCCGGACGCCCACGCGTACGCCGCCTCCGCGAAGCCGATGTCGGGGTCGCGGCCCTGTTCCAGACGATGGTCGCGCTCCAACAGCCGGACCTCGCGCCAGATCCGCCGGACCATCGTCTGGGCGATCTCGCTGGAGCGATTCGGCATCCGGGCCGGACGCCGCTGGTCGCCGCCGCGCGCCTCAAACACGAGCGTGCTCAGCACCGCCGCCAGTTCGGGGGCGGTCAACTCGTCGAAGATGCCCGCCCGGATCGCCTCGGCGGTGACCAGATCGAGTTCGGAGTAGATGCGGGCGAGCATGCGGCCGGCGTCGGTCACCTGGTGGCCGCCGTCGCCGAGGTAGCCCAGCGCCTCCAAGACGGTGCAGATGCGGTCGAACCGGGTCGCGATGGTGTTCGTCCGGCGTTCGGCCTGGCGGCGCAGGCCGTCGACCTCGCGCTCCAGCCGCAGCGCCTGCTCCGCCCGGCGGGCGTGCTCCTCGCGCTCGGGACAGCCGTGGCACGGGTGGGCGCGCAGGCGGGCCCGCAGGTCGGCGACGCGGGCTGCCGTCTGGCCGTCCCGCTCCGCGCCGGCGTGACGGGCGGCGTCCGGAGCCACCTCCGACAGCTTGCTGCGGAAAGCCGCCGAGAGGTTGCGACGGTCTTTGGCCTCGCGGACGTTGAAGTGCTTGGGGATACGCATGCGGCCCACCACCGACGGCGGGCTCGGGAAGTCGGTGAGCGACAGCCGCTTGACCTGGCGCTCCTCGGTGAGGACCGTCGGGCCGGGCTCCTCCGACGCCCCCGGGTCGAGCACGACCGCCCAGCCCTCGTGGCGTCCGGACGGGACGCCGATGATGTCCCCGGGACGCAGCTCCCGCAGGGCGGCCACGGCCTCCGCCCGCCGGTCGGCGCGGCGGCTGCGCGCAGCCTCGGCCTCCAGCGCGGACACCTCGGCGCGACCCCGGGCATACTCCTCGAAGTCCCCACGGTCGCAGGCGGCCTCGGCCCACAGACGCTCTGCGGACTCGTTGGTGCGGGCGATGGCGCGCGCCAGCCCGACGACGGAGCGGTCGGACTGGTACTGCGCAAACGACTGCTCCAACAGCACCCGCGCGCGCTCGCGTCCGACGGTGGCCACCAGGTTGACCGCCATGTTGTAGGTCGGCGAGAACGACGACCGCAGCGGGTAGGTGCGCCGCGAGGCCAGCCCGGCCACCTGCCGGGGGTCGAAGTTGCGCTGCCACAGCACCACGGCATGGCCCTCGACGTCGATGCCCCGGCGTCCGGCGCGACCGGTGAGCTGGGTGTACTCCCCCGGCGTGATGTCCACGTGGGCTTCGCCGTTGAACTTGACCAGCTTCTCCAGCACCACGCTGCGGGCGGGCATGTTGATGCCGAGCGCGAGTGTCTCGGTGGCGAACACCACCTTGACCAGCCCCCGGACGAATCCCTCCTCCACGCACTCCTTGAACGCCGGCAGCATGCCGGCGTGGTGGGCGGCGACGCCCCGCCGCAGCGCCTCGGCGAACGTCCGGTAGTCGAGGGCCTCCAGGTCGGCCAGGCTGAGGCCGGCGGCGTGGCGGGCGGCGAGTTCGTCGAGGGCCGCGCGTTCGGACGCCGACGTCAGGCGGATGCCCGACGCGACCAACTGCGCGACGGCCTGGTCGCAGCCTGCGCGGCTGAAGATGAAGTAGATCGCCGGCAGCAGCGCCTCGGCGTCGAGCCGCTCGATGGTGGCGTCCCGGCGCGGGATCAGGTTCGGACGCCGGTCCCCCGCGTTGCGCGCGATCCGCTCGCGCTGGGAGCGACCCCGGGCGCGCCGGGAGTCGTCGCGGACGAACCGCGACTCCTCCTTCGCCAGCCGCAGCAGCTCGGGGTTCACCTCGGCCTTCGTTCCGGGCAGCGCCACGGCGGTGGGGGCCTCCGACGCGAAGAGGTCGAGCATGCGGCGTCCGGCGATGACGTGCTGAAACAGCGGGACCGGGCGACGCTCGCTCACGACGATCTCGACACCGCCGCGGACCTCGTCGAGCCAGTCGCCGAACTCCTCGGCGTTGCTGACGGTCGCCGACAGGCAGATCACCTGGACCGACTCCGCCAGCCCGATGATGACCTCCTCCCACACCGCGCCCCGGAATCGGTCGGCGAGGTAGTGGACTTCGTCCAAGACGACGTAGCCGAGCCCGGTCAGGGTCCGGGAGCCGGCGTAGATCATGTTCCGCAGCACCTCGGTCGTCATGACGACGACAGGCGCCTCGGCGTTGACCGATGTGTCGCCGGTGAGCAGCCCGACCTGGTGCTCGCCGTAGCGGTCGACGAGGTCGCGGTACTTCTGGTTGCTGAGCGCCTTGATGGGCGTGGTGTAGAAGCACTTGCGGCCCTGCCGCAGCGCCAAGAAGACCCCGAACTCGCCGACGACGGTCTTGCCGGCGCCGGTGGGGGCGGCGACCAGCACGCCGGCGCCCGCCTCGACGTGCGCGCAGCCGCGGCGCTGGTAGTCGTCCAGGGCAAAGTCGTAGCCGGCGGCGAAGTCGGCATAGGCCGGTCCGGGTGCGGGTGCGTCGCGTGTGTCGTCCATCGCGTCCCACCCTAGGGCCCCGCGCGACCCGCCGACGCTCAAGACACCGGCGCGAAGACCCGCAGGGCGCCCGGCACGACCCGGCAGTCGACGGGCACGCGGCCGAGCCGTTCGCCGTCCGCCATCGACCACAATCCGTCGCCGTCCACGCGCACCGCGCGCGCCCGCAGCACTTCGACCTGGGGATGCGCGGTGAACGATCCGTCGAACAGCCGCGGGAGCATGCGCAACAGGGTGCCGCGCCCCACCGTGTGGACGATCGTGACGTCGAGCAGGCCGTCGGCCACATCGGCGTCCGGACACGCCTTCATGCCGCCGCCGAACACCCCTGCGTTGCCGACCGCGATGAGCATGGCATCGAGGGTCCGCGGCTCGCCGTCGACCTCGATGCGGTAACGCAGCGGCCGGAACCGCCGCAGTTCGTACAGCACCGAGTACGCGTACGAGGGGGCGCCGAGGGTGAACGGAAGCGTGTTGGTGCGGTGGTTCACCTTCTCGTCGAAGCCGGTGGACACGATGGAGCCCACGTACTCGCGGCTGCCGGACGCCAGCGCGCCGGTCACCTCCATCACGTCGATGCTCCGGACGCTGCCCGCCCCGACCGTCGCCACGGCGTCCGCCCAGCGCACGGGCAGGCCGACGCCGCGGCAGAAGTCGTTGCCGGTCCCGGCAGGGATGATCGCCAGCGGGACGGACGTCGTCGCGCACGCATTGAGGCCGAGGTGCGTCATCCCGTCGCCGCCCATCACGGCGAGCCCGTCGACCCCGGCGGCGACCGCGTCCATGCAGAGCTTCCGCGCGTGGTCGTAGCCCTCGGCGCAGGCGACCTCGAGGCTCAGGGAGGGCACCTGCCGGAACAAGGCGGTGGTCACGTCCGGGAGCAGCCGCCGGGCGCGCCCGCGACCGGCCGCCGGATTAACGACGAGGGTGAGTTTCACGCGGCCACCGCGGTGCCGTGGCGGCGGGCCCGACGCTTGTCGTTGACGTGGCAGATGGCCTCGGCGATGAGGAACAGCATCGTCATGGGGATCGCGAGGGCCAGCATCGAGAACGGGTCGGTGCCGGGGGTGGCGGCGGCGCCGAAAACAAAGCTCGCGAACACGACCACCGGCCGCGCCTTCTTGAGCTGGGCGCCGGTCACCAGCCCGATCATGTTCGCCGCGACCACGAACACCGGGATGAGGAAGCCGACGCCGAAGATCAGCATGAGTTGCAGCAGCATGTCGAGGAAGTTCTCCAGCCGCAGCATGTTGGTGATGTCGATGGCCCCGGTGGGCGTGAACTGCAGGAGCACGATGATGCCCTGGGGCAGCACCAGGTAGGCGGCGGCGACCCCGAACAGGAACAGCGGCACGGCGGCCCCCAGAAACGCCAGCGCGTAGCGCTTCTCCTTCGCGACCAGCGCAGGGGCGATGTAGGCCCACGCTTGGTAGAGCCAGAACGGGCACGTGAGGATCACCCCGCCGAACGCGGCCAGCTTGAGCCGGAACACGAAGGGGTTGGTGAGATCCTGCATCGTGACCTTCACCTCGAGTTGCGGGTTCGTCACCGACAACGCATCCCGGGCGACCTGGAGCGGCGCCAGCGCCCAGCTCGCCAGGACATCGTTGAACACCGCGCCCACGATGACGCCGACCCCGATCACGACGAACGAGGCGATGAGTCGCCAGCGCAGCTCGAGCAGGTGCTCGCCGAGGGACATCACCCCGTCCGCGGGCACCTTGGGAGGCCGGAGCCACCCGAGGTTCAGTCGTCGTCGGGCCACGGGTGCGACGGAGCTACTGCTGCTTCTTGCGGTCGTCGACGATCTCGCCGTCCACGACCTTCTCGTCCTTGGGGAGCGGCTCGCCGGACTTGAGCGCCTGCGTCTCCTCCTTGAACTCGCGAAGGGCGCGCCCGGCGTTCTTGCCGAGCCCCGCCAGCTTGGATCCGCCGAAGAGAAGCAGGATCACGACGGCGATGATCGCCAGTTCCATGGGACCGAGGTTCGGCATGCGTACTCCTTCACCTGATTGCGGCGCCAGTCTAGATGATCCGATCGACACCGCCGATTCGTGGGTTCCTGTAGCCGAGCAGGGCCTCGGCCGCGGCGTCCGCAGCCGAGCGGGCGGCCTCGCCAGGCTCGACCGCGAGCACCTCGGGACCCAGCCGCAGCAGCAGGCGCCGTAGCCAGGCGGGATCGGCGACGAGCAGGCGGGCCCGGACGCCGCCCGCCGCGGTCGGCGTGACCTCGACCATCGGGTAGTACTCAACGATCCAGGCGCCGGCGGCCGTCAGCTCCAAGACCACCTCCGCGGCGTCCGGACGCTCGTCCAGCCAGCCGGACGCCGGGGTGGGCGGCGTGCCGTGATCCTCGACGGGCCGCTCGGTGGGCTCGAGGTCGGCGATGCGGTCGAGCCGGTAGGTCCGCCAGGCGGCGCGCTCGTGCGCCCACGCGACGAGGTAGCCGTACCCGTCCACCGTCGCGAGCCGGACGGGATCGACCAGCGGCGTCGTCGTCACCCCCCGGGACGCGCCGTAGTAGGTCAGCCGGACGGCCAGCCCCGCGTCGATGGCGGCGCTCAGCCGGCTCCGGACGCCCTCCTCCCCCGTCGCGAGCCGGACGCCGACGCGTCCGGCCGCCTGCTCCCCGACCACGGCCTCCAGCTTCCCCAACGCCGAAGCGACGGCGCCGGCCGTTTCGTGGTCGGCCATCTCCCTCAGCGCGCGCAGCGCGACCATCAGGCTGAGGGCCTCGTCCAGGGTCAGCCGCAGCGGCCGGGTGAGGAAGTCGGCGTTGCTGAGGCGGATGCGACCCTCGTCCAGGGCGTCCGAATCCACCTCGATGAGGTCGCCGGGACCACCGCCCGGCAGCCCGCAGAACCAGATCACCTTGAGGTCGGCCACCAGTTGCCGTGGCGTCACGCCGAAGCGCGCCGCGGTGGCGGCCAGGTCGGCGTCCGGGTGCGTCTGGAGGTAGGGCACGAGGGCGAGCATGCGCTGCACCTGATCGGTCGAGGTCATCGCCATCGGGAGGCCACCTCCTCCAGGTGCGCCGTCACGGCGGCGACGAGGTCGGCCGGGGCGAGCACCACGACCTCCGCGCCGTGGGCGGCGAGCTGGCCGACGGCGTCCGGGCCGGTCCGGACGCGCCACAGGCCAAAACCCGCCAGGGGGCTCGGCCCGGCGACGGGAGTCGCGGCGCGGGTCAACTCGCCGGCGGCGCCGTCCCGGACGGCGACGAGCGCCTCGGCGTCCGAACCGCGCGGCTCCAGCGACGCCAGATGGGCATCGATGACGCCCGCCTCGGCAAGGGCGTACGACGCGGGGGCTCCGGCCGCGCGCGGCTCGCCGGCGATGCGGGACACCTTGAACGAGCGTCCGGCGGCGCGGACCCGGTCGTAGCCGACGAGGTACCAGGCGCCGTTGCGGTTGGCGAGCGTCCAGGGCTCGACGACGCGGTCGACGTCGCGGTAGCGGAACGCGACCGGCGTCCGGGTGAGCAGCGCCTGCCACAGCGGCTCGAACGCGGGCTCGTGGGCCGCGAGCGTGGGCGCGAACGCGGCGACGCGGGTGGCGTCCGGATCGACCCCGGCGGCGCGCAGCTTGGCCAGCGCTCGGACGGTCACGTCGGCGAGGCGGGCGGCATCCCACACCCCGGAGGCCAGCCCGAGGGCGGCCGTCTCGGCGGCGTCGAACTCCAGCGGCGCCAGCTCGAAGTCGGTGCGGCGGATGCGGTAGCCGACCTCGTCGGGGAACAGCGCCGAGTTGCTGCCCGTCTCGACGGGGACCCCCATGGCGCGGAGTTCGTCCTTGTCGCGCTCGAACATGCGCTCGAAGGCAGCGTCGGGCAACCCGGCGTAGCCCAGCACCGACTCGCGGATCCGCTCGCGCGGCAGGAACCGACGCGCCATGAGCAGGCAGATCGTCAGGTTCATGATGCGTTCGGACTTGCGCGCGGACATGACCACCCTTCGTGTGTGTCCCCACGCTAGCAAGGGCCCTCCGGCGCGCCGGGACGCCGCTCCCTAGGGAACCGCTGATGAATGCTGTTCTTGGCGAGGACGGGTCGGGCGAGATGAGCCGGAACCACTCGAACGCGGGCTCGTATTGAACATACGGGCCCAGATCGAGGGGGTTCGGATCGCTCGATCCGGACCGCCGCAGCCAGACCATGATGGATCGGCGTTTCCCGAGGGAACCGCCGATCAATGCTGTTCTTGGCGAGGACGGGTCGGGCGAGATGAGCCGGAACCACGAGATCGTGGGCTCGTATTGAACATACGGGCCCAGATCGAGGGGGTTCGGATCGCTCGATCCGGACCGCCGCAGCCAGACCATGATGGATCAGCGTTTCCCTAGGATGACCCGGTGAGTTCCGGACGCTTCGCCCCGAGCCCGACCTCGGAGTTGCACCTGGGAAACCTGCGCACCGCGCTGGTCTCCTGGCTGCTCGCGCGCGCCACCGGACGCGGCTACCTCGTCCGCATCGAGGATCTCGACGTCGCCCGCGTCGCGGCGGGTGGCGGTTTGGCCGCCGGACAGCTCGCCGACCTCGCCGCGCTGGGCCTCGACTGGGACGGCGAGGTGGTGGTCCAGTCCGCCCGCACCGCTCGGTACGCGGACGCCGCCGCCTCCCTGGACACCTACGAGTGCTTCTGCTCGCGCCGCGAGATCGCGGAGGCGGCCTCAGCCCCGCACGCCGACGGCTACCGTCCCTACCCCGGGACCTGCCGTGGGTTGTCGGACGCCGACCGCGCGGCCCGGCGGGCGGTACGTCCGCCCGCCCTGCGCGTCCGGGCCGACGGCGCGCGCGTCACGGTCACGGACCGCTGGGCGGGGGCGGTGACCGGCGTCGTGGACGACTTCGTCATCCGGCGCAACGACGGTGCGTGGGCGTACAACCTGGCGGTCGTCGTCGACGACCTCGCCCAGGGCGTCGACCAGGTGTGCCGCGGCGAGGACCTGCTGAGCAGTTCCCCCCGGCAGGCGTGGCTTGCCCGGCGGCTCGGCGGGAGCGTCCCCGAGTACGCCCACGTCGGGCTCGTCGTGAACGCGTCCGGGCAGCGCCTGGCCAAACGCGACGGCGCGGTGACGCTCGCCGACCTTGCCGCGTCGGGAACGGACGCCGACGGCGTCCGCAGCCTGCTGGGCGCCTCGCTCGGGCTGTGCGACCCCGACCAACCGGTGA
>CAYZXQ010000028.1:31595-32901 GCA_964482465.1 uncultured Nigerium sp. | reverse complement strand
TGGACGGCCGGACGTGCGTCGGTCCGGCGCCCCCGGGGTGCGGTCGGGCTGGCGACTACCCCGATTCCGCGCGTGCAGCGGCGGCGTCCTCGACGTCTTCGCGGGAGAAGCCCATCAGGAACAGCACGGCGTCCAGGTAGGGCTGGTTGAGGGCGGCGTCCGCGGACGCTCGGACGACCGGCTTGGCGTTGAACGCGATCCCCAGCCCGGCGGCGGCCAGCATGTCGAGGTCGTTGGAGCCGTCGCCGATGGCGATGGTCCTGGTCAGGGGCAGGTTCTCGGCGGCAGCCCAGCGGCGCAGGTAGTCGGCCTTGGCGGCGCGGTCGACGATGGGACCGTCCACGCGGCCGGTGAGGCGGCCGTCCGCGACCTCGAGGCGGTTGGCGGCCGCGTAGGTGATGCCCAGCTCCTCGGCCAGCGGACCGACCACCTCGATGAACCCGCCCGAGACCACCCCCACGGCGAGTCCGAGGTCTTTGAGTGTGGCGACGAGGGTCCGGGCGCCGCGGGAGAGCCGCACCTCGCGCCGGACGTCCTCGCACACCGTCGCCGGCAACCCGGCCAGAGCCGCCACGCGTTCGCGCAGCGACTGGGCGAAGTCGAGCTCGCCGCGCATCGCGCGCTCGGTGATCTCGCGCACCTCGGCCTCGCGTCCGGCGTGCCGGGCCAGCAACTCGATGACCTCGTCGCGGATGAGCGTGGAATCGACGTCCATGACGACGAGGCGGCGGCCGTGCCGGGACAGTCCCGCACGCGACACCGAGACGTCGAATCCCGCAGCGGCGGCCTCCTGCGCCAGCGCGGACCGGAGTGCGCCGGCGTCCGCGTGGGAGGTCCACAGCTCGATGGTCGTCAGCGGCGTCCGGGACAGCCGTCGGCTCCGGTCGATGTTCCCGCCGAGCATGGCGACGATGCGCGTGGCGACGGCCAGGTGTTCGGCGAGCAGGGGCCGTCCGAAGAGGGTGACGATGGCGCGGTTGGGCCGCGGCGGGTTGTCGCCTTGGCCCTCGGCGAGCTGGACCGTCAGCCCGAGGCGCGCGCATGCGCCCGCGAGGCGGTCTTCCAGCAGGTCGAGGCCGACGGGCGGGACGGCGAGCAGGACACCGATGCTCACCTGCCCGCGGACGACGCTCTGCTCCAGGTCGAGCACCTCGGCCCCCGTGATCCCGATGGCGTCGGTGAGCTTGGCGAGCAGCCCGGGACGGTCCGCTCCGGTGATCGTCGCGGCCAGCGTCGAGGCGGTCGGATCGGCCATGGGGCCATCCTCCCACGCGGCGTGGGGATCGTTCCCCGTGGTCGCGCCGAC
>CAYZXQ010000028.1:20081-31495 GCA_964482465.1 uncultured Nigerium sp. | reverse complement strand
CCATGGGGCCATCCTCCCACGCGGCGTGGGGATCGTTCCCCGTGGTCGCGCCGACGTCACCCAGACGCGGGCGGCAGGTCGCCGCACCCCGTCATCGGCCGATGCGGGCCGCTCCTGGGCGGTGAGGTGCCCACGAAGCGGTGACACGAGCCCCCAAACCGCCAGTCACCAAGCACAGAAGGCCGTTTGCCGCTTCTCGTTCCCGAAATCGCCCGGATTCTCCTCGTTTCGACGAACGGGCAGCGGACAACGGCCTCGTGAGCCCAGAGACCCCCCACAAAGAGGGGCCCCAGCCGCCGCATCGAGGGGTCCCCGACCGCGCGAGCGCCCCCGGGACGCTCCCCACACACCCGCGGGTGCCGACTACCCTGTGTCGCAACTTGTCACCACCCATCGCGCAGGTCGCGATGTGCCACGGATCCGTCGCCCATGCGCAGATCGACGCCAGGAGGACCCATGCCGCAGCTCCGCTCCCGGACCACCACCCACGGCCGCAACATGGCCGGCGCCCGCGCGCTGTGGCGGGCGACGGGGCTGCAGGAATCCGACTTCGGCAAGCCCATCGTCGCCATCGCGAACAGCTTCACCCAGTTCGTGCCCGGACACGTCCACCTCAAGGACATGGGTTCCCTCGTCGCCGACGCCGTGGCCGAAGCGGGCGGGGTCGGGCGCGAGTTCAACACCATCGCCGTGGACGACGGCATCGCCATGGGCCACGCGGGCATGCTCTACAGCCTGCCCAGCCGCGAGGTGATCGCGGACTCCGTGGAGTACATGGTCAACGCGCACGCCGCCGACGCCCTCGTGTGCATCTCCAACTGCGACAAGATCACCCCTGGCATGCTGCTCGCGGCACTTCGGCTGAACATCCCGACGGTGTTCGTCTCGGGCGGACCGATGGAAGCCGGACAGGCCACGGTCCGCGACGACGGCACAGTCACCCGGCTCGACCTCATCGACGCCATGACCAAGGCCGTGGACGACGCCGTCACCGACGACCAGATCGCCACCATCGAGCGGTCCGCGTGCCCCACGTGCGGCTCCTGCTCGGGCATGTTCACGGCCAACTCGATGAACTGCCTGATCGAAGCCCTCGGCCTCGGCCTGCCGGGCAACGGCTCCACGCTCGCGACGGCGTCCGCGCGCAAGAGCCTCTTCGAGCGCGCCGGACGCCTCGTCGTCGAGTTGGCGACGCGCTACTACGACGGCGACGACGCGTCGGTGCTGCCGCGGTCGATCGCCACGGCGGCGGCATTCCGCAACGCCATGCGCCTGGACATCGCCATGGGCGGCTCCACCAACACCGTCCTGCACATCCTGGCCGCCGCGCAGGAGGCGGACGTCGACTTCGCCCTCGCCGACATCGACGCCCTCAGCCGCGTGACGCCGTGCCTATGCAAGGTGGCGCCCAACACGACGTCGTACTACATGGAGGACGTCCACCGCGCCGGCGGCATGCCCGCCATCCTCGGCGAGCTGCACCGCGCGGGATTGCTGGAGGCGGAGGTCCACGCGGTGCACGCCGACTCGCTGCAGTCGTGGCTGGACGACTGGGACGTCCGGGGCGGCAAGCCCACGGACGCCGCCGTCGAGCTCTGGCACGCCGCGCCCGGCGGCGTCCGGACGACCGAGCCCTTCAGCACCTCCAACCGGTGGGACACCCTCGACACGGACGCCGAACGCGGCTGCATCCGGTCGGTCGCGCACGCCTACACCGCCGACGGCGGACTGGCCGTGCTCACGGGCAACCTCGCCCCGGACGGTGCCATCGTCAAGACCGCCGGCGTGCCCGAGGACCAATGGGTCTTCCGCGGCCCGGCCAAGGTGACCGAGAGCCAGGACGAAGCGGTCGAGGCGATCCTCGGTGGCCGCATCGAGCCCGGGGACGTCGTGGTGGTCCGCTACGAGGGCCCCAAGGGCGGCCCGGGCATGCAGGAGATGCTCTACCCCACCTCCTACCTCAAGGGCGTCGGCCTCGGACCCACCTGCGCCCTCATCACCGACGGCCGCTTCTCCGGGGGCTCGTCGGGTCTCTCGCTGGGGCACATCTCGCCGGAGGCCGCGTCCGGGGGCGCCATCGGGTTGGTCCGGGACGGCGACCAGATCGCCATCAGCATCCCCGACCGCTCGATCACCGTCGAGGTGGACGACGCCGAGCTCGCCCGTCGGCGTGAGGCTGCGGACGCCGCCGGCTGGCGCCCCGTGCACCGCGACCGGACCGTCGGCAACGCCCTCAAGATCTACGCCAGCCTCGCCCTGTCGGCCGACAAGGGGGCGGCTCGGCGCCGACTGGACTGAGCCGGACGCGAGGCACGCGGCGTGCCCGCCTCCACGCGGGCAAGCTCACCTGCTCAGTCGCCGTTGCGGGTTATCGGCCGCCGCGACGCCGTTCGCGCAGCTTGTCGAGTTCCTTGCGCTCTCCTGCGGTCAGGCTGTGAATCCCGTCGCGGCCGATCTTGTCGAGCAGTTCGTCCAGGCGTTCCTCATCGCTCAGCCGGCGCCGGACGTCGCGCTTCGACGGCGCATCGGGCTGGCGCACCGCCGCGGGTCGCGGCTGGCGCGCCCGGGGGCCTCCGGGCAGCCATGCCAACTCCGACAACAGGCCGACGCGCCGCGCCAGCACCGCGACCAGCAACATCGACACCACGAGGGCCAACAGCGCTGCCCACGCGCGCGCCGCCATCAGGACGAACACCTGCAGCCCCACCAGCACCGCACCCACGACCCACGCGGGAATCCGTAGGAAGAACGGACGGTTCGGCGAGTCGGCGATCCAGACCAGCAGCACCAGGAACTCCACCAGCCCGATACCGGCCAGCCCCACACCGTCCGAGGTCAGCAGCGCAGCCCCCGCATACGACCCGGTCAGGACCGCCCACATCCCGCCCAGCAGGGTGGCCATCTTGCGCTTGCCGATGCTGCGCTCCAGGTCGGTTGCGAAGTACCAGAACAGCGCCAGGTTGATGACGCCGAACAGCGAGAGCCCCTCGGCCCACGGCCACGTGACGAGACGCCACACCTGCCCGGCGGCCACGGCGTCCGTCGCGAACCACAGCCGCGACGGCAAGCTCGGGACAATCACCCACGCCAGCCACGACGCCACCACACTCAGCACGAGCGCCATGGTCGTGCCGACTTCGAGGCGCCCGAGCTTGAACCAGGCGTCGTCCGCGCCGCGCACGGGGAAGAGTCCACTCACGCCCCCAAGGGTGCCAGACGGACGCCACCGCCAGCGACGCCGCGCGAGCGAGGCCCCCGGTCGCGTCAGGCGTTCATCAGCGACTCGGCGACCTCGTCGCCACGGACGGACGCCACGGCGTCCACGAGCGCGACCCGGAACGCGGCCGGCCCGCTCGCCTGCTCGGCCGCCCTCACGCTGGCCACCGACAACCACGCGGCGCCGGCGGCGGCCGCGACGAGGGGGTCGGCGACGGTGGCGCACGCGGCGGTCAGCGCGGCGGTCGCGGCACGGACGCCCGCGATCCGGTCGAGCAGCTCGGCGCCGCGGGCCACGTGCAGGGTCTGTCCGCCCAGCGTGACCTCGTCGGTGTCGCCGGTCAGGACGACCGCACCCTGGTGCTCGCCCAGCCGCAACTCGGCACGATCGGCCGCGCGACCCCGGACGACCGTCGGGCGCAGGAACACCAGGTCCTGCATCCGCTGCTGGCTGAGCGGGGCGCGCCCGAGCCGGGACGCCTCCAGCACCCAGGTCAGCGCGCCCTCGTGGGCCTGCGCGATGGCGGCCGTCAGCCCCTCGGACCCCTCGACGCTCAGCGTCCCGAGATCAAGCGCCAGCGCGTCGCTGAAGGCGAGGGCCGCGAGCGCGTCGGGCGTGGTGCCCGTGAGCACCGGCGCCGCCCCGGCCGCGGAGAGCACGTCGGCGACGAAGGGCGTCGCCTCCCGCGGCACGACGCCCTGCACGACCGGCCCGTTCTCCCGGACCGACTCGACGGCGAAGCCGATGTGCAACAGCAGTTGGGTGGCAAGCATGGTGGTACTCCTCGCGCGCGTGGGTCCGGTGAGGGGACCCGTCCAGTATCGCTCATCCTCCGGGGCGGCGGCAGCCGACGACCCTCCGAGGCGGCGATGAGCGGGGGTGACGGTGCCCACCGTGGCGGCGATCAGCGGCGGTGACGGTGCCCACCGAAGCCGCACCGAGTCGGAGTGATAGTCCCCGCCGAAGCCGCGATGAGGTCAGGTGACGGTGCCCACCGAAGCCGCGACAAGAACGGGTGAGGGTGCCCGCCGCGGGACGGCGACCGGCGCGGACGCCTGCGGCCGGCCCGGTCGTTCGGACCGACGCCGCGGCGTCCGATGCCGCGACGCCTCAGTCGGACGCCGGCGTCCGGTAGGTACGCAGGGCGAGCAGGACGGTCACGACAAGGAAAGCGACCCCGAGGACCATGTGGACCATGATGAGCGAGCCGCCCATCTCGCCCAGGCCGAACTGGACGACCGAGAGGATCGCCGCGACGATCGCCAGGGCGCGCGTCGCGCCATCGGCTGTCGCGCGCAGGGCGCCGACGACGGCCCCGATGGCGGCGAGGATCGCGACGGTCCCGATGGTTGCGTGCACCAGGCCGAGCGCCGCGAGGTGGGACGCCAGGATGCCGCCGAACACGGCCTGGGCCACCGCCGCGAAGGCAGCCACGACCGCGGAAATCTGGAGGAGGGACTGCGAGGACTGGGACTTGGTCGACATGGATCCACCCTAACCGAACGGCCCCCGGGAGCCGCGGCGCCCGGACCGGCCCGTCCGCCACCCGGCACCCCCCATCCGTCCGCGCCGACCGGAGCAATACGATGTCGCCCGGAGGTAAACCCCATGGCTCAAGATCACTTCGTCGACGCCTTCACCTCGTTCCGGGTGCCGGCAACGAACCGCGAGGAGCGGGTCGCGCACGGCAAGTCCTTCCGCTCGACCGTCCCGCACGGGGCGCTGGCGGGGTGGAAGCCCGCGGACGACCGTCCCGACCCCATCGCCCTGCTGGAGAAGTCACACGAGGGCCGGTTGGACTGGCTCGTGGGCGTCCGGGTGGCGCGGATGGCGTCCAGCCCGTTCGGGTTCCTGCGCGGGACGGCGGTCGTCCAGGCGTGGGATTCGGCGCATCTGCCGGCGACGGGCGTCCAGACGACGTGTTGCGGCGACAGCCACGTGGGCAACTTCGGGTTCTACGGTTCGCCCGAGGGCAAGCAGGTCATCGACCTCAACGACTTCGACGAGGCCCACACGGGCAACTGGGAGTGGGATCTCCGCCGGCTCGCGGCGTCCATCCACGTTGCCGGACGGACGTCCGGGATGGCCGAGCAGGTGTGTTCGGACGCCGTCCGCACCTGTGTGGCGAGCTACCGCGACGAGGTGTCGTTCATTTCCAAGCAGCCGCTGCTGTGGCGCGCCTACAACCACCTCGACGTGGACGGGTTGGAGGCCACGGCGTCCGACAAGTACCTGCGCGCCGAGATCAAGCGGGCGGCGTCCGCCGCCAAGCGCCGGACATCGGATCGGGTCCTGCCCAAGCTCACCGAGGCGTCCGCGGGCGAACGCCGGATCATCGAAGAGCCCCCGCTCGTCACGCGGGTGTCGGACGCCGAACGCGAGGCTGTCGCGGAGGGGCTCGACGCCTACCTGCCCACGCTGAGCCCGCAGTGGCGGCGGATCGTGGGCGGCTACACGCTGGTCGACATCGCCCACAAGGTGGTGGGCGTGGGGTCGGTGGGGCTGAGGGCGTACGTGGCGCTGCTGGTCGGGTCGCGCGCGGACGATGTGCTGTTCTTGCAGTTGAAGCAGGCGCGGCGGTCGGTGCTGGCGCCGTTCGTCCACGGGGACCGGGTCTGGCACGAGCACCAGGGCCAACGCGTCGTGGAGTACCAACAGCAGCTCCAGACGGTGTCCGACCCGCTGCTCGGCTGGACGACCGTCGACGGGCGGCAGTACTACGTGCGGCAGTTCCGCAACATGAAGGGCACCGTCCCGCTGGACGCCATCTCCCCCCGTGCGCTCGTCGACTACGCCGGCATCGTCGGCCACCTGCTGGCGAAGGGGCACGCCCGCACATCGGGCGCGTCGGTCATCTCGGGGTATTTGGGCAAGTCGGACGCTCCCGCCGAGGCCCTGGCAACCTACGCCCAGGCGTACGCCGACCAGACCGAGGCCGACCACGCCCTGCTGTTGGCGGCGATCAAATCCGGGCGGCTTCCGGTGGACGAGACGTCCATCGGGACGGCGTTTCGTCCCTGAGGCGGACGCCCGCGGCCTCCGTCACCTGCCGGACGGCTCGGCGACCCGTCCGCCCGGTGCGGCCGGGACCACGTCGTGGATCGCCGGCGTCGGCAGCCCCTCGCTGGCGCGGCGGCGAGCACGGACGCCGCCACCTGGTCCCGCGAGGACGCCGGCACGAGCGCGATGGCGCATCCGCCGAAGCCGCCGCCGGTCATGCGCGCGCCCAGCGCCCCGGCGCGCAGGGACGCCTCGACCGCCGCATCGAGCGCCCGGACGCTCACCTCGTAGTCGTCGCGCAGCGACTCGTGCGAGGCGGTCATGAGGTCGCCCAGGTCGGTCCAGTTCTGGGCCCAGAGCGCGGCCACGGCGGCGGACGTCCGGCGGATCTCGGTGACGACGTGGCGGACGCGGCGGCGCATCGCGTCGGTCGGCAGGCGGTCGAGCGCGGCGTCGAGGCCGTCGATCTCGCGCAGGCTGGGCAGTCCGAGCAGATCGGCGGCCTCCTCGCAGGTGCGGCGCCGGTCGGCGTACTGGCCGTCCACGAGGGCGTGCGGCCAGCGCGTATCGATGACGAGCAGGGCCAGGCCCGCGGCGTCCGGATCGAAGGGCACGGGGGTCGCGGTCCCGTCGCGGAAGTCGAGCAGCAGGGCGTGCCCGGCCCGGCTGCGGAGCGAGGCGGCCTGGTCCATGCCGCCGGTGGGGGCGCCGGCAACCTCGTTCTCGGCGCGCACGCAGGCCCACGCCAGACGCGAGCGGGCGGCGTCGTCGCCGTCGAGGGGCTCGCCCGCCGCGTCCGCGAGCGCCAGCCCTATCGCGCACTCGACGGCCGCCGACGAGGACAGCCCCGCCCCGAGCGGCACGCAGGACACGATCGCGGCGTCGAACCCGCCGACGTCCAGGCCCTCCTCGCGCAGCGCCCACGCCGGTCCGGCGGCGTAGCCGACCCAGCCGGGCACCCGCCCCGGACCGATGTCGGCGACGTCCCCCGACCACGTCACTGCACCGCCGGCGAAGTCGCTGGTCAACCGGACGCGGCCGTCCGTGCGGGGGGCGAAGGCCACGAACGTCCGGTGCGGCAGGGCGAACGGGAGTGCGAGCCCGGCGTTGTAGTCGGTGTGCTCGCCGATGAGGTTGACCCGTCCGGGCGCCGCCCATACCCAGGCGGGGGCCGCGTCGGTGAGGGTGGCCAGGAGGGTCCGGGCGCGAGCGGCGCCCTCGGCGTCCGTCCACGCCCCCGCGACCGGGATCGACTGCGCTTCCATGATGGCTCCCTCCGACGGCGGCGCCCGGCTCGTGGGCCGACGGGCGTCCACCTCCCGCCGATCCGACGTGGCTACGATACCGAGGCCGTCGAGGCCGGACGCCGACCGCTGGGTTAGGCTCGCCGCCATGGACCTCACCGGCATGCGGACCAGCTACGAGCGGGGCGACCTGGACGAGACGGCGTCGTCCGGCAACCCCGTGGAGCAGTTCGGGCGCTGGTTTGCCGAGGCGGTCAAGGCCAAGGTGCCAGAACCGAACGCGATGACCTTGGCGACCGTCGCCCCGGACGGACGTCCGTCCACGCGGGTGGTCCTGGTGAAGTCCTTCGACGCCGAGGGCATCGTCTGGTACACGAACTACCGCTCCCACAAGGGGCGCGACCTCGCAGAGAATCCCTTCGCCGCGTTGCAGTTCCACTGGGTGGAGCTGGAGCGCGTCGTCCGGATCGAGGGCAGCGTGACGAAGGTGACGGCGCGCGAGTCCGACGAGTACTTCGCCGTCCGGCCGCTCGATTCGCGGCTCGGCGCGTGGGCGTCCCCGCAGAGCGAGGTCATCGCGAACCGCGGCGTGCTCGTCGCCAACGCCGCCAAGGCCGCCGCCACCCACGGGCTGCACCCGCCGCGTCCGGCGTGGTGGGGCGGGTATCGGCTCGTCCCTGACCTGTGGGAGTTCTGGCAGGGACGCACGTCCCGCTTGCACGACCGGTTGCGGTACCGGCTGGTCTCCGGGGCGTGGGTCCGCGAGCGCCTCGCGCCCTGATCGGGGGTACGCCGCCTCCCCTCCGGTGCCCCCGCGAGGTACGGATGCCGCGGCTCGACCCCGGCGGATGCGGCCGAAGCCCCCGCGGACGCACGATCCCCAGAATTGGGGGACGTGGGCGCGAACGGGGCCTCACCGCGCCGCCCACACCAGTGAGAGAATCGGGCCCGTGAACGAGGTCGCCGACGCCCTCGCCCGCTTCGGCGGCAAGGGACTCAATCTGCAACGGCTCGCGGACGCCGGATTGCCCGTACCCCGGTTTGTGATCGTCCCGACGGACGAGTACCGGGCGTTCCTGGACGCCGCCCACCTCCACGCCCCCATCGCGGACGCCCTCGCCGCCAGCGTCCCGACGCCGGCCGGCGGCCCCCGCAACGGAGCCGGCGCCGCGGCGTCCGGACCCGCAACCCCCGACCTGGCGCAGGCGTCCGCGACGATCCGGGCCGCGTTCGCCGCCGCCAAGGTGCGCCGCAAGCAGCGTCGCCGGCTGCTCGAGCTCGTCGGTCCGCTGCTCGACCGGCCGCTGGCGGTCCGCTCGTCCGCGACCGCGGAGGACCTGCCCGACCTCTCCTTCGCCGGCCAGCACGACAGCTTCCTCGACGTTCGGGGCGCGGACGCCGTGCTCGCGGCCATCGTCGCCTGCTGGGCCTCCGCCTGGACCGAGCGCGCGCTCGCCTACCGCGCCCGCAACGGCATGCCCGACGACGAGATTGCGGTCGCCGTCGTCGTGCAGGAGTTCGTGCCCGCGGACGCCGCCGGCGTCCTGTTCACCGCCAACCCCCTCACCGGACGCCGCGACGAGTCCGTCATCGACGCCGTGTGGGGACTGGGCGACCAACTCGTGAGCGGTCACGCCACCCCCGAGACATACGTGATCGACACCGAATCCGGGGCCATCAAGGATCGACACCTCGTCGGCGAGCGTCCGGCCCTCACCCGCGGCCACGCCCACGCGCTGAACGCCCTCGGCGTCCGGGTCGCCTCCCTGTTCGGCGTCCCGCAGGACATCGAGTGGGTCCGGACCGGCGACGACTTCCAACTCGTCCAGGCGCGTCCGATCACATCGCTGTACCCGCTGCCCGATGACGATCCGGACGCCCTCTGGTTCAGCTTCGGCGGCTTCCAGGGGATGCTCGGCCCCATCACCCCCCTCGGCCAGGACCTCATCCGCCACCTGCTGGCGGGCGCGGCCCGCGCCGTCGGGCACGTGGTCGATCCCGCCGCCAACGCCTTCGTCCGCCCGGCGGGCGAGCGGCTGTGGTTCCGGCTCGACGGCATCCTGCGGAACCGCGCCGGACGCCGCCTCGCGACCACGATGTTCCCGCTGCTCGACCCGGCCGCCGCCCGGATCGTCGCGAGCCTCCTCGACGAGCCCACGTTCGCCGTGAACCGGGCCGCGCCGTCCGCCGCCACGGGCTTCGGGCTCGCCGGCTTGGTCGCCCGCATGGCCACCCGCGCGCCGGCGCTGCGTCGCCACCCGGAGACGGTCCGGGCGCGCCTGGACGAGCGCATCGACGCCTTCCTCGCGTCTTTTGGGCGGTCGCTCGCGGCCGCAGCCCGCGTCGGCGACCCGCGCCTGCGGCTGGAGAACACGGTCCTCGCGATCGAGAAGTTCGGCCGGACCACCTTCGGCATGGTCCTGCCCGCCTTCGGGCCGATCATGGGTCCGGGCATTCTCATGACCCACCGGCTCCAGGAGACCGCTCGCCGGACGGGGCTTCCGGACGCCGACGCGCTCGCCCTCCAGGCACTGCGCGCGCTGCCGGGCAACGTGACCACCGCTATGGACATCGCGCTGTGGGATCTGTCCCGGATCGTCCGTTCCGATCCGCACGCCTGGGGCGTCGTCGCCGACACCGACCCCGCCGAGTTGGCCCGCCGCCTGCGGCTGGGGCACCTGCCGCCGGTGGCGCAGACCGCCATCGAGGAGTTCCTCGCCGCCTACGGCATGCGCGGCATCGCCGAGATCGACCTGGGCACCCCGCGCTGGCGCGACGATCCGACGCCGCTGCTCGCCACGCTGCAGAGCTACGTGGACATCGACTCCGACGCCGCCTCTCCCCGGGTCGCGCACGCCGAGGGCCAGCGGGCAGCCGCGGCCGCGATCGACCGCCTAGCGACGTACGCGACGGCGTCCGACGCCCGGTCGATCCGCGCCGACGCCGCCCACATCCGCGCGACCATGGGTGCGCGCGAGACGCCGAAGTTCGGGATCATCAGGGGTTTCGGGATGATCCGCGAGCGGCTGTCGGACGAGGGGGCCGCGTTGGCGGACGCCCGCGTCCTCGCCCGACCCGACGACATCTACTTCCTCACCCTGGACGAGCTGCGGCACGCCTACGACACCCCGGGGCTCGCGGCGCGGGTCGCGGAGCGTCGCGCCGTCCGGACGCGCGAGGAGCGCCGGGCCCAGGTCCCCCGCGTGATGCTCGGCGACGGCCGGACGTTCTACGAGGGTATGGACGCCGCGTCCGGCGGCCTGAGCGGCGCGGGGGTGTCGCCGGGGGTCGCGGAGGGCGTCGTCCGGGTGGTGCTCGATCCCGCGCGGGAGCGGGTGCTGGCGGGTGAGATCCTGGTCTGTCCGGGGACCGACCCCGCGTGGACCCCGCTGTTCCTGCACGCCGCGGGCCTGGTGACCGAGGTCGGTGGGCTCATGACGCACGGATCGGTGGTCGCCCGCGAGTACGGCATCCCGGCGGTGGTCGGCGTGCACGAGGCGACCGTCCGGCTGCGGACGGGCCAGCGCGTCCGGATCGACGGTGCGTCCGGGGTCATCGAACTCCTGGACCCACCGTCCTGACCGCCGGTTCGCGCCGTCCCGCCGATCGTCCGGTTTGCCGCTGACCGTCCGGTCTGCCGCTCGCTGTGCTCCCAACCTGGGGCGTCCCGCTCGCCGCCGGGACTTCCCCTCACCGGGTTCCCGCCCGCGTCCGCCATCCCGCCCGCTGTCCGGTCTCTCGCTGACCATCCGGTCTGCCGCTGACCGTCCGGCCTGCCGCTCGCTGTGCTCCCACCTGGGGCGTCCCGCTCGCCGCCGGGACTTCCCCTCACCGTGCTCCCGCCCGCGTCCGGCATCCCGCTGACCGTCCGACCTGCCGCTCGCTGTGCTCCCGCCGGCCTGGGGCGTCCCGCTCGCCGCCGGGACTTCCCCTCACCGTGCTCCCGTCCGCGT
>CAYZXQ010000028.1:15190-19981 GCA_964482465.1 uncultured Nigerium sp. | reverse complement strand
CCTGGGGCGTCCCGCTCGCCGCCGGGACTTCCCCTCACCGTGCTCCCGTCCGCGTCCGGCATCCCGCCCGCCGGACAGGGTGAGCACCGGCACCCAGGGCGCGCGAGGCCAGGCGTGCCACCCCTGAGGGGCGCTCCGACTGTGGCGATGTCTCAGCGTCGACCTTTCCGGCGGTCGCGCAGACCCCGCCGGACAGCCCGGTCCGCGAAGGGCCGGACGGCGTCCGGGACTCCGCTGCCCGGGCACTTCGAGGTCGGCGGGGTCGCGACGCGACCTCGCGCGAGGGGCGCTCAGGCGTCGAGCGGCGTCCGATACTTCATCATCTCGAAACCGGCGACGACCCCGGGCTGACTCAGGAGCCAGACCCCCTCAGGATCGACCTCCGGTTCGGGACGCATGGCCCGGTAGGCGACCTCTGTGCGCTCGATGTACGCCCGTACCCCCTCGAACACCTCAGGGAACGCGGCCTCGCACCCGTCGAGGAGCCGGTCGGCGCCCAGGCGCGCGGGGTCGTCGCGCAGGACCTGCGTCTTGACCAGGGGCAGGCGCCCGGAGAAGACGGCGTCCGCGGACAGGATCGTCGGGTTGTAGTTCAGCCGCCGACCGCGGCGGGGGATCTGGGTGGCGACCCAGCGCGCGCCGGTCCAGCGCTGGTGGGCGACGAAAGCGTACGCGTGGTACCACCAGACGCTCCGCCGTAGCGCACGCCACGACTCGGCGACCGTCGGCTTGTAGAACGCGTCGAAGCGGTACCCGGCGGCCACGAGCGTCTCGGTGAGGCCGATCTCGTAGCGGTCGATGACGGCGAGCTTGTCGGGCAGGGGCGCGACATCGCCCCAGAAGGTGCGGAACGCCGCGGACGTGCCGACGCCCGGACGGAACACCAGGAAGTAGCTCTGGACGTGCTCGGTGACCGGCCCCTCGCGCGTCGTGCCGTCCGGATACCGCAACTGCTCCAGCGAACTCGTCATGCCCCAGAGATCCGCGGGCGATCCAGCCATCCGCCGCCAGATCTCCGGCAGCGGGATCGTCGTGCCCACGAAGCTGTCGTTGCACACGAGCACTTCGGTGTCGTCGTCGATGGTCGACTGCGCCAACCCCATCTGGTAGCTCATGAAATCGTGCCCGACGTTCTCCCGTTCGAGCACGCGGACGCCGTGGCTCTCGGCCCACGCCAAGCCCTCCGCGCCCACCCCGCTCGTCGTGACGAGAGTGGTCTCGTCGCTCATCAGGGTCACCTCGCGGAGGAACCGGCGCACGTGCGGCGCGAGTTGCACCCCGGGGTCGAAATGGGCCATGACGGTGACACGGCGTTGAGTCATGTGGTCGCTCCTTGCTTCGCGTCCATGCTAACGGCCGCCCCCGACCAAGCCGGACGCCGGCGTCCAGCCTGTACAACCGTCCGCAGGGACGGGGCGGGGAGCGCTCCCCTCGTCATCCCTGACGGGCCGGTCTAGGGTCAGCACGGGAAAGGGGTCCAATGTCACAGATGTCCGGCGCCGACGTCAGCGGGTTGCGCCACCTCGCGCAGCAGATGCAGTCGAGCGGACAGCGGCTGCAACAGATCGCCGCCGAGACTGCCGGGGCGGTCAGCCGGTCGGCGTGGCACGGACCCGACAGCGCGTCCTTCACCCATGAGTGGAATGCGTCGCTGCGCCCGTCCCTGTCGCGCGTCGCTGAGTCGCTCAGCAGGGTGGGACAGGCCCTCCAGACGCAGGCCAACGAACAGGAGCGCGCCAGCAGCGCGTCCGGGCTCGGGGGTTCCTTCCCCGGCGGTGGCGGCTCCAGCGGCGGTCCGAGCACCGGAGGCAACGGGACGGGTGCTCAGTGCCGAAACGGCGTTCCGGCCGCGTTCAACAGCTTCTTTGGATCGCCCGGTTGGCTGGCGACGAGCGCGGCCGTCGGCCTCACCGGGATCAAGCTCGACTCGCTCCTCGCCGCGGGCGCCTTCAAGGCCGGAGCCGACGGCGGGCCCGGGCTGTGGGCGCTGACGAAGATGGGTTACCCGACACAGGCTCCCGGCTGGCTGGACGAGGCGACCGGCATGCTCTACGAGTCGGCGAAGTTCGGCAAGACCGGACAGGCGCTCTACGCGGCGCACGGCGTGGCGCGCGGGTTTGGGTATCTGGGCGTCGGGGCGGGCCTGGTGCAGATGTGGCAAGCGGGTGCGTGTGGTGGCCCTGATGCTGGCTGGGCCGTCGCGGACGGTGCCATCTCCACCGGGCTCGCGGTCATGTCGCTCGTGCCCGGTCCGGTAGGCATCGCGGGGACGGTCCTGTCGATCGGCTGGGGCGCGGCCCAACAGCTCACAGGGGGCAAGCCGGTCACGAAAGCCATCGCCGACGGAGTGTCGAGCGTGTGGCATTCCCTCTTCGGCTGATCTCCACCCCGCACTAGCCTGAGGGCGACGAAAGGAAGACCCGTGACCGACGACACTGCGACGCTGCGCATCACCGAAGCCGAACTCGTCACGCTGTTGCTGCTGACCAACAACGCGGCCGCCACCCGCACGGCGCACGTGCTCGGCCTGGAGCCGCAACTCGCCAACGGCGAGATCGATCGTGCGGGCATGCAGACGCTCCTCGTCCGGGAACTGGGCGTGCTGGAGGGAGACCGCTTCAGCCCACAGGGACCAGCCCAGGTGATTGCGGCCATTGTCGGCAGCGCGACCGAATGGCTCGTCACCACTGTGGACGGCCCCGACGTCCAGACCGCTGTGGTGGTCGTGGCAAGCCCGGACGCCCGCCTGATGGTGGTCATCATGCCCACGGGGGTCCACGAGGTGCGCCCCATCGACCCCACCGGTCCCCTCACGGACGTTCCTCGCGTGCTGGCCGAGAGCTTCGCGGCCGACACGACGTACCGCAAGCCGTTGGGCGTCCGCATCCGGCAACTGTCCGCGGACACCGAACGGACCGCCCGCTTCGAGATCCAGGACGCCGACACCTGGCGCATCGGCGCCACACTGCTCGCCACCTCGGGGACGCCGTACGAGATCTGGGGCCACGTCCTGGAGGCGCTTGCCCGATGAGCCGGGGACAGAATCCTCAGGCGCCCCGGTCCTACCTCGAGAACGTGGCGAATCACCTCGCCTGGCGCCGCACGGTCCGGGCGACCAACGGCGTGCTGCTCGCCGTGCTCGCGCTTGTCGGGATCGGAGTCCCACTCGCGATCCGCGATCCGGCGGCTGTCGTGGCCCCCGTCGTGGCGGTCGTCCTGGGGGTCATCGTGCTCGTCACGGACCTGCTGCACCGGCGGTCGCTCGCGCGGCGTCCCGTGGCCCGCGAGTCGGCACCCCCGAGTGCGCGCGGGATGGCGTCGGACGCCAGCGCGTGGGTCTCGATCGGCATCGTCGGGGCCATCGTCCTCGGGCTCACCGTGATTCTCGGCGCCTCCGGCGCGCCCAACCCCTGGATGATGATCCAGCTCGGGACGCCGGTGTGGCTCGCGGTCGTGGCGCTGGCGGTGCCGGGGTTGGTCGTCCGCCGGCGGCGCTGGGCGCTGCTCGCCCAGGCCCTGCGCGACCCCGCCGTCCTGGCGGAGCTCCAGGCCGTCCGCGACCACTATCCGCCCTATGCGGCGCTGCCGTTCGCCGCCGCCACCGACGGCGTCCGGATGCCGTGACCAGGCCGGACGCCGCGGCGTCCGTCAGCGGGAGGGCTCGTGCTGCGGCTCGTGCGAGCAGAAGGGCTCAGCGGCCAGGTAGTCGCCGGTCATGGCGTAGGCGCGGGCGCGCGACCCGCCGCACGCCGAGCGGTAACCGCACACCCCGCACTTGCCCTTGAGCAGCGACCGGTCGCGAAGCTCCTTGAAGACGGGGGAATTGCGGTAGATGTCGATGATGTCGGCGTCCCGGATGTTGCCGCACGGGATCGGCAGGAACCCCGACGGCATTACCTCGCCGGTATGGCTGATGAACACGAACCCGTCGCCGTCGTTGACGTTCCGGGCGCGACCGATGCCGTCGCGCTGCGAGTAGTGCATGCCGCGGGTCATGACCTCGCGGACGTCCTCGTCGGCCCCGGCCTTCACCTCCTCGCGCTTACGCTGCATGACGAGCCGGCTGTACTGCGGCGCCGCGGTCGCCTTGATATCGAACGGCGCGGTCTTGGACAGCTCGTAGAGCTGGTGGAAGACCGCCTCGAACTCGTCCGCGGACGCCACATCCTCGGCCTTCGCGCGTCCCATGGGCACCAGGAAGAACACCTCCCAGAACACCACCCCGAGCGTCGTCATCAGCTCGGTCATGGCGTCCATGTCGGAGATGTTGGCCTTGCGGATCACCGTGTTGACCTGGGTGGTGAGGCCCACCTCCTGGGCCTGCCGGAGGATGCGCAGACCGTTGTCGAAGCTGCCCTTCACGCGGCGGAACTCGTCGTGCAGGTCGGCGTTGCTGCCGTCGAGGCTGATGGCGACGCGGGTGAGGCCGACGTCCTTGAGTTGGGCGAGGAGCTCCTTGGTGGCCAGTGAGGTGGTGGCCGGCGTGATGCCCATCCGCAGGCCGAGGTTGGCGCCGTACTCGACGAGTTCGACGATGTCCGGCCGCTTGAAGCAGTCGCCTCCGGAGAACACGAAGACGATCGGTCCGAACTCGCGGAGGCGGTCCATGAGCGCCTTGGCCTCCGCGGTCGTCAGCTCCCGCGGGTCGCGCAGGGGCTGGGCGTCCGCGCGGCAGTGCTTGCACGCCAGGTCGCACGCCTGGGTGGTCTCCCAGATGGCGATGAAGGGAGCCGAGTCGAAGTCGAGGTTCGCCCGCGACGCCCCGTGCACGGATCCCGGGTGCCCGCCGCC
>CAYZXQ010000028.1:0-15090 GCA_964482465.1 uncultured Nigerium sp. | reverse complement strand
CGCCGCCCCCGTCACGACCGGGATCAACGCTCCCGCCGTGACCGCCCGGATCACCAGCGCCCGCACCTCGCGCGACGTGCCCGCTGAGGCCCGCCGCGCCGTGGCCGTCTGAGTTCCCCCCGGGATGTCCGCCCTGACCTTGCATACGCGGCAGGCTACCCATCGCCCCGGGAACGTCCCAATCCGCGGCCGTTCCCCCGCGCGTTCCCGCTTGTCCGCGGTCCCCGGGCCGCGTTTCCCGACCGTTCCCGCGCGCCCCTCGGCCGGTCACCGGCCGGCAAAGGCCGTTTTCCGCTTCTCGTTGCCCCAGCCACGCCGATCAATCGATTGCAGCGACATCGAAAAGCGGGAAAAGGCCTCCACGCGACCGGGCCCCCTCCCGGACCCCCGGGATCGACCCCACGGGTGCACACTGTGCGGGTGAAGAAGCCCGCCGAGCCCGTGATCGTCGTCATTCTGGCCGCCCTCGGCATGATCGGGCCCTTCTCGATCGACACGGTGTTTCCTGCCTTCGAAGAGATGGCCCTCGACCTCGCCGTCCCGGCGGTGTCGCTGCAGCAACTCATCAGCGTCTACCTGTTGGCGTTCGCGGGCATGAGCCTCTTCCACGGACCGATCTCCGATGCCGTCGGCCGCAAGCGCGTCGTCCTGGTCGGGATCGGGTTCTACACCCTCGCCAGCGTGGCGGCGGCCTTCGCGCCCAGCCTCGGCATCCTGCTCGTCGCGCGCGCGGTCCAGGGCGCGAGCGCCGGCGCGGGCCAGATCGTCAGCCGGGCGGTGGTCCGCGACCTGTACGACGGTGAGCGTGCCCAGAAGATGATGGCGACCATCTCGATGATCTTCGGCCTCGGACCCGCCATCGCCCCCGTCCTCGGCGGCGCGCTCCTGCACGTCACCCACTGGCGCGGCATCTTCTGGTTCCTGACCGCCTACGGCATCGCCCTCTTCGCCGCGGCCGCCCTCCTGCTCCCCGAAACCCACCCGACCGAGAAGCGCTCGCCGCTGGACGTCGGCACCCTCGGCCGCAACCTCTGGACCGTCGCCTCCCACCCCACCGGCTTCCGCCTCGCGCTGGCAAGCACCTTCAACTTCGCCGGCATGTTCCTCTACATCAGCGCGGCGCCGATCATCATGTTCGACCTCCTCCACGCGGGATCGGGCGATTTCGGGCTCCTCTTCATTCCCCTCATCTCCGGGATGGTCGTCGGGTCGTGGGTCAGCGGACGCCTCGCTCATATCCCCGCCCGCCGCCTCGCCAACGTCGGCTACGCCATCAGCCTCCTCGGCGGCACCGTCAACCTCGCCTTCGCGCTCTCCCCCGCCACGCAGGGGCTCCCCTGGGCCGTCGCCGCCCTCCCCTTCTTCTCATTCGGCGTCGCCATCGCGTTCCCGATCCTGACCTTGGCGATGCTCGATGAGTTCCCCCACGTCCGCGGCGCCGCCGCGTCGGTCCAGAGCTTCTTCTCCCTCGTCGCCAACGCGCTGATCGCGGCGTTCCTCGCCCCCGCCCTCGGGACCGAACTGTGGCACCTCGCCCTCGGCGCCCTCCTGCTCATGATCGTGGCGCTGCTGTTGTGGCAGTGGCACCTCCGCGCGACCCACCACGAACCCACCACGACACGCGACCCGCAGGGATACGAGCCGCTCGACGAAATGTGAGCACCCGGGCCCTAGGGTGGGTCCCGATGAAGCCTCTCTTCCCCCTTGCGGCGCTCGTCACCTGCTGCGCCTTGGCCCTGGCGTCCTGTGCCGCGCCAGCGGCGCCGGACGCCGCTCCGGTCGTCACCGCAGCCGCCGCGTTCCAGCCCCACGGCGATCCCCGGATTGTCGCCCCGCCCGTCGTCGTTCCTGCCCAGGACGGCGGACCGTTCTCGGTCGACGGCGTCCTCGTTGTGAACCGGCAGCATCCGCTGACCGCCGCGTACGTCCCGCCGTGGTCCCATCAGCCGCGCGGGCTCCACCCCGACCTCATGACCGCGCTCACCCGCCTCATGGCCGACGCCAAGCGCGAGGGGGTGACGCTCGTCATCCGAAGCGCCTACCGCAGCTACGCCGAGCAGGGCGCGATCTTCACGCGCGAACTCAAGGCCCAGCCGGGGGTCGCGCGCCAGTACTTCGCCGAGGCCGGCAAGTCCGAACACCAGACCGGCCTGGGCGTCGACCTCTGGGACGGTCGCGTCCGCGGCTACTCCTTCGCCAAGACCAAGCAGGCCGCCTGGCTCGCCGACCACGCGTGGGAGTACGGCTTCATCATCCGCTACCCCGACGGCCGCACCGACGTCACGGGCTACGCCTACGAGCCCTGGCACCTGCGCTATGTCGGGACCGACATCTCCGTCCGCTTCGGCCCCCGCTCCACCATGACCCTCGAGGAGTACCTGGGCCTCGCCTGACCCGTCCCTCGCTACGGACGCCTGCGCCCACGTCCGCTCGCGAGGTCGCGGACGCCCCGGATCCACCTCAGCCAGCGGCCCCGTCGCGAACGCCGACGAGCACCCGCGCCGCCAGCCGGCCGGCGGACCAACCCCCGGCGTCCGGACGCCGCGGGCGTCAGTCGGCCAGGACCGCCGCCACGGACGCCGCGACGTACGCGATGTTCTTCGGGTTCAGCGCCGCCACGCAGATGCGGCCGGTGTCGGTGCCGTAGACGCCGAACTCCGAGCGCAGCCGGACCATCTGCTCCTTGGTCAGCCCCGAGAAGCTGAACATGCCCACCTGCCGGGTGATGTGGTCGAAGCCGGTGACCCCGGCGTCCGCCAACCCTTGGACCAATGCCCCCCGCATCTCCTTGATGCGCTCGCGCATCCCGCTCAACTCGGCCTCCCACTGGGCGCGCAGGTCGGGATCGGCCAGGACCGTCGCGGCCAGCAGCGCACCGTGGGTCGGCGGGTTGGAGTAGTTGGTGCGGATCACGATCTTGACCTGCGAGAGCACCCGCTTGGCCTCCGCGGCGTCCGCGCACAGGATCGACAGCGCACCCACCCGCTCGCCGTACAGCGAGAAGGACTTGCTGAACGAGGTGGACACGAACAGGGTGTCCACGGCGTCCGCGAACCGCCGGACGATGCGGCCGTCCGCCTCGATGCCCTGCGCGAAGCCCTGGTAGGCCATGTCGAGGAACGGCACCAGCCGACCCTCGACTACGGCGTCGAGCACGCGGCCCCACGCCTCGTCGTCGAGGTCGTAGCCGGTCGGGTTGTGGCAGCAGGCGTGCAGGACGACGATCGTCCCGGGGGCGGCGGCCTTCAGGTCGGCCAGCATGCCCTCGAGGTCGACGTCGCGCGCCTCGGGGTCGTAGTAGCGGTACTCGCCCACCGTGAAGCCGGCGCGGGCAAACAGCGCGCGGTGATTCTCCCAGGAGGGCCGGCTGATGAGCACCGCGGCGTCCGGCTCGACCTGGCGCAGGAAGTCGGCGCCAAGCTTGAGGGCGCCGGTGCCGCCGAGCGCCTGGACGGTGATGACCCGCCCCGCCGCTACCGCCGCCGAGTCGGCGCCGAAGACGAGCCCGCGGACGTCCGCGTCGTAGGTCGCCAGCCCGTCGATCGGCAGATAGCCCTTCGCCTTGGCCTCCGCAGCGAGCTTCTTCTCCGCCGCCTCGACGCAGGCGAGCAGGGGCAGCTTGCCGGTTGCGTCCTGGTAGACGCCCACACCCAAGTTGACCTTGGCCGGGTTGGGGTCGGCGTTGAACTGCTCGGTCAGGCCGAGGATCGGATCCGCCGGTGCCTGCTGGACCTCGGAGAACAAGGACATCGTGTCCGCCTTTCGCTCGGGGGTCAGGCTAGTGGCGGACGCCGACACTCACCACGGACTGCCCAGCGTGCGAACCACCCCTCGCCCGTCCGCCGCCCGCGGCGTCCGCGCCGACTCCCGGCCAGAGCCGCGTCGACGGAGGTCGATGCCGCGTCCAGCGACGGGAACTGTCACCGCGGGATGTCACGATGTCCGCATGGCTGTCTCCTCGCCCCTCGCCACCCCGTCGGCCGACGCTCCGGTCATCGAGGTGGACGACTTCACGATGCGCTTCGGCGACAAGACCGTCGTCGACGGCCTCACGTTCGACGTGCGCCCCGGCGAGACGTTCGGGCTGCTCGGCGCGAACGGTTCGGGTAAGACCACCACGCTGCGGGCCCTGCTCGGCATCTACACCGCGACGTCCGGACGGCTCCTTGTCGAAGGACGCCCGTTCGACCCCGCGCACAACTCGCCGCTCGGCTACCTTCCCGAGGAGCGCGGCCTCTACAAGAAAGACCGCGTCCTCGACGTCATGACCTACTTCGGACGCCTCAAGGGCATGTCCCGCGCGGACGCCTCGATGTGGTCGCAGTTCTTCCTCGAGCGCGTCGGCCTGGGCGATAAGGCGAAAACCCGCCTCGACAAGCTGTCCGGCGGCCAGCAGCAGAAGGTGCAGCTCGGGGTGACGATCATGAACAACCCCACGATCCTCATCCTCGACGAGCCCACCAAGGGCTTCGACCCCGTCAACCGCCGCCTCCTGCTCGATCTGATCGACGACCAGCGCCGCGCCGGCGCCACGGTCGTCCTCGTCACCCACCAGATGGAAGAGGTCGAGCGGCTCTGCGACCGCATCCTCCTCCTCAAGGACGGCCGCGCCGAGGCGTACGGCACCATCCCCGAGGTCCAGGACGCCTACGGCGGCAAGACCGTCCGCCTCACGTACTCGGGCGACCTGCCCGCCTCGGAGGGCTGGCGTCCTGTCGTCCAGGAGCGCAACTACGCCGAGTTGGAGGTCGCGCCGTCCCTCACCCCCGCCGACGTGTTGCGTCGGTTGGTGGACGCCGGCGTCGACATCCGCTCGTTCGACTCCAGCCGGATCAGCCTCGAAGAGGTCTTCCTCCGCGTGTACGGCACCCCCACGAAGGAGGCGTGATGCGCCACAACCTCGCCACCGTCATCTCCTACGAGCTGCGCCGCACGCTGCTCAAACCGCAGTTCTGGGTGGCCACCGTGTCGGTGCCGCTGCTCATGATCTTCGTCTTCGCCCTCAGCCTCGTGAGCGGCACCGTGGCCGCCGAGTCCGAGACGGCCAGCCGCAGCCAGACCGTCGCGTTCACCTACAGCGACGCCTCGGGCGTCGTCCGGCCGGACATCGCCGCCACGCTGGGCGGGCGCCTGTCCACCGATCCGGTCGCGGACGCCGAAGCCGTCCGGCAAGGCAAAGCGGAGCTCTTCATCGGCTATCCCGCGGATCCCCGCCGCGAGCCGGTGACGGTCCTCGGACGCGACATCGGCCTCACCGACAGCGGCCGCTACACCCACATCGCCGTGACCCTGCTGCACGAGTCGGCGCTGTCGCGCATCGACGATCCGGGCGTCCGCGCGTTGGCCACCGCCGCGCCGCCGCTGGAGGCGTCCACCTGGAAGGACGGCGTCCAGACCCCCGGATGGGGCGGGGTGATCCTGCCGGGGCTGTTCTTGGTGCTGCTCTACATGACCGTCCTCATGTTGGGCAGCCAGATGCTCAACATCACCGTGGAAGAAAAGGAGAATCGGGTCACCGAGATGATCTTGACGACGATCCACCCCACGTCGCTGATCGTCGGCAAGGTGGTGGCGCTCGTGCTGGTGGGGTTCGTCCAGTTGGCGGTCTTCATGGGGCCTTTGGCGGTGCTGCAGGCGGTGATTCCGGGTCCGGACGCCGCGGCGTCCGCCACCCCCGAAGACGGCGGCTTCTCGTTCTCGGCGGGTCAGCTCACCGTGGCGCCGGTGCCCATCGCCATCGCCGCGCTGCTGTTCCTGGGCGGATTCCTGATGTTCACGGGCCTCCTCGTGGCCATCGGGTCGATCATGCCGACGGCCAAGGACGCCGCCGGCGCGTTCAGCGTCGTCCTGATCGCGATGTTCGTCCCGCTGTACACGTTCGCGCTCATCGTGGCCCAGCCCGAGTCCGTGGCGTCACGCGTGTTGACGTTCTTCCCGCTCACCGCTCCGGTCACGGCGCTCCTGCGCAACGCGACCGGCTCGCTGGGGCCCCTCGAGGCCGTGGCTGCGTTGGTGGTCATCTTCGCGTCCGGCACGCTGTTCCTCTGGGCGGGCGTCCGGCTCTTCGCGCAGGGGTCGATCTCCTACGACGCCAAGCTGTCGTTGCGAAAGGTATTGCGAATCGTCAAGTAGGCCGGACGATCTTGTGTCTCAACGCGGCAATGGGCGTAGATTCCGCGGACGCCGCCTCGGTAGCATGAATGCTCCGGATCCAGGGGAGGAACAATGACGTACACCGTCTCGCCGCGCCAACAGCTCGCCATCGACCAGGTCGAGACCTTCGGCGCCCGCACCTACTCTCCCCTGCCCGTCGTCATCGCATCGGGCGAGGGCGCCTCGGTCACCGATCTGGACGGCCGCGACTACGTCGACTGCCTCGCCGCGTACTCGGCGGTGAACTTCGGCCACGGCAATCCCCGCCTGCTGGCCGTCGCCACCGAGCAACTCCAGCGCCTGACGCTGACGTCGCGTGCGTTCTACTCCGAGCCCTTCGGGCCGTTCGTCGAAGCCCTCGCCCGGCTCTGCGGCAAGGACATGGTGCTGCCCATGAACACCGGCGCCGAGGCGGTCGAGACGGCCATCAAGGCGGCCCGCAAGTGGGGCTACGAGGCCAAGGGCGTGCCCGAGGGCTTGGCCAACATCGTCGTCATGGACGGCAACTTCCACGGCCGGACCGTCACCGTCATCTCCTTCAGCAACGACCCGGACGCCCGCGCGAGCTTCGCGCCCTACACCCCCGGCTTCCGGTCCGTGCCCTACGGCGACCTGGCCGCCGTCGAGGCCGCCATCGACGAGCACACGGTCGGAGTCCTATTCGAGCCGATCCAGGGCGAGGCCGGCGTGGTGACGCCGCCCGCGGGCTTCATCCGCGCACTGCGCGAACTCACGCGCCGCCGCAACGTCCTGATGCTCGCCGACGAGATCCAGTCCGGCCTCGGCCGCGCCGGCGCCACGTTCGCGTGCGACCTCGAAGGCGTCGTTCCCGACGTCTACATCCTCGGCAAGGCGCTCGGCGGCGGCATCATGCCGCTGTCGGCGGTGGTGGCGGACGCCGACGTCCTCGGCCTCTTCAAGCCCGGACAGCACGGGTCCACCTTCGGCGGAAACCCCCTCGCGTGCGCGATCGGCAGCGAAGTGATCGCGATGCTGGCGGAGGGCGAATTCCAGGAGCGCTCCCGCATCCAGGGCGCCAAGCTCGCCGCCGGGTTCGCACCCCTGGTCGAACGGGGCTGGTTGACGGCGGTCCGCCAGGTCGGCCTGTGGCTGGGCCTCGACGTCGATCCCGCCGTCGGAACCGCCCGCCAGCTCTGCTACCGCCTGCTGGAGCGCGGCGTCCTCGCCAAGGACACCCACGGTCAGACCATCCGGTTCGCTCCCCCGCTCGTCATCGACGACGCCCAGATCGATCACGTCGTCGCCGCGACCCAGGCGGCGTTCGCGGACGCCGTCGCCGAAGCCGGGTTGCCGACCGCCTGAACACGCACGCGCTGCGCGCTGTCTGGACCCCGCCGAGTCGGCGCCGAGGAGCGCTCGCGGATTTCACGACCCGCGCCGCACGCGGCGACGCGCGGACAGGCGCGGGTCCCGTGGCCGAGGTGTCCGGGATGTCCGGTTCCCGACGCGGGACCATCCGAAACCCGCCCAGTCGCCGGCGCGTGGTCGGCTGTCGACGGCCACTGCGACGCGTGGGTAGTCCCGGTCAGCGTCGCCACAACCGCAAACGTCCGCGGACGCCGCCGGTCCGGCCGCGTGAGGGCCAGGGTCGCGTTGCGTAACCCACCGGCGAGCGGACGCGGCACGTGCCCGGTGCGCGCCTGCGTCACGCCCCCAAGCCCACCCACGACCGGGAGCTCCCGGGCCCGGCCGCCTGGGTATCAGCACGGCGTCCAAGAACTCACCCGGCCCGGGAGCGGAGCTGGGCCCGGCCAGGTCCGTGCCCGCGTCGCGCCCCACCACCGAATCCGCGACCGCCCCGCGACCGGGCGGGGACCCGCGCGTCCGGCACAGCCCTCGCGTCCCGCACGACTACCTTCGCGACCACGCCGGGACCCCCACGTCCCCGCCACGACTGGACCCCCACGTCCCCGCACGACCACCTTCGGGACCAGGCCGGGAACCCCGCGTCCCCGGACGATCACCTTCGGGACCAGGCCGGGACCCCGCGTCCCCGCACGATCACCTTCGCGACCAGGCCGGGACCCCCACGTCCCCGCCACGACCGCCGTCGCGTCCACCCATACAAGAGCCGACGGACCGACGGCGTGTCCCGTCCGCAGTAGTCCCGCGGCGGCGAGCGGCGTTGCTCGCGTCACCCCAGGCGCCGCACCTCCGCGAAAAGTGATTCACACTTCAACTGCACGACATGGAAAGAACGTGTTTCTTCCTGGATATGGGGTATACACCCGCGATGGGTCCCCAAGGTAGGGTTGCGGCTGAGCAGGGCTTACTTCAAAGAGGAGGAGTTCAATGACGACCCCAGCCAACCTCACGATCTCTGACAAGACCGTCGAGCTGCCGTTCGTCGCGGCCACGGAAGGTAACAACGGCTTCGACATCGGCAAGCTGATGGCGCAGACGGGCGAGACGACCTTCGACATCGGCTTCGCGAACACCGCGGTCTGCAAGTCGGCGATCACGTTCATCGACGGCGACAAGGGCATCCTGCGCTACCGCGGGTACCCGATCGAGCAGCTCGCCGACAAGTCGACGTTCCTGGAGACCTCGTACCTGGTGCTCTACGGCGAGCTCCCGACCAAGGAGCAGCTGGCCGACTTCACCGAGAAGGTCGCCAACCACATGGTCATCGACGAGCGCATCCGCGAGATGTTCCGCACCTTCCCGCGCAAGTCGCACCCGATGCCCGTTCTGTCCGCCGGCGTCACCGCCCTCGGCCTGTTCTCCCCCGACACCATCGGTTTCGATGACGAGCGCATCGACGCCGCCACCCACCGCCTCATGGCCAAGCTGCCGACCCTGGCGGCCTACGGCTACAAGAACTCCATCGGCCAGCCGACCCTCTTCCCCGACTACTCGCTGTCCTACGTGGAGAACTTCCTCCGCATGTCGTTCGGCGGCGTGACGCACCCGTACGAGTTCGACGACGAGATCACCAAGGCCATGGACGTGCTACTCATCCTGCACGCCGACCACGAGCAGAACTGCTCCACGTCGACGGTACGCATGGTCGGCTCGGCCCAGACCAACCTCTACCAGTCCATCTCCTCGGGCATCAACGCCCTGTACGGCCCGCTGCACGGCGGCGCCAACCAGGCCGTCCTCGAGATGCTCGACGACATCGCCGACCGCGGCATCTCCGTCAAGGACTACGTGGCCCGCGTCAAGGACAAGAACTCCAACGAGCGCCTGATGGGCTTCGGCCACCGGGTCTACAAGAACTACGACCCGCGCGCCGCCATCATCAAGAAGCACGCCGACGCCATCCTCCGCAAGCGCGAAGGCAACGACCGCCTGCTCGACATCGCCATGGAGCTCGAAGAGGCCGCCCTGAGCGACGACTACTTCATCCAGCGCAAGCTGTACCCGAACGTCGACTTCTACACGGGCCTCATCTACCGCGCGATGGGCTTCCCGGTCGACATGTTCACCGTCCTGTTCGCCATCGGTCGCCTGCCGGGCTGGATCGCCCAGTGGCGCGAGATGATCAAGGACCCCACCACCAAGATCGGCCGTCCGCGGCAGATCTACGTCGGGGCCGCCGAGCGCGACTACAAGGGCATCGGCGATCGCTGACCGCTCGTCCCGGACGCCCGTCGGCTTCAGCCGGCGGGCGTTCGGCCGTCTAGGGCACCGCTGATTGATGCTGCTCTTGGCGAGGACGGGTCGGGCGAGATGAGCTGGAACCACTCGATCGTGGGCTCGTATGGACCATACGGGTCCAGATCGAGGGGGTGCGGATCGCTCGATCCGGGCCGCCGTAGCCAGACAATGATCGATCAGCGGTTCCCTAGGGGGCCGGACGCCAGCGCATCCGGCTCGCCGGGGCTGGACGCTGGGTCCGGACGCCGCGGGCCACCGACCCCCAGGCCGCACGAAGGGCGTCCGTCACCGGGGCCGTCCGACGCAGGTCGAGGCGCCACTCCACTCCGCGCACGTGCTCGACGAAGCCGACACGATCCAGCCAGTCGCCGGGCAGGTGCCCGCAGTCGGACGTCCGCCGCGTGCCTCGCGCGACGAGGCGCCGCATCCGGCGCGCCTGGAGCGCGGAGGCGGCCCGGTGTACGAGTTGCGTCCCGATGAGCTCGCCGACGTCGTCGGGATGGACCCACAGTTGCTCGACCAGCATCGTCCCGGGCGGATAGACAGCGTCGGCGTCCGGGACGGCGAGGGCGACGAAGCCGACCACGGTCTTGTCCCGGACCACCGTGAATCCCAAGGTCGCGGACGCCGGCGTCCGGCCACACACCGGGCACGCGAGGTTGCGCAGGGCCGCTCCGTCTGCGGGGTGCACGGCGCGCATGTCGCTCCTTGTGGCCGGGGTTCTACTCGTGATGGGACTATAGGACGGTGAACACCCGAGCGAAGCAGGTGGCGACGATCGCCGTGGGGCTGGTCCTCGCCGCGGTCTGCGGGGTGCTCGGGCTCTGGCAAGCCCAGGTGTTCGTGGACAAGGGTAATCGGACCGTCCAGGCGCGCGCGGAGCAGCCGCCCGTCCCACTGCTCGACTACGTCGCCGCGGACGGCAAGGTCGGCGACATCTACGGCAAGCAGGTGACGGTCGTGGGTGAGTACGTCCCCGGGCGGGAGTTGACGATCCAGGACGCCAGCGGCGTCCGCGTGCTCAGTGGGTTCCGGCTCGCGGACGGACGCGTGGTGCCGGTGGTGCGGGGGCACGCGGGCCGCGGCCTCGGCGTCCCGCCGCTGCCTCCCGGTCAGCGCACCCAGACGGGGCTGTTCCTGCCGGGCGAGGGCGAGTCGGACGTCGCGGTGGCCGCCGACCAGATCGGGTCCGTCCGGATGCCGCTGCTCGCCCAGCGGTGGCCCGAGCATCTGGTCCCCGGGTTCGTCACGTTGAATGATGCGGACGCCGCGGCGTACGGCCTCACGAAGGCTGCGGTCACGCTGCCCGAGGGCGAAGGCTCGCTGCAAAACGGCGGGTACGCGTTGCAGTGGTGGGTGTTCGGTGCGTTCGGGCTGGGCATGTCCCTGGTGTTTGCACGGGCCCAAGGGGCCAAGGAGAGGAAGGCGTCCGAGGACGCCGCGCGGGCGGAACTCAGGCCCGCCACAGGAAAGGACAGTTGATGGACTTCGACGTCGAGGACATCCCCGGCATCCGCAAGGCACTCACCTTCTATCGCGTGATGGCGTGGATCGTGGGGGTGTTCCTGATCGTGCTCACGCTCGTCGGCATGCCGTTGAAGTACGTGGGCGGCGACCAGTGGGGGCCGCTCGGGACCCAGATCGTGACGGTCGTCGGCGTGGCGCACGGGTGGCTGTACATGATTCTGCTGATCTCGGCGTACAACCTCGGCCGCAAGGTGAGCTGGCCGTGGGTCCGGTTGCTGCTCATTGCGCTCGGCGGCACGGTGCCGTTCATGTCGTTCGTGGCCGAACACTTCGCCACGAAGGACGTCCGGGCGCGCATTTTCGCCGTCCGCGAGAGCAGCCAATGGAGGCAGGCGGCGGCAGTCGAGCCGCGCGCCTCCGACGAGACGCCCCTCACCCCGGACAGCCGGATCGACCCGGAGGCGTAGGGTCGCTGCGTCCGGCGCCACGTGGAGGCGGCGGCTGGACGCGGGAAGGATCCTTAGGTGCGGGGGCGACGCGCATCGATGCGGGCGCGAAGCCGCTCGCGGACGGCCGGCCATTCGTCACGCAGGACGCTGAAGACGGCGACGTCCCGGAAGGTACCGTGGCCGCGTCGGGATTCCCGGCGCAGGATGCCCTCGGGTTGTGCTCCGAGTGCGGCGATGGCTGCCCGGGAGCGTGCGTTGCGGGCATCGGTCTGTAGCTTCACGCGGCCGAACCCCCAGCGCTCGAAGCACGCTTCGAGGAGGAGGAGCTTGGTTTCGCCGTTCACCACGCTGCCCCAGACCGAGGGGTGGTAGAGGGTGCCTCCCAGGTGGATCTTCTGGTTGGCCAGGTCGATCTCGGACAGAGAGGACGTGCCGACCAAGGCCTCTGCCGGGCCGAGGGGGGACGCGTCGGCCAGACGCACCGCGAAGGTGAGGCGGCCGTCACCGCGCCCGGTGCTGGGGGCTTGCCGGGCGACGAAGGCGTCGGACGCCAGGGCCACAGCGGCAGCCGCGGACTCCGGGATCGGGAACCAGAGCGGACCGTAGCCGTAGAGGGCCGGCTCCCGGAGCAAGGACGCCAGGGCGGGTACGTCCGTGGCGGCGAGAGGATCCAGCCGCACCCAGGCCCCCGGCAAGGTCAGGGCGGCCGGGAGGATGGGTTGCGAGGTGGTCAAGATGCCTCTTTGCTGAGATGCATATTTGTCGATCTAGTGATCAGTGGTTGTGTCCACCCCGGCGCGGAGGACGGCGAGGATCCGGTCGAGGTCGTCCTGGCCAGCGAACTCGATGGTGATCTTCCCCTTGTTGCGACCGATGGCGACGTTGACCCGGGTGTCGAGCACGTCGGTGAGGGTGCGGGCAAGTTCCTGGGCCCGTGGGGGCTGGGTGCGGGGCGTCCGGACGACAGGGCGGCGGGCGCCTCGGTCCCCCACGGCGACGAGTTCCTCAACCGCGCGGACACTGAGCCCCTCAGCGACGATGCGCTGGGCGAGGCGCTCTTGCGCCACCGGGTCTTCCAGCACCAGGATCGCCCGGGCGTGCCCTGCGGAGAGCACCCCGGCGGCGACGCGCCGCTGGACGGGGGCGGGCAGGCGCAGGAGCCGAATGGTGTTCGAGATCTGCGGTCGGGACCGCTTGATCCGCCGCGCCAGCTCTTCCTGCGTGCAGCCGAAGTCCTCCAGGAGTTGCTGGTAGGCGGCCGCCTCCTCCAGCGGATTCAGTTGGGCGCGGTGGAGGTTCTCCAGGAGGGCATCGCGGAGGAGGTCGGCTTCTTCGGTGGGACGCACGATCGCGGGAATGGTCGAGAGCCCGGCTGCCTTGGTCGCGCGCAGTCGGCGCTCGCCCATCACGAGTTCGTAGCCCCGATCGAGCGGACGAACGACCACCGGCTGGAGCAGGCCCACTTCGCGGATGGAGTCGACCAACTCGGCGAGGTCGTCCTCGTCGAAGACCTGGCGGGGCTGCTTGGGGTTCGGGCGGATGTCGGCGACCGGGAGTTCGGCGAAGCTGCTTCCCGCCGGGGCTGGGGTGAGGTCGGCTTCGGTCGCGGACGCCATGGGTCCTGTCGGTCGGATGAGGTCGCCGAGGCCGCGTCCCAGTCCAGTGTGCTTCGGTGCGGGCATGGTTCCTCCTAGTAGGCGGGCTGGGAACGGTGGGCGATTTCCTCGGCGGCGTGCAGGTAGGCCTGCGCTCCCGCAGACGCGAGATGGTAACTGATGACGGTTTGGCCGTAGCTCGGGGCTTCGGCCACGCGCACCGAACGCGGGATGGTGGTGTTGAGGGTCTCCGCAGGGAAGTGCTTGCGGACTTCGGCGGCCACCTGAGAGGAGAGGTTGGTTCGTGCGTCGTACATCGTGAGGAGCACGGTCGACAGGGCCAGGTTGTCGTTAAGGCGGCCCTTGACGAGGTTGATGGTGCGGAGGAGTTGGGTGACTCCCTCCAACGCGTAGTACTCGCACTGGATGGGGATCATGATCTCGCGGGCAGCGACGAGGGCGTTGAGGGTCAGGAGCCCGAGGGATGGTGGGCAGTCGATGATGACGTAGTCCACGAAGTAGTGGTCGAAGAAGGCGTCGAGCGCCTGCCGCATCCGCATTTCACGTGAAACGGTGGCGACCAGCCCAATCTCGGCGCCGGCGAGGTCGATGCTCGCGGGCAGGACCCAGAGTCCGGGGACGTCGGGGCACTTCTGAACGACGTCGATGATGGGCACTTGGTCGACCAGGACCTCGTAGGTGCCGGGGGTTCCCTCGGAGTGGTCCACGCCGAGGGCGGTGGAAGCGTTGCCTTGGGGGTCGGTGTCGATCAGCAGGACCTTCAACCCGCCGAGGGCCAACCCCGCCGCGATATTGACGGCGGTGGTGGTCTTCCCCACGCCGCCCTTCTGGTTGGCGATGACGATGATGCGGGGGGCGTCCGGAGCCGGGAGTGTCGGCGTTTCACGTGAAACGGTGGGGGAGAGGTCGTCGGGGGCGTCCGGCTGCACATCGGGAAACTCGGGAACGTCAAACATAGCCCGGCTCGCTGTACCGGCGATCTGCTGGGTCACCACACCACCTCGGGATCGTCAACAAGGACCCGCCGAGTCTAGCCCGACTCCCGCGCCCACCCAGCCCCACCGAAAGGACCTGTGGAAAACACGGCCCCACAGCTCGCGCTCCCCACACCGATATCCCCAGCGCGTTGCCCTCACCACTGGGAGGAGGCACGAACCGGCGTCCGCCTAGCGCGCTCACCGAAACCACCATCCGAGGCCAAGGCCACCCCTGAAGCGACGCCGCACCACGGACTGAGGTGACGCACCCATCGGTACCCCCTGACCCCCCGTGAACAAACACCACTCGACAAGCAGACGCACCTCGGCATCGTCGAAGCCCAACGCATCGCTACCCCCTGACCCCCGTGCTCGAACGCCACTGGCGTCGACACCGACCGCCGTCGACTGGGTCACCCACGGGACTACGGCATCAGCCCCACCGCCCCCGGCGCGTGCAGCAGGGATCCCAACCCCTCCCCAGAGCGACCTCGACACCACCCGGCGCATCACCAGCGGGATCCCGCCGCCCACGCCGTGGACGCCCATCCCACGGACCACCCGCCGCGTGACCCACCCAACGCGCCTAGGGAAACGCTGATCGATCATGTTCTGGCTGCGGCGGCCCGGATCGAGCGATCCGAACCCCCTCGATCTGGGCCCGTATGGTCAATACGAGCCCAAAATCGAGTGGTTCCGGCTCATCTCGCCCGACCCGTCCACGCCAAGAACAGCATCAATCAGCGGTTCCCTAGGGAAACGCTGATCAATGCGCGAGCCCGACACTCGAATCGTTGCTGTGGA